>CAYSWH010000032.1:10229-20749 GCA_964434775.1 uncultured Candidatus Saccharibacteria bacterium | reverse complement strand
AAACCGTTTTCATATTTATAGGCATCGTTGTAAATTGATGTTGGGGGGCTATCAATATCATTAGCAATGGCTGCTTTAGCCCGGTTGTTCATGTCATTATATAGAATTGTCCCTGCCAAACCCGATATTACAAGACATACCAACACTAAACTAAATAGAAAGTGTCTTTTTACGAGATAAAATCTGTACATTAATTTATGTTTTTGTATAAGGTGCTTATCGCTTATAAATTGTGTGATATATATGATTTTTCGTCAAAACAGTACTTAAAATATATATTTTTATATTTCGCTGAAGATTGGTCAAAAAAAACCGGAAAATGCAAACGAAATGCTCTGCCGTTTTTCTTGACAATTAAAAGCATCTAGAGTTTCCTTTTATATATACAAATACTATGAAAGATAGTAAAAAATATGGAAATAATTATTTCAATCATTTCGATCATTTTTTGGTTTCTGGTAATTTTGGTTCCTCTAGTAATAATCCATGAATTCGGACATCTACTTATGGCCAGGCTGGTTGGGATTAAAGTACTTGAGTTTGGCGTAGGAATTCCTCCGAGATGGAAATACAAAAGATGGAAAGGTATTACTTGGTCATTAAATTACATTCTTCTTGGAGGCTTTGTCAGGATACTCGGAGATAATGATGCTATAGACCATGCCAACGAATTGCAAGCTACCAACCCTAAAAAAGCCAAAGAAGACTACATAATTAATCGACTGGATGAGATATTGGCTAATAAAGATTTAAAATTTTTCTTGAAGGACAACAGCGTAGAATATACTGACCAATGGAAAAAAGTAGAAGAGATGAGGAAGAGAGAAGATAAATTAACCAAGGAAGAAGAAAAAGAATATTTGGATTCTCTCAAACAATTGGAAGTTTTAATCGATTGGGAATACGAAAACCTTATAGAATCCGAAGAAGTGTTTTTCAAAAAAAGCTGGCCGCGCAAGACCGTTTTTCTTCTTGGAGGTGTAATTTTTAATATCGCCACAGCTTTTCTAATTTTCTTCGTGCTCTTTAACGCTATCGGAAGTCCTGTAAGATTAGCTTTTCCTGAAGATTTGAAGGAATTGGAATCCAGAGCACAAATAACAAAAGAATCTGACAATTTGGTAGTTCTTTCCGTAAGTGAAGAAGGCCCGGCTTACAGTGCCGGCTTGAGAGGAGGTGATGAAATTATTTCACTGGGCGAAAACGATCTGGATAATGTTGAAACCAGAGAGGAACTTTCCAATATTATTGCCGAATATGAAGACCAAGAGACCGAACTTGTCTATAAGCAACAAGAATCCGGTAAAACTGTTTCTACTACAATTACTCCGCAAAAAACCAATGAGAAAGTTGTCATTGGAATATCTCAATTTGGTTATCCGGTCACATACAGCGGAAAAAACTTTATCGAAGGAACTTTATTAGCCTGGGACAGAACTTCAAGTATTTTCATTGCAAATTTCGAAATATTGGGAGACGTGGTTATTGCGATCCTTCCATGGTCACAAGACCGCAGTGCCATAGATTCCGTTGGCGGCCCTGTGGCTGTGAGTAGTTTCAGTTCAAAAATCTTTGATTTTCAAGGTATGGCAGGTATATTGGATTTTATCGGAACTATATCTGTTTCCTTAGCTGTTTTTAACTTACTTCCCATACCCGCACTTGACGGCGGAAGATTCATAATAATTACTTTAAATCATATTCTCGGAAAAAGAAATCGCAAACTCGAAGCCGTTATAATCAATGCTACATTTCTTTTACTTCTGGGACTAGGTCTTTTAATAGCCGTAAAGGACGTTCAGACAATTATCAATGCCGGTATATAGCTCAACAACTACTAAAGAAGAAGTATGAAAATGATCGGTCAATATGAAAAAAACAAAAACAAACACTTCAATACTAAGATATTTATGGAAACTAAGATACAGGTTTTATAGTCTGTTGGTTAGTTTTCTTCTAATATTTACTGTTTATGCCGACAAGGCAGGGATACTTTTAATCGTGGTAAACCGAAGTGACTTTGATATCCTCTCCGAGAATTTTTTGGTTTATAGTGTAAGAGCAAAAAGTGTTTCCTTGGAAGATGAAAATGTTCCAAATCCAAAGTTCTATCTATATAAAGACAACGAAACAATAATCCTGGACGGGTACGGCAATATCATCGACAGAATACTTCCGGAACCCGGTTTTGATTTGAGAAGTCCTTCTTTTGATATAAATGATGCCGCAGAAAGAAAACCTAGTCTTAGCGACATAATTCCCGTACCCTCAAACCCGGAGTTAATTAACAAATTCTTTTACCCAAGATTTAATATTAATGATGTTCCGATCATTTATTCAACCAAGGAAGATCTTTTCCAAACATTACCTGACGGAAGCCTTGCCCCTAGGGATTTAAACGACAGGTTCTCTTCTCCGATTCAAATTAAATTAAGAGATGGAATCGTGCATCTTTATACCACTCCTTTACCCGGTGAAATTGGGAACTCTTACATTGTTGGCCATAGTAGTAATTATGCCGATATTATTAGCCCTTACAATTCAGTATTCAAACCCCTGGAAAGAAGAAGTAGTGTCGGTGATGAGTTTATTATTTACGATATGACAGGAAGAAAACTAACCTTCCGCGTATTTGAAACCAAAGAAATCAAAGCAGATGATAGCAGTGAAGCTTACAAGAGCTTTGGAGATCGTAGAGTTGTTACCTTACAAACTTCTATTGTAAGAAGTCCCACAGTTATAGACAGATGGCTAACCAGAGGAGAGTTGGTTCCGGAAAAGAGCAATTAATAAATAAAGATTATGTCCTCAAAAACTTTTATAACGAGAACTTTATTGGTTTTAGCTCTAATTTTAATTGTAGAAGGGTCATTATTGACATTGGGTATTTCGGGTAAAAAAAATATACCTCGAACTGATTTGGCCACTGACATAATTACCGGATATGTAAATGCCGAAGAGCCAAAGGAGTCACAAAAAAACATTGCACAAAAGGATCTTGAACCTCGACAACCAACTGACCCAGAAAATGCACAAAATCTTCAAGGAAACCAAGGTTCTCCCTACCCTCAACCAACATATCGGGAAGATAACAACCAAACACAGACCAATTATTTATTTTACCCCAAATTCGGTGTAAGTGTGCCTATTGTTTACAGCGCCAAAGAGGATGTATTTAACCCGGATGGAAGCTACAAAAATACCAATGCTTTGAATTCTACTTTTCAAGATAAATTGAGGTATGGAATAGTTCATCTCTACACCACCCCCCTACCCGGTGAAATAGGAAACTCTTATATTGTAGGACACAGTAGTAATTACGCCAGTGTTAGTAGCCAATATAACAATATTTTCAAACCCCTTGAAAGAGCTAGTCAAGCCGGAGATATTTTTGTAATCTACGATTATCAAGGCAGGAAGCTCACATTCAGAGTGTTTGAAGCTTTTGAACTAACTAATGTTGACAGTCTTCAATCAATGCGTGAAGCTTACAAAAGATTTGGAGATAAACGAGTGGTTACTTTACAAACTTCAATTGTCAAAAGCCCAAGTGTAATTGACAGATGGCTTACAAGAGGTGAGTTAATCGCTATAGAATAAAACATAAAATGATCACCGAAGCATTTATTGTACAAATAATTATTTTTGCGGGAGTAGGTGTCTGGAATACCTTCTTTGACTTTACCATCTTTTGGATACTTATAAATTCTTTAGACAAGTTAGAGGCAGTCAGAAGTATTAAATACTTTAATGTCCCCGCAATTAGCCATTTTATAGCCTTTACAATCGCCAATGTAACCAGTTTCTTTTTAAATTCTCATTTTACATTCCGCGGAGGTAACGAGAACCCAAGTATCGTGACCTATTTTGTAATTACTTTTTTTTCTTTACTAATTTCCACGGCTCTAGTTAATATCTACGCTAAAGACAAATATTTAATCCTATTTCAAGAAAAAGTATATAATAGGTTTGTAAGAAGTCGAAAAATTAAGAATTTAATCAGCTTGGATGAAAAGAGGTGGGCAAGTATAGTAAAGTTGGGAACTGTCGGAGTTACTTTGGTCATTAATTTTGTAGGTTATAAAATATTTGTATTTTAGTATGAAGCTTTCCACTGATAAACAAACTATTATAAAGATTTCAGCTTTTATTTTTCCTGTAGTTGTTATTCCCGTTGCAGGATTTTTACTGTTTTCATATTTTCAGGCTCAAGTTGAAAATAAAGTTAGTTCGGATCCAGAAACAATAGAATGGGAGATCTATACAAGCAATCCCAAGTGCGGAAATACTATTGAGGAAATGAAAATAAAGAAGTTTACTTTGGAATACCCCAACATTTATGAGCCAAGAGATTGCACTGAATTACCTAAAAACGAAAATCAAGAAATAAGTACCACATATGTAACCTTCTATGATCGGGTAAATCATGATCGAGATCTTTTTTTGGATAATATATACCGCAGCGTAGGCTTCCTTACAATTAATACCGGTGAAGTATCTATTACTCAAGAAAGCTATTATGACTTGGCGGCTGATCTTGATAGGATATCAAATTCATATTTAGAGCAATATGATGAGTCCGAGCAAATAAATGATGAATTGTACCTCTGGAAAGACCAAGAACTGTTGCGCAGAGATTTTCACTCTACTCATAACAACCATCAATATATTATAAGAACACTTATGATACCTAAATTTAATACTGACCAAGGTTTCTTTGTTTACATTTCCAGACAAGTTTTGGATGATGAAGAAAAAGAAACAGCCTGGAAGGAAGTAGACGAAGGATATCAAAAAAGAATGTTGGAATCACTTAATCTTGACACAAACTAGCACCTGTGATTTATAATAACAGGTATTTTTCTTTCAATAATAAATAGCAACAAAAACTGTATAATAGAATATGCTGGACGATTTCAAACTAAGCCGAAAAAACATTTCCGGATTTTACATTGCAGGTATTTTTTCCTTCTTTCTTTTTCAGCTTGTCGGCAGCATCGTAGTTAATTGGTCCAGCTGGATTTACAGCTCGATGATTACCGGACTCGGTATTAATGTAGACCAAAGTTCGGCTAATAGTATTTTCTGGCTTTGTTTTTTTCTTACCTGTTTTATAATTACACTTCTCATTAAAAAGTTTATTACCGACCCCTTAGGTTTTTATATTCATGAAGAAGGGGCTCCAATTTGGCAGCACGCTATTTTAATAATTATTGTTCTAGGAGCATACATCTATCTTCTTAATCAGGCCTTTTCCCAGCCCATGCCAACCAAATGGATGCCGGCTGAAGTAATTAAACTGTTGGATGGGGCTAAACATACCTATTCTACAAATTATAATTCCGTTGAAGAAGCCAACACCTGGGCAATTGTCCCCTGGATCTGGAATTTAGGACCTCTTATCTTAATGTACTTATTCACTTTCAAAATGTCTAAGTCTGAATAGTTTATGATTGTCGGCATTGATCCGGGAACGGCTACTGTAGGTTATGCCTTTGTTAAGGGTCATAAAAAAGCACCGGAAATTGAAGATTACGGCATTCTACGAACTCAGGCGCTGCCTGCCGAGATGATGCCTCAAAGAATTCTGGAAATTGGTCGGGATATTGAAATGTTGATAAAAAAGTATAACCCTACAAAGGCAGTTGTCGAGGATCTTTTCTTTTTTAAAAATTCCAAAACAGTCATCAGTGTTGCCCAAAGTCGGGGCGTAATTATATACTTACTGGCAAAATACGGCATAGAAGTCATTACCAAAACTCCCCTGCAGGTTAAACAAACCCTTTGTGGATATGGCAGAGCCCAAAAACACCAAGTCCAATCCATGGTTCAAAAATATTACAACCTCGACTCTGTCCCCAAGCCTGACGATGCTGCCGATGCTCTTGCCCTCGCCTGGTTGGAACTGCCATAAATCCTAACTTCTATTTACTCTCAATAGATGTAACCAACATTATGATATCAGCCTCTTCCTCCCTTGAAGAGAGTTGGAATTGACCATCTTTCTGAACTCTGACATATGCATTAAACTCAACCATTGACTTACATTTCCGACATGTTCCGGTTCAGTATAATGAAATGCTCCTGTTTGATTCTTTATCTTGAGATTCCACATCATATTTTAGAATCAGATAATCGTTACTATCGTAAACATATCCTTCAAAAAATTATCCATAATAAGAATTTTCGTTTGATTTTTTAAACTCTTCAATATTCGAAAACTTGTATGCAAAAATATCAATTTCAAACCTTCCGTAAATGGTTTCCAGAATCTCATCATGCCATAATCATTAACTCCCTTCCTTGTATTGCACATTTGATCAACTCCTCAGTTATAAAACATAACTATCCGAATAAGTATTTTCCGATTTTTCCTAAAATTTGCATATCTTTTTCAGAAAAACCCACTGTAACCGGTCTCTTGGATTTGTTTCTAATGAAGTTGTTCAATTGATTGTGAGCTATTTGCCTAAGAGAGCCTTTGGGGTTTGCAAGTCTTCCTGAGATAATTTTTTTTAATAAAGGCGGTCATAAACCACACCGGTCAAGTCCTCCACGACCTCTCAGGAATTAACTCGCCTATAGAAGTACTCGAAAAACTTGGGAAATACTTGTTCCAAACATTTTCAAAATCCTGCTCGAGGACACTCATATTCTCATTAAGTAAGTATCATCTTTATTAAAAATGTGACCATATTTGACAGGAATTTTTTAATCGGTGATTGAAATTGCTTAATGATAGAAAGTGACATTGTCTCCAGATCAAAATATCTTACTGTATTTGTGCCTATTGCTGCAGTCATAATTTTTTGTGTGTTCATTTTTTTTGTCGTCTATTTGTTCTTACCTACCTTCTGCGGTGAATACTCAAAAACTGACAATAATACCAAAAATACAGGTGAAAGTAAGGATATTTGCAAGTTTTTTAATTTACATGCACCGTAGTACCGATCGGTGCCCAATTGTAAATCCAGGCCACTACATTCAATGGCGTATTTACACAGCCAAGACTACCTCTGTCGTGATAATCTCCAGTCCCGTAAACAGATCTCCAATAAGCATCGTGAATCCCGTTGGCCTGATAAAACGGCATCCAATATTTAACAGGCAGATCATACCAATCACCATTAGTATCATAACCTTTTAGGCTGGTATTAGTCTGCTTGGAATAAATTGCAAAAGTTCCGCTGGGTGTGGGTGTAATATCTTTTCCCGTGGTTACCGGCGAAGCCAAGATAGGAATGTCTTGTTGATAGGCGTATAACATCTGGGTAGATAAATTTATATAAATCAACTTATTTTCTCCTTTGATTGGGGAAGGTGGTGCCGCCACACGAATTGATTCCAAGTAAGCTTTTTCTTCCCGCTTCTTTCTTTCTTCCAGCTCACGTCGTTTTTGTTCTGCTATTTTCCTTCTTTCTTCTTCCAAACGTTTTTGTTCTGCTATTTTCTTTTCCAACTCAATTCTTTTTTGCTCTTCCACAAGGTTTTTCTGGACTAAGGCTCGATCAACAACCGGTAAAATTTTCTCTTCATATTTCTGAGAAATATCCAAAGAGCCTACTTCTTTATTTTCTGCCATAGAAACTAATAATTCAGCTTCTTGTTTGGTTCCGACTAAAGAAACTGTAAATTCACCTTCCACATATTTCTTATTTTCCTGAAAAAAGGCCTGAAGGTCGGAAATAGTTTCTAGGGCATCTTTTACTCTTTTAATTGAAATATATCTTTTATGTTCTTCCAAATCTGTTTGCAGCTCCTCGCTTACTTGAGATAAGTCATTGATAGTCTGACTAATCACCTCTAATTCCGATTCGTTTGACACTACCTCTTCGGCCCGATTCTTTATTTCCACAGTGTCATTATAGCTACCAACTTCTTCGGCTTGAGGGTTAATTACTAAATCATTGGTACTTGTAATCCGGATTAACAATTCTTCCCGTTTTAATTGATAAAGGTTTTCTTCCAATTGATTATTTAATGAGTTAAATTGACTGTTAATTCTTTCTAAATCTGAAATAAAGTATGTTTTTTCAGACCTCACTTTCAATTCTTCTATCAAAATTACTTCTTCTCCTTGATACCCGTAATTCTGTGCCAAAGAAAGTGTTTCCCTGGTTTGGTCAATATTTTGCCTGATTTGGTTTTTTGCCAGAGTATAGTTTGAAACAGTAAAAATACTCATTAATACATTAGCCAAAAACAAACTTGCAATCACTATTTTAATTGTCGATCTCATGAAAACTAATTTAGTATCCAATATCCTCCATAGCATAGTTTTGTTGTTTTAACAAGGACTGAACAAAGATCACCTTTTCTGAAGAGAATTTACTTGTTGACAATATCGCCAAAAAAACAGATAATTAGTTTAATTTCTAAACTAAAAATATGACTGAAAAATTTGAATCTTATAGCAACCCCTCATTAATCAACACTTTAAAGGAGTTTAAAGTAATTATAATTGCCGGAGTCGGCTTATTGTCAGTTTTAGGTCTCGTAGGAGTATATCTATTGATAAATAGAAATTCCGGTCCTGAAAACTACACTTTTGAGCCTGATTTGGTTAGAGAGGAGAATATTGACTCGGGAAATTATGAGAATAATCTTAGAGTTGTCTATTTTACTGATTTTCAGTGTCCGGCGTGTAAATCTTTTCACCCTATATTTAATCAAACAAAAAGCGATTACAACGACCGAGTGGAATTTGTATACAAACATAATCCGCTGGATATCCATCCTTTTGCTGACGAAGCAGCTTACTCTGTTCAAGCTATGGCCCTACAAGATGAAGAGAAGGCTATAGATTATATCGATCTGATTTTTGAAAACCAGGAAGATTTATCCAATTCAAATCTGGAAAGCTGGGCTTCACAACTTGATATAGACCAAGATAAATGGAAACAAGATAGAGGAAGCAGTGAGATAAAAAATATTGTCCGTACTGATCTGGAAGATCTCAAACAAGCTGAGTTTCCGTCAAACGAACGTCAGCCTGAAGGAAAACCTGAAGGAGAAACTACAGGTACACCAACCGTTCTTATTATGAGAGATGAAGAAATTCTTGATTGGTGGGAAGGAGGAGAAACCAAAAGTGAATTTGAAGAGAAGTTAAATAGTTATTTAAATAACTAAAATTTATTGCACATATGCTTTCTCTCTTCTCTTCAGAAAATCCAATAAACCTCAACTTCTCTTATTTAGAATTGTTTTGAATTTAATTATTATTTAAAACCGGATCGCTTCTTTGACTATTCAAATCTTCACCGCTTGACTCATCAGAATCAGAAGAACTTGCTGGTTCACTATCCTGGGTATTGGAGTCCTGATTGCTGTCTTCAGAGCATTTATCACTTGGATACCCTGTCGTAATATCCTCTTCTGAAGCTCCGGCCTTCTTAAAAGTTTCAATAGTTTTGGGATTAAGAGGGTTCAAGGTTACTTTGGAAGAAATCTCATCCAGTCTGTCGTCAGTAAATTTTTCTCCGGTTAAAGGATCTAAACAAACAATTATAGAATCTGCGTCTCGTGTTGTCCCGGTGCCGCTAATTGTAGATTTAGGATTAGTGTAAAATACAAAAGCCTCATCTCCATCAGCCAGTTTATCCTTATCTGTATCAGCATCCATCGGGTCTGTATCCAAATTATACTCATAAATATTTACAAGTCCGTCCTTATCAGGATCACTGTCCGGACCACACACATTTTCTTTTGTACAATTTCCTTCATTATCTCTATAAGAAATACTGAATTTTTTTACAACCCAATCCGCCGGAAGAATTTTGTCTGTATTTACAATAGCTTTTGTAGCCGGGGTTTGTTCTCCACCCGTCATTTCAGCATCGATAATTTCCTTGGTACTTTCTTGACCCTGCTGCAAACTTGTGTCGTTTCCATTATTTGTAAGATTGTTGATTGTGTCATTGATACTATCACCGTTACCTGAACCAAAGTTGATATAAGTTAGAACAGCTGCAACAATTAAGAGCAATAACACTGCTCCGACAGCAAAAAATAAAAACTTTTTATTCCCGGATTTTTTTTCTTGAAAGGTGTTGTACTGTGGATTATTATTTTTATCTCCGGTCTGAGCAGGATTGGAAAACTGACCGGAAGAACCATAATCAATATCTTGAGCACCGGCACTTCCATATCCCCCAGCACCCCCAGCAGCACCTGAGCCATAATCGCCACCACCTGTAGACGACTGAGACCCGTAATCATATCCTGACTGTTGCCCGTATTGATCACCATAGCCTTGTCCTGACTGACTTTGACCTCCGGCATATGGATCATACCCGTTTTGACCGGAACCATAACCTCCTTGAGGCTGATAACCGGATTGGCTGCTTCCTCCATAATCATAGCCTTGGTTGTATTGATCTGAATACCCCTGAGTCTGGCTACCTGAATTGGAATAAGAGTCTTGGTAATTGGGAGGAGTAGGGTTTACCGACTGATTGCTCTGCTGAGACCCGTAATCATATCCTGACTGTTGCCCGTATTGATCACCATAGCCTTGT
>CAYSWH010000032.1:332-10129 GCA_964434775.1 uncultured Candidatus Saccharibacteria bacterium | reverse complement strand
CATATGGATCATACCCGTTTTGACCGGAACCATAACCTCCTTGAGGCTGATAACCATTTGGATCGTATGAATTAGGATTGTTTCCGGCAGGTGGTACAAAATTATTTCGATTCTTGTTGCTTCCAAAGTTGGGCATAACAGCTGTTTTTATTTTGGTTTTTATTTATTTTACTCAATATATAAAGTGTAAAGGAATTTAAAGTGCTTGTCAAAAAAAAATCGGTCTGGTATTATTGAAGTATAAGGAACAAATTCCGCCAGATAATATGAGTGAGGCACGAACCCAAAAAAGGAAAAACTCCTCTTTAAGTTTTGTTGAAGTTGCCGAAGTTAAAGATAGTGTTATAGTACTCCGAGAAAAACAAATGAGAGCTGTTATTGCAGTATCATCAGCAAATTTCGCTTTAAAAAGCAGTGAGGAACAGGACATGATAATCGGACAGTTTCAGGGTCTTCTCAACTCACTTTCCTTTCCCGTACAAATACTGGTACAAAGCCGAAAGCTTGATTTAAGTCCATATATAGATAAATTGAAACAATTGGAAGACAAGCAGATGAATGACCTTTTAAGAATTAAAATGCAAGAATACATTGAATATATCAGGGAGATGCTCAACGAAGTAAATATTATGAATAAAGAATTTTACGTAATTATCGGCTACGAACCGGTAAGTCTTAGTGACAGCCTTTTTGGAAGATTTTTTCGTTCACTCAACCCTACTTCCGTTTTTAAACTCAAGCAAGAAGAATTTTTGAGAAATAGAAAAAAGCTAATGAGTAGAGTTGATGAAATAAAGGGAAAATTGGGCTCCTTGGATTTGCAATGCGAGATATTAAATACAGAGCAGATCATTGCCCTATTATACAATTCATACAATCCCGACAGTATTGAATCGATTAGGCTCAGAGACGTAAGTAGTATAGACGTGGAATTTTAAATCCCCTCTTTTGTTTCCAAATAAAGCTTACGAATATTATAAAAACTGACGTAGTAAAAAGACGTCCCAAAAAACCAACTAATAAATCCCCATATAAAATTAAACAGAGTTCCAAAGAGCGTCAGCAATATTATTATAGAATAGTAGTCTTCCGGAACTATTTCTGTTAATATATTCTGCACGAAGCTTACAATTATAGGAGGGAAGAAGAATATTAAGGCAAAAATAACCCATCTTAAAGCATTCTGCCAAAAATAATTCTTCATAATCCCATAAGAAGTCTTGAGCGATTCCAAAACTCCGAGATCTTCTTAGATAATCAACTGTTCATACATCCAGAAAAATCCTGCAATAAATAAATTAATTAAAGGACCGATTAAGCCAAGCAAAAATACAACAACCCCTAAACCAATCAACAGTGGATTCTCTGATTCAAAAGTAAAGGCAATTATTCCAACCCCAAGTAAAATTAGAGAAATTGTTAGCAGGTTAATCGGAATATAGATTATAATGTTGGCCAAAATAGCCTTAAGTATTTTTTTACCGAAACCTCCGACTTCAGGTGTTTTGAGAATACTTTCATATTCAGTGTGATTAAGAATATATTGTTGTTTGAATGTAATATAAAAAGAGGCTGCAGAATAAACAATCAAAAGAAAAATGTATATAATTAACCCGGTGATAAGAACAAAAAAGAAGATTCCCGGATTAAACTCCTCTAGTCCTCCGCTAAATACAGCACTTAAAAGTAAAAATAAAATAAATATTATAATAATAGCAACAAAAATAGCTATCATTAAGAAAATTCCTAATAAAAAGTGTAAAGCCCATGGAATAGCAAACCCTCTGGCAAAATCTCTTCTTAGCAAGTACCAGGAAAGTTTAATAGTTTGCATGAAACCTAAAACTCCAGAAGTAAGTAACTCGTTTTCTTCTCTGGTAAATGGGTTACTTTTGTAATGATCCAAAGAATTACCTTTTTTTGATGTCATAATTTATATGATTATTATTCAAAGATTAACAAATTTGCACAACTTTGACCTATTTTCATCTGCTTGTCAAACTTCAAATTAAATACTTTTGATTGAATTTTGCGAGTCAACTAAATTAAATAAAAGGACACCGATTTCGGTGCCCAGAGATATTAAGTGAAAATAATTAAAGGATATGCTATCCAATCATTTACACATTCTTTAAGTTTTGCTCTACTTGACCCCAATTAAGTACATTCCAAAAAGCGGAAATATATTCCGGTCTTTTGTTTTGATATTTGAGATAATAAGCGTGTTCCCAAACATCTAATCCTAAAATTGGTACTCTGCCAAACATTAATGGATTATCTCCATTGGGCGTACTCTCTACTATTAGTTTTTTATTAGAATCCACTGAAAGCCAGGCCCATCCGGAACCGAATCTGGTAGCTGCGGTAGCTTCAAATTGCTTTTTAAAATCATCAAAACTTCCAAAGGTTTGATTAATTGCCTCTGCTATCTGTCCACTAGGCTCACCGCCGCCGCTAGGAGACATTACTTGCCAAAAGAGGTTGTGGTTAAAAACTTGACCTCCGTTATTTCTAACAGCGGTTTGAATTTCCGGATTTACAGAGTCAAGATCGGCCAGAATTTTGATTAAGTCTTTTTCAAATAATTCCGGTTGTTTTTCTACTGCTGCATTTAGTTTAACAACATATGATTCATGGTGCTTTGTATAGTGCAATTCCATAGTAGTAGCATCAATGTGTGGTTCTAAAGCCTTAAATTCGTAAGGTAATTCAATTTTGGAAAACATATTAAAATAATTATTGTTTATAAATTAAACAAATTATCAAGTAATAATCTTAAAAAGTCAAGTCCATGACTCGTAATAACCTTCAAAAATCAACAAATGAAACTAAAATACCCTTGTTTTTGCGGTTCAAATTAACTCAAGGAAGATGGCCGGAACTCAAATCATTCAAACTTTTTTTAATTTGATTTACTAGAAGTCAAAAGCAAGCACCTTCTTCACTTCCTCAATTTTTTCTTGAACTTTATCTTCAAAATGAGTTTCCAAAATAAACCTCATCACCGGTTCCGTATTGGATGGCCTGGCACTAAACTTCCAATCATCATAAAAGACACTAATTCCGTCAAAATAGCTAATTGTAGCTTCGGGAAAGCCCTTTTCAATTCTTTCTTTGATAATTTCAAAATTAACACCTTCCGGGATTTTAATATTCATTAAATTACTTATAAAATACTGCTTTCTCAAGTGAGCGAAGATAGAAGACAAAGAGCAATTTTTGATTACCGTCGTTTTGATCATTAGAACTGCAGCTAAAACTCCGCTATCCATGTACGAAAAATCTCCAAAATAGTGGTGACCCGAAAATTCACCTCCGTAAATAGCCTTAAATTCTTCCATGTTATTTTTTATTGCCGTATGACCTTGCTTGGACGGAACTGCAATACCATTATTTTTATAAACCTCAAGTGGTACACACAAGCTTCCCGGCTGGGCAGATACTACCGCCGGATTGTTCTTGGAATCACCGGATTTAAAATAATCATGAAGCATTTCCTTGGCAAAGACGGCTACCAAAAAGTCTCCCTGCACTACCTCACCTTTTTCATCAACGAAAAAAACCCTATCAGCATCTCCGTCAAAAGCAAAACCAAAATCACAACCTTGATCCAAAATTGTCTTTTGCAAATCTTTTAAATTATCAAAATTCTGAGGATCAGCCGGATGGTTCGGGTAAGTGCCGTCCAATTCCCAATAAAGGGGAATAAACTCAATGTTCTCATACATCTTACTGAGAATATCCATTACATAGCCACCCATTCCGTTACCGGCGTCCACAGCTAATTTTAATTTTTGATTTCTCTTTTCTAAAGCTGAATCAACTACTTCCAGTTCACCGATTTTTTTAATTGTATTTTGATAAAAGTCTAAAACTTGTTGTTTTTTCTCAGTATCTTCTTCCAAAGTTTTAAAATTATCCGGGCTTGGTTTCTCTTGGTTTTCAAGTTTGGGTAGTACAAAGTCTCTAATCTTGTCTAAACCGTCACTTAATCCAAGCATTTGCGGAATGTGCTTGACTATTTTTATGCCGTTATCGTCTTTGGGGTTATGGCTGGCTGTCACTATAGCTCCGGGCAAGTCAAACAACTGGCAGGCCGCATACAACAAATCAGACGGACCGACTTCCAAGACAACCACTTCCCCACCGGCGTCCAAAATTCCATTGTAAAAAGCCTTATAAAATTCCGGACTAGTATACCTGTGATCACGCATAACACAGATTTTTTCGGATAAACCTTCTTTCCTGAGTACCTCGGTAATAAGTGCGTAACCTGACCAGTAAAAAACTTCGTAATTTAACTCGGGATAAGTTCCTCTGATATCATAGGCCTTGAACATTTCATAATAATTTGCTGTCATAGTTATTATTTACTTGCTTATTTCTTAAGCATTTATTACTACTAAAAGATGGAAAAAGTCAAGAATGTATTAACACTTAATGACAAAAAACTTGACAAATGATTATTGTTTTTATATATAAAACATTATATTTAATTATAAAACATTAAGTATTTATTGTATGAGAAATTATTTAATTTTGGCCGTAGTAGGAATAGTAGTAATCAGCCTGGGAGCTGCTTTTGTTTTAGTACAAAGTAATTCACAAGATGAGAATAACTCCGATATAGCCTCGCGGAAAATTAAAGTAGTAGCCACAAATACCATAGTTGCTGACGCTGTGGAACACGTAGGAGGTGATCGGATTGAACTGGAAAACTTAATGGAGGTGGGAGTAGATCCTCATATTTACAAGCCAACAGCCGGAGATGTTAGTAAATTGGAAGAAGCAGACATAATTTTTTACTCCGGTTTGGAATTGGAGGCTAGAATGGCTGACACCTTGGTAATGATGGCTAGAGACGGCAAACTGACTTATTCTCTGGGTGAAGGTATTAATCCAGACGAATTGATTGAACCCGAAGAATTTGAAGGGAAATATGATCCACATGTCTGGAACGACCCTTTACTTTGGAAACAGACAGTAAAGGTTATCGAACAAGGTTTTAGTGAAATCGACCCGGATAATAAAGAAACATATCAAAGAAACGCTGAAGATTACAGAAGTCAAATTGATGAAGCTTATCAATATGCACTTGAAAGAATTGAAGAAATACCTGAAGAATCAAGGGTGCTTTTGACTGCTCATGACGCCTTTGGATACTTTGCCATCAGGTATGATTTTGAAGTAAAGTCAGTCCAAGGAACCAACACTGAGGCGGAGGCCAGTCCGCAAGTAATCAAAGAGTTATCTGATTTTGTAGTAGAAAGAGAGCTAAAGGCCATCTTTGTAGAAAATATTGTACCCGGCGGCACTATTGAGTCGGTTCAAGAATCAGCCAAGGACAAAGGTCAAGAAGTAGAAATTGGCGGTGAATTGTATTCAGATTCCCTTGGAGAAGAAGGCGAGGAAGCTGATACATACCCCAAAATGCACAAAGCAAACATAGATATAATTGTTGACTCCTTAAAATAAGTAAAAGTCAGTTAAATTATCTTGAACAAATATTATCCAGCTTAGGAAAAAAATGAAAACATATCAGAATAATAATTTATAAAAACTCCATTGATCTTAATCAAAATAACAATGACCGTAGCTCTAAAAGTTGAAAATATTTCCGTAAATTACCCCCTGCAAAAGACTTTGGCTATCGAGGATGTAAACCTCCAAATCAACAGGGGGCAAATCGTGGGTATAGTTGGACCTAATGGAGCCGGAAAGTCAACATTCCTTAAATCAGTATTAGGGATAGTGCAAAAAAAACAAGGTAAAATATTGATTTTCGACAGAGACCTAAAAAAGGCAAAAAAGATGATAAGCTACGTTCCGCAAAGAGAAAGTGTCGACTGGAACTTCCCTATTAATGTGCTTGGAGTTGTCTTAATGGGTACTTATAATCAACTTGGCTGGCTTAGATACCCCGGACGAAAAGAAAGACAAATAGCCGAAGAATCCCTGAAAAAAGTTGAAATGTTGGATTATATTGATACTCAGATAGGAGAATTGAGCGGCGGTCAACAACAAAGAGTGTTTTTGGCTAGAGCCTTGGCCGCTAAGGCAGAAATAATTTTTTTGGACGAGCCCATGGCCGGAGTTGATGCCGTAACAGAAAAGGCTATTATAGAAGTTATTCGGGATCTAAAATCTCAGGGAAAAACAATCATCATGGTTCATCACGACCTTGGTTCGGTGAAAGACTATTTTGATGAAGTAGTGTTGATTAATAAAACAGTTGTTTCTTACGGAAGCATTAAAGAAGCATTCACTAATGATAATTTACAAAAAACATATCAAGGAAGATTACACTTCTTAGTTCAAGAATAAATGACAAAGAATGGATTATGATAGAGCTGTGGAATGAAACATATAACTTATTAACTGATTATACCGTCAGAAATATCTTAACGGGTAGTAGTCTAATCGGCTTCTTAAGTGGCCTTGTCGGCACTTTTAGTGTTTTGAAAAAAGAGTCTTTGATTGGCGATACCATGTCTCATAGTGCTTTACCGGGAATTGGAGTGGTTTTCTTACTTGTGGGGGTTAAAAATCTTTTTTTCTTGGTTTTTGGAGCCGGAATTTTTAGCCTGATAGGAGCTTATTCAGTCTTTAAAATGAATAATGATACAAAACTTGCCAACGATACCAGTCTGGGAGTGGTCATGAGTAGCTCTTTTGCTCTGGGGATAGTTATTATTTCTTATATAAGTAAAACCGGGAGATCCAGCCAGGCCGGCTTAGATAATTATATATTCGGACAAGCAGCAACAATTATTTGGTCAGATGTACTAACATTTTTTGTTTTTACGGCCATCATAGTGCCATTAATAATTCTATTCTATAAAGAGATCAAAGGCTTTTTATTTAATAAAAATTTTTTGGAGGTTGTGGGTGCCAATTCTAAATTAGTTGAACTTTTAACCACTTTTTTAACCGTTATAGTTATAATTCTAAGCGTAGAGACCGTAGGCATAATCTTAATGATTGCCCTGCTGGTACTTCCATGCGTTATTTCCAGACAATGGACAAACAAATTTTCCGTAGTTCTACTTTTGTCCGGTTTCATAGGTTTAATTTGCTCCTTAATAGGCTCGACCTTGAGTATTCTTTACCAAGGCGTACCCACCGGTCCTACAATTGTTCTTTGCCTAACTTTTTGTCTTGTTTTATCTTTGATTTTTGGGGTTAACGGCGGTTATCTTTATTCACTCAACAATATATTTAGAAATTTTAAAGAAAGAGGGTTATGAGTTCTGCACTTATTATTTTGGTAACCGGAATATTAGTTAGTATTAACCTTGGGCTAATTGGTAATTTTCTGGTTTTGGAAAAAAAGGCCATGATCATGCATGCCGTATCTCATTCAGTGCTTCCGGGAATTATAATAGGTTTTGTTCTCTCCGGAGGAGGGGTAAATCTTTTCACTACCTTAATAGCCTCCGTTATCTCTGCTTTTTTTTCGATAATCTTAATTGCTTTTCTTCAGAATTCCAAACAAATCGCTTCTGATTCGGCTATAGCCATCATTTATACATTTATGGCTTCCATAAGCATCTTTACTATTAGTTATTTTTTTCCCAACTCACATATTGATTTGGATGTGGTCTTACTGGGACACTTGGAATTTGTCGGCTTCAGATACTTGGAATTTAACGGTATCAACCTTGGCCCTGAATCCTGGTGGCACCTAAGTATCCTACTAATCTTTAATTTGTCATTTATTGGTCTTTTCTACAAAGAACTGGTCACTTCAGTATTTGATCCGGAATTCTCTTTTCTGGCCGGTTTCAGACCAAAGGTGTTAGACATAGCCTTTTTGACTCTTGTTGCCATAATCGCCGTAGTTTGTTTTTCATCTGTGGGAATCTTACTAACTCTTTCCTTTACAATTATCCCGACTGCTGCTGCTTATTTGCTTAACGGGAACCTCATTAACATGATTTTAACTACTTTTATTTTCTCAATTATTTCTTCATCTGCGGGATATTTTCTGGCTACCTCCATGGATTTACCTATCTCTGCCAGCATGGCATCAATGCTTAGTGTTGTGTTCATCCTGGTTTATTGCATAATAAAAATTTGGGACAGGTTTTTGAAAAATACAAGTTTAGAGAAATAAGAAGCTTTTATCATTTCGTATAATCTACGTTTGATAAACATTTTTCCCAATTAAAAAACTATCATGACAATAATCGAAATGATTAGCTTAATTCAAAATTGACAACTTAAATAAATAAGAATTGAAAATTAAATAATAAACCCTAACAAAATTGATTATATGACCACAGCGAAAAAGACCTTAAAAGAGAAAGAAATATGGAAGGAATTCAGCCATAATCCGATCACTCATACCACAGCTCATTACCTGACTTGTATTCAGGATTTAAGATCCAAAAACGGATATGCCAGATTAATTGACGTAGCTAAGTGCTTGGACATTTCCCCCGGTAGCTGTTCGACTACTATTAAAAGTATTAGCAAGAAAGGCTTGATACTCGAAGATGAAAACAAGTTTCTTAGTCTTAGTGAGAAGGGTTCTAAGTTAGTTAAGAACATTAAGAATAATTCGGAATTATTAACCAAGTTGTTTCACAATGTTCTAAAAGTAAGTGAGAACCAAGCCAAAATTGATGCCTGTAAAATAGAACACCTACTTAGTCCGGAGACAAGTGTTAGACTTAAGCATTATTTGAAAGACTTAGAGCAATGATCATTTTTTCAATCTAATAATTATTGATCTTCTTCTTGGTTATCAGCCTGCTCATTTTTTGCCTTTTCAAGAGAAGCTCTGTTTTGAGAAAAGGTTTTTTGGTAATAAATTGCAATCCCTATCAAAATGATTACCCCTAAGCCTATTGAGAAAACAGCTCCACCTGTCCTTGGAAGCGGTATCGGTATCGGTGTAATGGTTTTATCATCACAATTATTGCTATAATCTAATTCAATAATCGATTCACCTGCTTCATCGAGAGGATCTTCTACGCAAGCCTTATTTTCAGCTATTTGTTCAACCATTATATCCTCACTAACTGTAGCTTCTACTTTAAATGAGACAAACTCTTCCGGTCGCAGTTCTCCTTTCCAAACAAGCTGAGAATTGGGATCGCCTGATATAGAACCGATTTCAGTAACCTGACTATTATTAGAATTAAGTGCAGGATTAGAAATTGCAGTTACTCCGTTGGGCCACTCTTCCTTAACATCAAAGCCATAAACTGTAGCACTCCCGTTATTAGTTATCTTAAACTCATAAAAGATTTTGTCATCAACATTCACTTCAGTTTTGCTAACAAATTTTTCTAAAGCTAAATCTACGGGTGTGGCACAATCATCTCTTTGCTGATCACATTCATTAAGAGGTGTACAAGTTGGGTAATTTTCGTCCCCGGGGAGACAGAGTCTGACATAGTTGATAATCTCGCCGTCAATCGGTAAATTAACCTGCCCTTTAACTTGAACGTTAATTATTTGTCCGGGTTGTAAAATTCCTGTCCATTTAGCTCCGGTTACTGAAGTATCACTCAACGCTCCGGTATCTTCAGCAGTACTATCTTCTTGGATGATCGCATATGTTTCAGGTAAAGGAGTGATTTCTTCCGGCCAGGTGTCGCTCATCAAAAGTTCGGTTATAGCCGTTTCACTGGTTTCCAAGTTGGTTATTTCAAAGTTGTAAACCAAGGTATCTTCACCTTCTTTTTTAGCAATTGTTTTTACTATTTTTGCATCATAAACAGGGTCATATACTGCACAATCATCTCTTTGCTGATCACATTCATTAAGAGGTGTACAAGTTGGGTAAT
>CAYSWH010000032.1:0-232 GCA_964434775.1 uncultured Candidatus Saccharibacteria bacterium | reverse complement strand
GGATGATCGCATATGTTTCAGGTAAAGGAGTGATTTCTTCCGGCCAGGTGTCGCTTAATAACAACTCATTTATTGCTTCCCGATTATCTTCAAACGCAGTAATCTTAAAGTTATAAATCAAGTTTCCCTGATCATCTTTTCCAACTATTGTCTTTTCAATTCTTGCATCAGGGTAGCCACAACCTTCGATATTCAATTGATTAGAGGTAGCCCAGGTATTTCTATCGTTGTC
>CAYSWH010000031.1:0-20832 GCA_964434775.1 uncultured Candidatus Saccharibacteria bacterium | reverse complement strand
CCTTGTATTTTGTAGAGGGATTCGGCTTGGTAGGTGAAGGTGGGGAGGGAGGGGTCTACTTGGATGTAGTCAATCTTAGTTTCCGTATTACTGCCACCCGAGTTAGTAACTTTCAAAGAAACAGAATAAGTACCGACAGAAGAATATATATGAGTAGGGTTTTGATCAGTGGAATCAATGGTTCCGTCATTATCAAAATCCCATTCAAATGAAGTAACTTCACCAACAGATTGATCAGTAAAATTAACAGTCAAAGGCTCCTCTCCGCTTGTTAAGTCGGCGGTGAAATCGGGGATGGGAGAGGCGCTCTCTTGATAAGACTCAAAAGCTCCGATATCCGGCAAATAATCCCTGACTGTAAAACCAAAATCGAACTTTGGTGAAAGCTCATTTGTACCATAGTCTATGGCCTCACTCCCCGGCTGCAAAGAAAAGTCGCCGGCTAAAGAATCGGTAAAATTAAGATTGGTTGTAATAAGGCGTCCGCTTTCTGTAACATTGGCAGAAGCAGTCCAATTGGGGTCTGAAGTGAAAATATTGTTTTTCAAATATAAATCACCGTAATCATTCCACTGCCTTAGATATTCCCCGCCTACTCCACTGAAGATGTTGTTAAATAATCTATAACTACCACCGTCATTTTCCATCCAGAAACCCTTGTGCAAATTGTGAAGCGTGTTGTTATAAAAATCTACTGAAGTGTTATCATCCGAATTTTCAGATTTGGACAAAATAGCATATGTGTAACTATTCGTGTCCGGATTTTCGTTAAAGAGAATATTATTAAATATTTCTAAACCGCTAACCTTATAGGTATGAAAGAAGGACTTGTATTGATCACTGCCGTTTGAGGTATTATCTTTAATATTTTTCATAGTATTTCCGTAAATCAAAACTCCGTCATGATCCGTCCTCACGTCAATGGCAGCATTACCTCCGTTCATCAGATTTATATCGTGAATATAGTTTCCTTCAACCAAGCTGCCTTTATTATATTCTTTTAGATCAATAGCATTCTCCAACTCTTTATTGCCTAAGGAAGTATAGATTTCGTTATCGATAATATGAGTAAAATCCGTGTGATTATTCTCTTCGCCTTGACCCCCGGCTCCCACGTAAATTCCTTCTACCATTGGATCGTAGATTTTATTATTTATTATCATGTTGTAAGTATTTGGATAGTCTGCCGTGGAAACACCAATTTGGACTCCGTTCATATCGGTTAAAGATTCAACCTTAGAATTTCTAATAACGTTAAAGTTACCGCCATTTTGCATGTTAAAGCTTTGCAGACTGCTTCTAACAGTTAAGCCGTCAATAATATTATAATCTTTCTTCTCCATGTAAAAACCACTCCCCGAACCGGTAAGCACAGCCTCTCCATTTGAGCAATTTTTGATAATTACGGGCTTACCAATAGCGGCCGACAACTTCATCTCGTTACCTCCTTCTCCGCTTTCTTCAATAAAATCTTTATTTGCCTGAATTTCAACGTAGTCACTTCCTTTACCCACAATTCTAAACACTCCGTTATTGGAGAACCTGCTTCGATAGACATAAACATAATCACTGCCGTCGGTAGAGACTGCCGACAAATCAACTTCTTGAGGAAAAGTAATTCTTTTCGATGAGGCTGAAACTCCAAACGTAATTGGAACAACTTCCTGACCACTAGAATTTAAGTTTACATATTCTTCATAATTCCCTTCTTGAAGACAGACAATATCTCCGGGACCGGCTTGAGAAGTAGCATATGAAATAGTCTGAAAAGGATTGGTTTCCGTACCATTACCGGAAGTATTTGAACCGGACGGAGAAACAAAATAACGCTGAGCCGGTGTTCCTTGGAATTCATGAGCCCCAATATCATAATTTGCATCTCGCTGTTGTCCAAAGTAATCATCAATTATTTCTGTTAAATTGGAGCCTTGATTAATTGCTGACGAAGACGGAAGAAGTTCAAAATATTCACTAGTTAATTCCCCGGGAACAATAGTACCTACTTGTTTAAGACTTAGATCAGGATCAATTATGTCGCCTGGACCGGTTTCTTGCGGATCCACAGGACCAGACCATAGATTATAGTCAAACAAAAGCTCCTGATTTATTGTTACAGCTGCTAAATCTCCATTTGAACTTGTATTACCGATAATATTGTTGATAATTCGAGCATTGGAATGTTCCCCTCTTAATATTTGGAGATTATGGTCTACAGCATCAAGCAAAGTGTTGTTAGCAATTAAAGCATCCTTTAACCCTGATTCCGGAGATCCTTCAAAGTACCAATAGGTAATATTGCTGGAACATCCAAGAACCAAGTTATTGACTATCACCTGACCGCGACTTCTTTCTTCTTTATGAGGTTCATCGGCTACAGCAATACACGGAACAGGTTTGCCGTTTCTCAAAAACGGTTCAGTGCCGGTTCCGTAAACAAGATTATTTTTAATAGTAAAATCTGCAGAATGATCAGAATAAATATTTACCGCAAAATTATCATACACTTCACTGTTTTGAACGGTTACATTTGTAGTGCTGCCTATCAAAATTCCTTCCCCCCAGTTGTTGTAAACTTTGACATTGTCAATCAAACCGTCAGTTACTCCGTTGAAAAATAAATTTCCCGGCCAATTTAATTCGTTTACACCTCTAGGGTAAGGAGCAAAGTTGGAATTTTCAAAAACAGAAGTATCTTTTACAACTGCATCGTTAACATCTTGAGCCAAAAGTCCGGCTTCGCGGTGGTTATGTATTTTACAATTTTGAATAGTAATATTGTCTGATCCCTGATTGATAACCAGACCTCTTCCCGCCGATTGTTTGATCTCAAAACCGTTAAAAATAACGTTTTGGGCTGTATCCATACTGCCCCATTCTTTGGTTTTGAAGTTTACCAAAGCTTCCCAGTAAAACTCGTTTCCGGTCACCGGATCGGTCCCTCCTAGAGTTACCTTAGGAATGTCATATTCTCCGTCAATTACAGGCTCTTCCCCAGGATAAGCAGCAATGGTGATAGGATTTTCTGGAGTACCTTCGCTATAAATCTTTACCCATTCTTTGTAAGTACCGCCACGTACATATAAAGTATCTCCGGGACTTAATTTCTCTGAAGCATATGTTATCGTTGAAAAAGGCTCGTCGATTGTCCCGGGATTAGAGTCATCTCCGCCGGTAGCAACATAATATGTTTCCGGTTGAAGTATATATTCCACTGCTCCAATGTCCTGACTTGCATCCCTTGGATTTCGAAAATAATCTTCTGTTATTTCAGTCAAATTTGTGCCTTGATCGACAACAGGTGATCCGACCTGTAGACTAAAGTAGTCTGCGACTAATTGCCCGGGCCCGGTATCTCCTGTTAAACTCAAAAGCGGATCCGCAATTATATCTTTTGCACCTACAGCATCCGAGTCTTCCGGAGCCTGTGACCAGAGGTTGTTGTCAAAATCAAGACTGCCCTGGTAAGATCCGACATACACATTACCATTTGATGTGTCATTTTGCAAAATAATGTTATTCTTAATTTGAGCACTATGTTGAACGGTGGCGTTCTCGTCCATTCCCTGAATCCAGATAGCATGATTAAGGGGAGATGAGACATTAGAATGACTATCGACCAAAGTGTTGTTCGCAATAAGTACATTTTGCAAAGCACTTTCCGTGTGGAAGCCGTTAAACCAGAAACCGACGTTCACTTGAAAACCTTTAACCAAGTTGTTAATAATAGTAACACCGTCCAAAGTCATGTCGTGAACTCCGGCCATATGATAGTGTTCGTTGCCTAACATAATTCCCTGTGGCGGATTACCATTTCGCAAAATCTTGTATCGTTGGTATGATAGACCAAATTACGCCTGACTAAAATGTCCCTGGAATTGATAGGATAAACTGCCGGAGCCCAAGTATCATAAATTACATTGTCTTCAATAGTAGCTCCAACAACTCCCCCATGAATATTAATTCCTTCCCCGTAACTCTCAAATATTTCATTATTTTGAATCACAAAGTTGTTACCCCTTCTAGCTGAAATTGCTCCGGACCAACAACACCCTTCGTTAAATTGGCTTTCGGGATTATTAATCTGGTTGTTTTGCCAAAATTTACTGTCCTTGATAGTTAAATTATCAAGCCATTCAGCTAGAATCCCGGCATTTTTTGTATTATGTACCCAAACATTTTCAATAACTACGTTGGTTTGACTATTTACATACTGACCATCCACAAAAGGTGTCTCCCCGGAATAGACGTTAATCCCTCGATTAGCTGAATTCGCTACCTCCAAATCTTTAAATTGAATATTACCGGCGGCAATTAGTACAAGATTCCAGTTACTACTAACAGAAGGGTCATCTTGTCCGTCAATAATCGGTCTTTCACCCGGATAACCGCTAATTATTGTAGGGTTGGATTCAGTTCCTGATTTACTTTGTTCAATTACCACCCTTTCAGGGTAAGTTCCGTCTCTTATAAAGAGAGTGTCACCTCCCGAGATCGAATCCACTCCATGTTGAATAGTTTTGAAAGGTTTTGTCTCTGTTCCCGGATTAGCATCACTCCCGGTACTAGAAACATAATAAGTACTTCCTTGAGCACTAACTTTCTTTGTTTGATCAAAAAGAAAGGCCAAAGCACTGATTATCAAAACACTGAACACAACCAAGGCAGTTTTGAACACAAATCTCTTTTTTGCAAAATTAATTTTATGCATATTTGTTGATATTTATTTTTGTTAATTACCTATTTACTTAGAAAGTATGGGCTAAAAAAAGTTCCGTGTCAAAATATTATCAAGAGAAGGATAGTTATTGACTACTGAGACTTGTTGATCTATTATTTTTTAATAAAAAGATGCCTTTAAATAGAATTATTTTATTAAGTTTAAGAGACGATAGGAGTTTTTTGGAGAAAATCTTTGATGAAATATTTAGGATAAATCCGGAATCACTCCCTGTATTTCTTTTTTCAACCTCTATAATTATATTGATACCAATGATAGTATTTTTTGCTGTGAATAATTTAATAAAAGGGAAAAAAGTCAATTGCGAAAAAGAGAAATCGGCAGAGCTATCTGATGATCAAGAAAAGTTTGATAAAGTTCACTGAAGGGTAAGCTCTCGAACACTTTGGCTAAGATTTTTCATCTTTGAATTTAAAAGATCTTTGAAAAGAAACATGTTTGCGAATATAATTACCTTATTATTTGTTTAAATTAGATACCCTAAAAATCTGGGTCTTTTCTTTGATCGTTCAAGTTTAGATTTTGAAATGATTAATATATGATATCTTTCTATGCCAAGAGATGTGAATTACAAGAAATTGACAGACCTCTTTGTTTAGGATATAAAAGGTTTTGTGCCTAGAAAGAAACTTAAAAGATTTGCTGAAATAAAAGAACTGGCAAATGTCATTGAGCCGTCAAAAGATATATATTCTCAAATAAAGGGTAATTGGCAATCTTATTTTCAAAACACTAACCCGCTAATTCTGGAAGTTGGTTGTGGAAAAGGAGAGTATACTCTATCTCTAGCAGAAATGTTTCCGAAGAATAATTTCATTGGAATAGATATAAAGGGAGAAAGAATTTGGAAAGGGGCCAGTGAGGCTAAATCAAAAAACTTAATGAACGTTGCCTTTTTGAGAATCAACATCCTGGATTTAGATAAATTTTTTCATTCAAAAGAAGTCAAAGAGATTTGGCTGACTTTTCCCGATCCCAGACCCAAAGAAGGGGAAAAAAAGAAGCGACTAACCTCACCTAAATTTTTGGGGTTATATCGCCAAATTCTCTTAAATAACCATTCTATCCATCTTAAAACAGACGATCATGATCTGTATAAATATACATTGGAAATATTAGAAAAAAAACTGCAGACACCTTCAATTTTATCTAAAACAGATAACCTATATCAAAGCGATTTGATCTGCGACCCTGTTTTGCAAATCCAAACAACATATGAAAAACGCTTTCTCAAAGACGGTAAAACTATCAAATACCTGAAATTTAGGCTAAGTTCTTAAAAAAAATATGGAGATTAAAGAAAACCAAATTATCTTAATTGACAAACCAAAATACTGGACTTCTTTTGATGTAGTAAAAAAAATTAAAATCGGCCACAAACTCAAAAAAATCGGCCACGGAGGCACTCTTGATCCTCTAGCTACCGGCTTATTGGTTCTGGCAACCGGAAAAGAAACCAAAAACCTTTCTAATATCCTAGCCTTATCCAAAACATACCAAGCTGAATTTATTCTTGGAGCAACAACCCCTAGCTTAGACACAGAGTTTTATCCTGAAAAAATAGAAGACTGTTCAGCTATTGGCAAAGAAACTCTTTTAGAAAAAATCAATTCTAATTTTACCGGTAAAATAAACCAAAAACCTCCTTTGTTTTCCGCCGTCAAAATCAACGGTCAGAGAGCTTACAAGTTAGCCAGAATAGGTAAAAAAGAAAATAAGGATGAGCCTAAAGAAAAACCGGTAACAATTTATGATTTTACCGTAATTAGTATTGAATATCTCGATAGTAACAACTTATTAGATAAGCATTTTGGCTACAATGTTTACTCAAAACCTTCAGAACAAAATATCTACGAAAAGAAGAAGGTTAGACTAAATCACCCAACTTTTTTTAATTCCGAGGAGAAAATCGAAAATCTGGCTCAAAGAGTAAGCTTCCCGGGTAAAGTAATCTTAGTTAAGTCTCAAATAACTTGTTCGAGCGGAACTTACATTAGAAGTCTGGCGGGAGATCTTGGTAACAGTCTACAAACATCGGGTTACCTGCTATCCCTACAAAGAATTTCAATTGGCGACCACACTCTGCAAAATGCTCAAAAAATTATTTAGGATCAGTGTCCTTGATTTTCCTACTAACAAAATTAATCAGCGAATTCAGATCCTCTTGGCTTCTCAATTCTTGAGCAGTGATAATTTCTTTGAGGGCTAGACCGTCTTCAATAAATATAGCCGGTAACTCATGGTCTTCGTATTGCGGATATAGGTTGGTAAATTGATCTTTATGATAAAAAACAGGTTGGAAAGGAAGGTTCGTCACAAATTCTTTCCATTTCTTTTTCATTCCCAAATTCCCGTAGGTTAATTGACAAAGACTGCAAGGATATGTCTTTGGGGAAATAATCTTGTGAGCAAAATCAAAAGCTTGAGAGACAACTCCGGCATTGGCGTTATAAACTAATATTATCTTTCTATCCGGCATAGTCTTAAAATTATTTATCTTTAAATTTTGTTAATTTAAAATAGTTTTCTCTCGTATCTATCTCAAAAATAATTAATTATCAGCTCTTTCACCTGCCAATTTTTCTTCATCGATTTTTTTTCCTTCATATTCAATAAACAATTTTCCAAATAGGTGGTCTGTCTCATGTTGAATTACTCTGGAAAGCCATTCCTTGGCCAGTAGCTTCCTCTTTTTTCCTTTTTCATCATAGTATTCCACTTGAATATTAGCAGGTCTGCTAATCTGATAATACTCTCCGGGAAAACTTAAGCACCCCTCAACCATCAAATTTTGCATATCACTATAAAAGTTGATTTTAGGGTTTATCATCACAAAGTCTTTCTTTGGTGTATTTTTACCCATCCCCTCAGCATCTTCTGAAAGATTAATTACACAAATTTGCTTATCAATCCCTACTTGTTGTGCCGCCAAACCAACACCTTTCCCCTTAACTGTAGCCCACATGTTCCAAATTAACTCTTTCGTTTCTTCGTCTAAAGGAAACCTTACTTCTTGACCCTCAGTTTTAAGAATTTTGGCAGGATACTTGACTATCGGCAGTTCTTTTCCTCTACTTTTTATCATACTTGTTTTTGTTATGATAGGAAGGCTGATTTTTTTTGTCAAAGATAAGCTTTAAAGTGAATATTTAGCAAATTTTTATCGTTTTTGTCAAAAACTTTTTTTTATTGTAAACTTTAACTTAATAATAATTTAATCAATCCTCTATGAAGAAATCCAAAATTGAACCTGTATTAAAGAGTAAAAAGGCCCCGGGAATAATCAAATCATTCATCAGTATTTTTAATTTTTTCATGGTTGCTCTTACTGTTGCAGAGATAGCCAGCATGGTTTTTGACATTGCCAAGATATTTGGTTTGAGTAAGAAGGTGCAAAAGCCGAAATGGCTTCAAAAGGTAGATAAACTAAAAAAGAAAAGTTTATTCAGCCCCTCTGCCAGAGCTGAAGCCAAATTCAGCGACAATAAAGTTGAGAACATTCTTTTCAAAATCGACCTTCCGGAAAAGAAAAGCAAAAAGTTTGGGATCTTTTAACTTTACCGCTCACTTACCTCAATTAATAATTTTTCCAACTCGTTCAAATTGGAACTTGAGGAGAATCGCCTTGCTACTTCTTTTTGTAAACTTAAACCTGTTTCTTTTAGAGAAGAAGGATTTTCCTTTTTTAATTTTTGGAGAGATATGATTTTTCCGGCAAATTTTGAGACATCTAAAGGAAGTAAAAATTCTTCCCCACAGTTTGATAGGATTTCCCGGGGACCTGAAACATTAGAGCATATCGGTATCTTACCGTTCAAACAAGCTTCAATGGCCACTTGACTCAAAGTTTCAAAAAACGAAGGAATAATTACTAAATCAGTCCATTTATAGAGTTCATCCAATTCTTTTGAATCCAACTGTCCAATATATTCCAAATTATAGTCAGAAGAACTTCTCACTTGCATTGACTTTAGACGATTTATATAATCTTGATGTCCGGTACCCGCAATCCTAATCGAATATGGAATTTCTTTGTCTTTTAAATTATCTAATATCTCAATAAGAATGTTTACCCCTTTTTCTTCAGCTAATCTCCCGATAAAAACTAATCGGATATGCTTATCTTTGTTAAGAACAACCTCTCTTTTTCCGTAATTTATTGGATGCCTAACTTTTTTGACTAAAAATTTGGGAGAAAAGTATTTTTTTACTATTTTCAAGTCCTCTTCATTAGAAACTTTGAAGGCTTTAATTCCCGCAATTAAATATTTATAAATAAAACCGGTGTAAAGAAAATCTCTAAACTTGATTTTTAAACTCTTTGGCTCAGGATATTCCAGAGGAGTATGTAAGCCTAAACACACCGGAGGAATTGTGTTATAACCGAGTAATTTAAAAAGGATTAATTCCATATGCTCGTTCTTGTTGTAAATTACATCAAATTGTCCCAATCTTGCCCTTAGGTCTGCTAAGCCTGAAAACTTATAGTAACTAACCCCTTCTTGTAACATCAAATTTATTTCCGAGAAGGTCTTTCGATATAATGATTCTTTTTTTTTAAAATAATAGAAAAACAGCAACTTATTAAAGTTTTCCATGAATTTGTCATTAATAGTAATAATCTCAACTTTGTGGCCAAGCTTGGCCAAGCCGTTAGCGGCTGTTATATAGTATTTTTCCGTACCGCCATAGTATTCCAAAATATTTGCCGCAAAAAAAGCTATTTTCATGAACTAATTTAATCAATATCAGACTTATAAAAACATACAGTTACCTGCCTATGCCGTAATAATCAATTCCCATCGATTGCACAATGTCTTTATCCAAAAAATTTCTACCGTCTATCACGACTTTAACCTTATTCCAAATTTTTTTATGTTTATCATTTTCTAAAATTTCAAACTCTTTATGTCCTACAGTCAGAACAACCACCTCAGAATCTTGTAAGACAGATTCCAACGAATTATATGTAGATAAATCCATACGATATGGTTCATACACTTTAACCTTCTGTAAATACCTGTCTTCGATAATCCTTTTTATATCCAAAGCAGGACTTTCTCGCAAGTCGGCCAAACCCGGTTTGTATGAAAGACCAAGTAGGGCTATCTTGCTTCCTTTAACGGATTTACCAAGTTTGTTTAGAGCAAAAACCAGTTTCTGCACTGTATATTCGGGCATAGATTTATTAATCTCTCTGGCATTTATCAAGAACCTATGAGTAAATCCGCTTTTTTTAGCTTTTTCAATTAGATAATAGGGATCTACAGGAATACAATGACCTCCGACCCCACAACCGGGATAATGAGGCATAAAAGCAAATGGCTTGTTGGAAGCTCCCTTAATTACACTCACCAAATCAATTCCGATTGTATCAAATGATTTTGCCAATTCATTTACATATGCAATATTAATATCTCTGAAAGTATTTTCGATAATCTTTGTAGCTTCCGCCTCTTCTAGCGTTTTCATTTCATTTACTTCAGCTTCCAAAAAACTCCTGTAAAAATTTGCAGTTTCGACGGCACCTTCTTGCGATAAAGCTCCTACGTTTCTGGGAATGTTTAAAATATTCCATTTCTTGTCTCCCGGGTTTATTCTTTCCGGACAGTGTGCCAACTGAAAATCCTCGTTTTCAATCAATCCGGACTTATCCTTTAATATAGGCAAAACCACTTCCCTGCTAACTCCCGGATTTATTGTAGATTCGATAATAACCAAGCTTCCTTTTTTTAAGTTCTCGCCAATTAAAGCAGTAGCTTCTTTGACAGGTATGAGATCAGGCTTAAAATAACCGTCCACAGGAGTAGGTACGCAAATAATATAGATATCTGCTGCCTGCAAATTGCTTTTATTAGAAGTTACATTAAGCTTATTTTCTTTAATGTAGTCGTATGTAAATTTATCTTCAGTAGAAAAGTTTCCAAAACTTATCTGCTCAATTTTTCGTTCATCCAAATCATAACCGACAGTCTCGTATTTTTTTGACCTGTGAATTGCACATAAAAGAGGGAGTCCTACATAACCAAGACCAATCACTACAACTTTTAACATAAATACATCTAATAATACTCAATTAAACAATAAAGAAATTACATTTTTAAAATAAGTTTTAGTCAATAAAAATATTGTTTACTTGACTGTTCAGGGCAAGTTTGATAAAAAAACCTAGACTTTGCCTGCTTATTTTAATCAGAGGAACAATCAATCTTTTTGAGAAAATAATTATGTCATTTTTACTTTCAATAATAATTCCTTGCTTCAATGAGGAATCTAATGTAGAAAACTGTTACTCGGTTCTAAAAAAAACCACCGGGGGAATGATACAGAAATTTGATTTGGAGATAATTTTTGTGGATGACGGAAGCCAGGATCAAACCTGTAAAATTATTGAGAATCTCCACAATAAAGATAAGACGGTAAAATTGATTGAACTTTCCAGAAATTTTGGAAAAGAAGAGGCTATAGCCGCAGGTGTAGAATATGCCAAAGGGGACTGTGTCTTGTTTTTTGATGCCGACAGGCAATATCCGGCAGAAAAAATCCCCGAATTCATAAAAAAATGGCAAGAAGGATGTGAAGTGGTTATCGGAATTCGAGACCGAAAAAACACCACTGATTTATTGGGAAAAATCGGTTCGTATTTTTTTTATAGGCTTTTGAAAATGGCCTCTGAAACCGATATTTTACCGGGGGCTTTGGATTTTCGCTTAATTGATAAAAAAGTAGTAAAAGAACTTAGAAAATTTACTGAAAGAGGCAGAATGACAAGGGCCTTAATTGATTGGCTTGGGTTTAACAAATGCTATATTTATTATACCGAAAAAGAAAGAGAAAACGGCGATTCAACTTTTAGTTCTAAAAAAAGATTCAAATTAGCCATTGATACTTTGCTGGCACATAGCCTTTTACCACTCAAGTTAGTAGGTCTTCTAGGAGTACTTATTATAGCTTTTTCAGGAACTCTAGGTTTTTTTGCTTTTATCAATCAATTTGTTTTAGACACTTACATCAGAGGTTTTTTCCTTTCAGGCAGTTTTCTTTTGGGCTTGTTAAACATTTTTCTTATTGGAATGGTCATGACTGTTTTGGGATTAATCTCTTTTTATATCGGAAATATCTATAATGAAGTAATCGGCAGGCCTCTTTACGTTGTCAAAAGCAAGAAGTTGTAAAAAAATGAAATTTTTATTTTTTAATTGGAAAGATATCAAAAATCCAAAGGCCGGCGGAGCCGAGATTCTGACTCACGAAATAATGAAGAGCCTAAGGCAGGAAAACCATCAGGTGACGTTGATAACTTCCAAATTTCATAATTCTCCTAAGCGAGAAAAAATCGACAGCATAGAAATAATTAGACTTGGAGAAGGTATTTTACACTACCCATTTGCTTTAATTTATTACCTAAAAAATCGAAGGGACGAATTTGATTACATAATTGAGGAAATAAACACAATCCCTTACTTTATATCCTTTTTCAAAGGGAAAGAAAAATATTACCTTTATTACAACCAGCTATGTAAAGAGGTTTGGTTCTATCAAATGCTCTTCCCTTTTAGCTATTTGGGGTATTTCTTGGAAATAATATATACTAGAATATTAGCACTTGGTAAGCCAAAAGTTATTACTATTTCAGACAGTAGTCATGAGGACCTTGTTAAATACGGATTTGAGGCAAAAAAAATTGAGACGATTGAGTGCAGTCTGCCCCAAAATAACTCTGTTTTAAAAAAAATTAACTGTCTCCCAAAAAAAGATGACTTTACCGTACTTTTTCATTCATCCCTTCGCCCAATGAAAAGACCCCTGGAAGCAGTAAAAGGTTTTCATGAATTTCTGAAATCATTAAAGGAAGATAAATTCAGTAGTCACAGGCCGAAATTTTGGTTGAGCGGAGACGGCAAGGAAAAAGACAGATGCTCTCAATATATTTTAAAAAACAACCTTCAAGAATATGTAAAAATTTTCGGTAGAGTATCAGAGGAAGAAAAGCTCAAGTTAATGAGAGAAGCCAGTATTTTAGTCTCCACAAGTGTTAAAGAAGGATGGGGTCTCATAGTTAGTGAAGCCAATATGGTTGGGACTCCGGCTGTTGTCTACGACGTGGACGGTCTGAGAGATTCGGCAAGATTTGGCCAACACAACAAAATATCTCCAGCCAACCCCAACGACCTGGCACAAACGATCCTACAATCTTACAAGCTTTTCTATCAGAAAAGAGAAAGATATAATCAAATCTCATATGACCTTACTAAAAAATCATCAGAATTGACGACAGTAAAAACTTACGAAACATTTAAAAAAATATTGGAATATGAGTAAGATAACTTCCTTAATTCAGCAAAAATTACAAGAAATCCTTACCAAAGATTATAAATCTGCGGTTCTAAATTTAACAAAACCTACGGCAAATAATCTAGTTATCTATTTCTTCTTGGTTTTATCTTTAATAACCTCTGCCGCTATCTTAAGAGACGGGTTGATAGTTTTTTGGGACCAAACTTACCCTCTAAATCCCAAAAGCAGTTTGGAAAACTTTGGATACACTTGGCAATCATACCACTTTTCAGGTCACAGATCAACCTTCACCATGAACTCCCTACCCTATTTCTTCCTAATATATATCTTTAGCCTTGGTGGACTCTCAATTTGGCTATCTCAATTTATTTTGTTTTTTTTAACTACCTTTTTTGCCCTTTTTTCTTCTTATAAACTTGTAGAATTATTTTTGACGGAAATATTTGAATTGCACTTGGAAAAGAGAGCAGTTGTAATTATTTCGGCCTCACTAGGGCTGTTTTACACATTTAATTTATTTGCGGTTAGTAATGTTTGGTCTACGTTAAACACAAACTTCTTTCTCTTCTCACTTTTGCCGTTTTCCCTATTTTTCTTATACAAATACATGGTGAACCGGAATTTCTCCAGTCTGGTTCTCTTTTTGATTATAAGTTGCGTATTTTTGGTGCCGGCTTTTTCCAACATGGCCTTCCTTTTTGCTCATTTCATTACCACCGGACTTTTCACCTTGCTTTTTCTTTTGCAAGGTAACATTAATCACATTAAGATAATTCTTATTCGAACAAAGAATCTTTTTGTAGCTACTTTTTTGGCTTTAGCAGGTTCGGTTTGGTGGCTAATTCCGGCTTTTTATTCTCTTCCGGGAAATTATAGCCGATCCAAAATACCCGGAGCTGTAGAAAACGATATTTTTCAACTAAGCGTCTATTCCAGAATCATCATTCAACCTGATGTTAAGCTTTTAGGAGGGCAGCCACAATTTTTTTCGATTTGTGAAACCAGAGGTCCCGGATGGTGTGATAATTTTGCGATATACAATTCTTGGATTGATTTTGCTAATATCTATCCTGTAGTATTTTTAATCAGCCTTTTTCTAATTCTTTTTTTTGTTGTCAAGAAAATAATCTACTCATTCAAATCTCAAGAAAGACTCAAAAAAATACTAACTCAACACTTATTAAGAGGTAGAGTATGGATAGTGATGGTCCTTTTTGCAAGTTTTTTTGTATTTCATTATTGGATAATCGGACTTAAAGATACCAACCCCTTTAAATCTGAATTGTTGTACATTTACCGGGAGATACCTTTTATTGGAACAGCTTTTAGAAATAATTACCACAAACTGGGAAATAGCTATTTAATAATTTATACTATATGTTTAGCTTTTTCTATCGGAATGTGGTTTAAAGCAGTTCAATGGCTATCAGACTTTCTCAAAAACCGCCAGTTTATAGCTTCAAAATTTACTTTTCTTCTTGGATTTTTGATGATCTTGGGCGTATTACTTCCGGTAGGAAGCCTCTATCGATACTATTTTAACGGTGAAATAATTCCTTCGGCAGTCGGTCTGACTAAACCCGGAGCCAGGTTTTCCATAAACGAATATAAAAATCTTCCTGATACATTCGATAAAATCAAAGCAAAAAATATCGTAACCTTACCCCTACAACCTTCTGATCTATCTTATAACAATACCGAGACTTATTCCATGGGTCAAAGTATTGTTCAAGGTTCAACCGGTCAAATGGTCTTATCTGATTTTAATAATACTCCAAGCCTGTTACAAGCCTTTGCCGCGATAGAATACGTTCTTACTTATTATGAAGATGAGGACTTACTTGACCTCATGAGGTTCTTAACTTTTGACACGATTGTTCTCCAAAAAATCGACTCCGAAAGATATCAATATTGGGATCTGCTTAGTGACAAACACCTTTTTAGTTATTCTGAAATTAGAGGTAAACTTGATAATCAAGAGGGTCTTACTGTAGTTGAGGAAAATGATAAATATTTGGTCTACAAAATTGAAAACCATTTCTCCAGATTTCACACCTTTAAACCGGGAGATGTTTACCAACCTGATAGTAAATATTATCAAGAAGTTCTAAAAGATTGTAAGTCTTCTATTGATTCTGATGATTTGGAAAAAGAAAGAGCCTGTCACCACATATTAGTCGGAGAAACCAGATATGAGAACGCAGATATGCTTATTAGTGTTTTTGATTTTGTTAATAATAAAGAGAAATATTTCGATAACCTCATCAATTGCAACTATAATCGAATTTTTAACCTACCACTTTATCAAACAACCTGCCCGGAAGAAACAAATAACTTGAATTTCATTTCTTCATATGATCCCTACTGGCAAGCGATCGGTGATGATTTTCAAACAAAGCCTTTATATCATGAATTTACACAATTTGAATCTCAAGATAGCTCAAGCCGAAACTTTTTACTTATTGATACTGTTTTTATTTATACACTAGTTCCTTCTTTGGTTTCCTTCTTTTTTATTTTAGCCTCACTTTTTTTCCTAAAATCCAGGTCAAAAAAAGAGTCACAAATATCTTAGTCTGCTACTCAGGCTATTCCTTCCAGTTTTTGATTAGCAAAAGACAACCTGATTGGTATTTAATTTCAACACTTTTCACTACTGCTTGATTGGAGGTGCTAATTAAACCTCCTGGTTCCATACTTTGTCCGTTCAAATTCCATTTTAAACCTTTAAAAACAACGTCCTCAGTTTTGACCAAAGGCACGATAGAAATCAATTCTCCCGGTTTGGCTTCAAACGAGAATTTCTTGGGGAGAAGTTCGATTGACTGATTTTGAGCATAAATTGTTATGTCTAAATGTTTAAAATTGATTAATGAAGAGAGCCCGGCTAGTTGATGATCAAATCTGTTTCCGGAAAAGAAATAAACATAAATTTTTGTAAATCCTTTTGCCTGTAAATATGCCAAGGCTTTGTCAAAATCAGTAGTGTCTTGATCAGGATCGTGAATTACTTCCACCTCTCCCCGATAATCACCCAAAGAATCCAAATCTCCTAAAATAACATCGACTTCAATGCCTAATTTTAGACAATTATAAATGCCTCCGTCCGAAGCTAAGTTGAATAAACTCTTATTTATTACAGGCGAATAATCGTAGAAAGCCCCGTGTAAAAAGATATTGGCAGCCTTTTTCTTTTCTTGGTATACAGTCATTTTTCTGCAAACTTGTAATTACCTCAAAATTCTGCTATTCTTTGATTTTGTCAAAGATCGCTTAAAAGTAAAACTATTAAAAATCATGGAGGTATTTTCTGAAAAAAGAGAATGACCAAACTTTGAAAAAGAATTACGGGCCTTGGAAGGACTAATCTTTAGAGCGAAATTAAAATATTGGAGAACGGTCAGTGACTATCGAGAACTTGGAATTGATGTTTTTGACTCGGATAAAACTCTGGCTCCCGAGATTCAAGAAGATCTCCTGGGAATAAAACAAGAATATATCAATCTCGTTAGACAATACTTTAGTTACCCCGCTTCCTTTGACCCCGAGAAAGTAGACAAAATAATCAAGCACTCTCCGGTGTCGATTGTAATGACGGACATTGATGAAACTTATTTGAAGGGGCAAGGATTTGAAGTTTTCCATGAATGCGTAGGCAGACGTTTTATTACAAAAGAACCTTTATTAAAGGCACTCTTAAATAACCTCCCAGGAGAGGAAGCGGATTCACAAAGCTTAGAAGACCCAACAACTAATCAATATCAACAACCTCCCAAAAAGCCTTTTTCTGAAAATAAGCCTTTTTTTAAAACTCTATATGACGTAAGTTTGATTTTTAGATCAGAGAAAGAACTTGCTAGACACCTTGATGAAATATACCAACTTTTATTCGATGGTCTACCTATAAATGAACTGAGGAATATTGCCGGAATAGCTGCCAATCCAGATAATATACTCCACGAAATAATAAAACACAGGAATTACTGGCACAAATCGCAGGATTAGCAGGTCCCATCCTTCTAATTCCCAACACCCAGTGTCAAAATATTATGGTAGAGGCCATCATTGAGGCTGACAGAGTAAAATTAGAGGGATTAGGAATTTATCCGACCGGCCCAATCGGATACAACCTTTATGCAGGCAAAGATGGGCTAATCGCCTGGGTTAACATAAACAGCTCTGATCCGACCACCAAAAGACTGTATGTTAGGAATGTTTTGTACTATCTGGGTGATGAAAGGGAGGGCGAATATTATCCAGACGATTCAGTTTTTGTTAACATGGAAACTAATGCAATACCAACAGATGAAACAATTAACCAAAGAATTACTGCCCAAAGGGAGGGTTCCATTAAATGGTATAGGAACCTGACTAGGAAACTAAACTAAACTTGCACAACCACAGGAATAATCATGGGTTGTTTTTCGGTTTTGCTGAAGATAAATTCACTGGCAATTCGTCTAAGACTGTTTCTTAATTCACTGTAATAAGTCTTGGAGTTGGGATCCAGGTCAAGCGAATGGAATTGGTTCCTAACCTCGTTTTTGATCTCGTCAAAAAGTACCTGGGAATTTTTCATATAGACAAAGCCTCGACTGATAATTTCCGGTCCGTTAACTAACTTCTTTTGTTTGTTTACAACCATAACCAAAATTACGCTTCCTTGAGTGGCCATTTGCCTTCGTTCTTCCAGTACAATTTCGGAAACCGCTCCAACGCCGGTGCCGTCAACCAAATAACAGTGTTCGCTAATAACTTCTTCCGTCAAAACAATATCCTCCGAACGCATGTCGGTAATTCTTCCATTTTCGGAGATTACCAAGTTTTCAAAAGGAATACCCATCATGGCTCCAAGTTCGCCGACTTTCCTAATCATATAATGATCACCGTGTACAGGCTGGATATGACTTGGTCGAACCAGGCTAAACATTAATTTTAGATCTTCTTGACAGGCATGACCGCTGACGTGCAAATCAAATTCTTTATAATTAAAGACATTTACTCCGAGCCTGGAAAGCTTGGCGGTTAAATCTTGAACGGCATCTTCATTTCCCGGGATAACTCCACTGGAAAAAATAACCGTATCGCCTCCTTGCAGTTTAACCAAATCGTGTTCTTCTCTAGCCATTCTGTTGAGAGCCGCCGCATCTTCACCTTGAGAGCCGGTACAAAGAATGCAGACTTTCTCCGGTGGGTAATTCTTTGTTTCACGTACATCAATAACCAAATTATCGGGAACTTTGATCTTACCCAATCTATAGCAAGCTTCAAAGTTATTAATCATTGACCTCCCGGTTAAAGCCAGTTTACGGTTGTAGTATTCGCAAGCGTCAATTACGTGCTGAATTCGAGCAATAGAGGAAGAAAAGGTTGTAAAGATTATTCTTTCTCTGGATTCATAAAATAGTTTTTTGACTGTCTTAGAGATATCTCTTTCAGATATTTGATAGCCCGGTTTAAGTACCCCCAAAGAGTCAGTGATTAACAAACGTACACCCTTGTCGCCTATTTCAGCTAATTTTGCATAATCAGACAATTGCCCGTCAAAAGGGGTGTTGTCAAACTTCCAGTCGGTACAATAAGCAATTCTACCCATCGGTGTGTCAATGGCTAACCCGACTACATCCGGAATGGAATGATTTAACCGGAAAAATTCTACTTTGAAGGACCCAAAAGTTAGAATCTCGTCCATGTTAATAATCTTAGCTCTAAATTGCTTATCCAGTTGAAAATCTTGAAGTCTGATTTTAAGAAGTTCAAGAGTCAATGGCATACCGTAAATCGGAACATCACCCAGTTTTGGCAAAACGTAAGGAGCGCCTCCGATATGGTCTAAATGACCATGAGTGTAAATTACTGCTTTTATTTTATGTCTATTTTGTTCTAAGTAAGATGTGTCCGGAATAATATAATCAATTCCGGGGTATTTTTCTCCACCGCCAAAACCAAACCCTGTATCAATAACAATAATATCATCTCCACACTCAATAGCCGTCATGTTCATTCCTACTTCATTAGCTCCACCCATCGGAATAACCCTTACGGCCGGTCCTTGCGGAAAAACTTTTGGAGAATTAGAATCCATTTTTGGCCCTTGGTTAAAATAAGGACTGATATTGGGATCAGCCAGATTGCCCTTTTTAAGACTGCCGGTTTTTTGAGCTAAGTTAGAAGAACCGTTTTTGCTTGGCCCTGCTTCCCTATCTACTACATGCCTTCTCTTGAGGTAAGTAGGATTGGATGACGGCTGAGCATTAGTTTTCTTTTCTCCATCTCTTCCGAAGTTAAAACCTCCTTTACGGTTTCGATTATTACGTCTATTCCCGTTGTTTTGATTGTTTGAGCTGTGTCTATTATTTCGGTTATCACTTTTGTTGAAACCGCTTCTGTTTTGACCTGATCGTTTCTCAGGTGATTTTTCTACCATATAACAAATAATTAGTCATTTAAAAAACTTGATTTTAAACTAAGTTAAAGAAAATCTCTCTTTCACAATTCTCAAAATAATCTTTCTATGTATTTCAAATCTGAAATAATCATTTAAATTCATGGTCAAAACTAACTTTTCTCAAAAAATATTATTAAATAAAATCTTGGTCACAAAAAATTAATTTTGATTATAAGTTTGATGATCGTTTTTGTTTCTTCGTCAATCTACTTTGGTGGTGCCGAGGGTCAGAATCGAACTGACGACACGAGGCTCTTCAGGCCACTGCTCTACCACTGAGCTACCTCGGCTTAGAAAAATTGGATTGAGTAAAAGATTTAAAATACAAATCCTGAAGGTTTTTGATTAAATCATCTTTTATTTCTTGATGTTTCTGAAAAAGAATTTCTTTGTTGGTCACTTGGATTATACAATTTACGTTGTGAGGTAATTTCTTTTCTTGATACATTTTTTCAAATATGGAGTTAATCTTTCGTTTGATTCTATTTCTTTTATTGGCTTTTTTGTTTATTTTGGAGGAAACCACTACTAAAAGTTTAAATTGTGAATCGGTTTTTCTTAAAAAAATGCGACAAAAAGTAGTTTTCTTCTTAAATTTGGTATGATAGGTTTTTTGAATCTCTTTGTACCTAACGAGCCTTCTTGTTTTTGGTAACACTTCTATTATTTCAACTTTTTTCTCAAATGTCAAATTATATCAATCTCTGAGGAATAACCCAAACTTAACCTATACCGTTAGTTTGTGCCTTCCCTTCTGCCTTCTCCTTCTAAGAACATTCCTTCCTCCGATTGTCTTCATCCTTGCTCGAAAACCGGTTTTTCTGGCTCTTTGTCTCTTTTTTGGACTGTAAGTAACACCCATAATATCAAATCAATAAAATTGTTCAAACTCAAATACTTCGAAATATTCTAATATTCTAAAAGGAATTTTTCTGCTTTTGTCAAGATTGTCTCAATCCCTTTGTGGTAGATAAGTCATCAATTATGCTAGAAAGGCCTCGATTAAATTAAGAGATGTATAGTCGGATCCGAACATAACCTATACACCTGTCACGACGAACTTGTTTCGGCATATCTTCGAAGAGATCCTGAAATAATAATTGTCATTCCGAACTTGTTTCGGAATCCAGTTTTGAACGGGATCCTGAAATAAATTCAGGATGACGAGGCGGTTTTGGTTTTCAGGAGGACAAGGTTGCAAATTCAGGATAATAACTTGGCAATTGTCGGAAAATAATTTGGAAATGTCTTGGTTAAAGAGGGTGTGGCTATAAAATCATGAGTCTATCCGATAGACAAAGGCCAAACCAAATTTGCCCAAGACTGGGACGGGTTGATTAGGGGGTCG
>CAYSWH010000030.1:0-21220 GCA_964434775.1 uncultured Candidatus Saccharibacteria bacterium | reverse complement strand
CACTAAAATATACACAGTCCATAGAGGCGCAGATTCTAAGATCTATACCCGAAGTAGTCCTGACGGAAAGAAATGGAGCGGATGGACTCAACACGGGGGCTCTACTGAACTTCCGGTTAGCATGACTGAATTTGACGGAACTATTTACCAAGGCCACGTCGGAGAAGGCAATTACATGTATTGGCGCAAACTTCTTGATTGAGGAACCACTTGTTCCAAACATACTGCTCATTTTGAGTGAAGATATTATTTTTAGATCGGAAAGAACTATACCCAAATCACTACCGACTTTGACTTGTAAGCTTGAAATTCTTCTGCATAATTCAACACAAATAGTAGATGAGATTCTACAAGTGTAAAATTTGAAACAGGTTTGGATATATAGTCGATTCGAACATAACCCGTGCACACTTGTCACGGCGAACTTGTTTCCGCATCTCTTCAAATAGATCCTGAAATAAATTCAGGATGACTACTTGAGGCAAGTAAGGATGACCACTTGGCAAGTAACAGAGTAGAATTTGGAAATGTCTAGGTTCTAAGAGAGGGTGGCTATAATTTTCTGATTCAGAATTTAAATTCCCTACTACCGGTAAAAATACTTAGTTAACCTTTCCTGTTATAAATAAGATAAAAAATTAACTATTAAATCTATTCTATTCAAAAAAAACCTGTGTCTATTATCTGATTTAGGCTTTTTGATTGTCAATTTTAAACAAGTATGGTTTACTAGTACCAAAAATAAAAACAAAAAGTGAATTTCCTAAACAGTCTCAAATTATCTTCCAAAAGAATTTTCATTGGCCTTGGAATAGCTGTCTTATATTTTTTTCTTTTACTGACATTAGTAGAGGCAGAAAGAGAAGCAATAGGCTCCAACATAAACAATTTCTCAGATGCTCTATGGTATTCTTTGGTCACCTTGACTACTGTCGGTTATGGAGACAATTATCCGGTAACAAGTTTGGGAAGAGCAATAGGAGTTATTTTTGTTTTCTTTAGCATTTTTTTTATCAGTTTATTTGTAAGCAATATGTCAAACGCTATTAATGTTTTAAGGGAAAACAGAAAATACGGCTACGGTGGAACAGATTTTAAGGACCATGTGGTTATAATCGGTTGGGATGATTTTGCTCAGACCATTACCGGCAATTTGGTAGCTAATCAAAGAAAAGTAGCAATTGTTACTAATGATAGTGACGATGTCGAATTAATCCATCATTTTTTCGACAAGAAACTTGTGTATGTAGTCTTTGCAGAGTTTGATGCATGGGAAAAAGTCAAGTACACCAACCTGGAAAAAGCAGATTCAATATTAATCAACATCCCTGGTGATACGGAAAAGCTGGTCTACATTCTCGGACTGAAGAAACAATTTGGCGGTGACTTAAATTTTATCGTAGCCATTGACAACGCCAGTTTGGAAAATACCTTTGAGGGAGCCGGAGTAGGATACGTTCTTTCCAAGGATGATATAGCTTCCAAAATGTTGGCCAATTATGTCAGCTTTCCGGAAGTAGCCAACTTTAGCGAAGATCTACTTGGCACTTCCAAGAAGGATAACGATTTTGATATTAAGCAGTATGAAGTCAAAGAAAAAAATATCTTAGCTAACAAAAAGTACGACCAGGCTTTCTTTATTCTCAAAAGAAATTATAATGCTATCCTATTGGGAGTTAGTAAACTCAAGGAAAACGGCAAAAGAATATTGTACAAAAACCCCCAAGAAGATTTTCCCATCGAAAAAGGAGACTACTTGGTAGTAATGATAGGTAAAAACGATGAATTAAAAATCAACGAACTTTTCAAAACACTAAACAGGAATTAAGACTCTGAACCAATCTTTAACTAAGTCGATTGCCTGCCATCCCATTAAATATATTAATACCAATAAAAAACAGGTAAATAACACTCCTGCTAAACAGGTAACTACTCCCAAGCCTCCAAAAAAACCATCTTCCTCAAGCATGCCAAGGCCAATCATGAGTACACCCAAAGCCGGTATAGTGTTAGTCAGTGGTATTGGTATCATCATGGATAAGGCACAAAGAGAAATAGCTGCTCCGATAATTGCATATGAGAATTTATAATTATAGACTTGTCCCAAACGGGGTTTTAAAAACTTTTCAAAGAATCGAAGGAATTTCACCATAGCTTTGACGAATTTGGGATCATCTCCCAGCTTGAATTCTTTCTCTAAAATTTTCATGGGAAACCATGGATATGGCCTACTCAAGAATATCTGCACACCTATCAAGAGTAAGATAACTCCGAAGGGGATTGAGTAACCCGGAGCAGGCACAGGCAAGGCTGAAGGAATTGAAAAAACTACCAGAAGAAGACCAAAGCTTTTATAACTAGTTTTACTTAAAACTTTTTGGATAGTTACCCTACCTTCCATTTCCAGAAAGATATTCTCGATTTCCTTAGAAAGCTTCATAATTTATTTTTGCAAAAAATCAAAATCGACAACTAAAAATAGAGTACCATTTTGTTGCTGCTGTCAACTAAAATTTTCAAAATCTTCAGCCGGATATGATTCACGTTTAAAAAACAATCAAACAACAAACTGAACACCCAGCGAATCCTCTGAGAATTTCCAAAGTTTGCGAGCAAGCTCTTGATCAAGTGCTTTTTCGGAAGGCTCTTTTGCATTTAGACCCTCGAAATAATTACCGCTAGGGACTTCTTTTTCACTCAGAGCAAATATAAATTTTGCAGCCACTTCGGGGGGTGTTAGAAAAGGTTTGCTTAAGGAGTATAAAAATTTCATAAGCCCTGAAAAATTTGGATCTTTTAAGATTAAATCAGTTTTAATTGCACCGGGATGGATTGTATTTGCCTTGATCTTGCTCCCGTCAGACTCAAGTCTTGCAGCCAATTCCAAGGTAAAAATAACGTTTGCTAATTTTGCTTGAGCATTGGCCTTCATCCCGCTGTAACGATCTTTCAAATTAATATTATCAAAATCAATTGTACCGCTTTTATGAGTACTGCCGGAAATATCTATAATCCTCGCTCCGGAAGATTTATTCAATAGTTCATACAAAAGAAATATCAAATAGAATCTGGAAAGATAATTAATCATAAATGTATTTTCTATGCCGTCATGATTGACCTTCCTTCGACTGAAATAAGCCCCTGCGTTGTTTACCAGTACATCAATTTTCTGATATCGCTCTATTAGTAGAAGGCAGAATGCTTTAATCTCTTGAGTGGAAGACAAATCACCGACTACGTAATCAACTTTATTTTCCAAATCTGTAGCAGAGTTTAACTCTTCTGCTTTTTGTTGACATTTTTCTTCTTTTCTACCATGGATTATTACCGAATAACCCTTTTTTGCAAAAAGTGCGGCTGTCGCCAAACCAATCCCGTCTGTACTTCCGGTAACCAAAACAACTTTAGGGTCTACCTTAAAACTTGAATTCATGTTTTACTTTTTAGAGCTAGATTTTTATCTTTTGCCCAAATTACTAAACCAAAAACCAATAAAAGAATAGTAGTCAAGATAAATATCAGACCGTCAAAAGGAGAAAGTGTACCAATGACAAAATTAATTGAAAAATGAGCTAAAACCGCTATCAAAATGCTTCTCTGGGTCTGGTTATAGAGCCAGGTAAAAATAATCGAATAGGCTATTACCGTTAAAAAATAACCAACTGTAAAGAAAGAAAGAAATCCTTCGGAACCATGTAATGTACTAGGCATAAAAAACAGTGGAAGGTGCCAAAAAGCCCACACAAATCCGATTATCAGTGATGACTGTATCGGCGAAAAGTTTGTTTGCATTTTATCCAAAGCATAACCCCTCCAGCCTACTTCTTCTGAAAGAGGTCCCAGTAGCAAAATGATAAAGCCACTTACAATAAATACAACGGGGTTGGCAAGCATACCAGTAAGTTGGTCTGATTGAGGAAGAGACCCCCCTAGAACTAAGTTTATACCAAGAGCGATAACAAAAGTTAAAGGGTAAAATATAAGAGCTACAATTAATGTTTTTAGCCCAATTCTTCGAACATCAACCAAGCGAAGCCATAGTTCTTTACGTTCTTCTTTTTTTGCAGTCAAAAAAATAGCAATAAATCCGATTATACTTGGACCAAATCCTCCCAACATAAACAAAATCGCCCCTGCGGGGGATTCTATAGTATTTAGATTATACAGAATTATTGGTAACCAACTAACCCATGAAAATAGAAAAGTGGTAATAAAAAAGACTCCTAAATTTTTTGAAATAGACATAATAATCTTGAATTTCGATAGATATTTTTTTAATTATAAACAGTTTTTCTTTCTTGAGCAAATAATAATTTATAAATATAAGGTCTTTTGGACTAAGGCTTGGATCTCTAAATAGCCACAGAAATGTGCTTTCTCTGACATTAGGACAAAAAAAGCCGCCCTGACAGGCGACTATTAAGTTTAGGTTCTAAGAAAAAATTAAACGGAATCTTTAAGAGTTTTTCCTGTCTTGAAAGAAACTGTAGTAGAAGCAGGAATGTTGATTGATTCTCTGGTTTTTGGATTAACACCTTTTCTGGCTTTTCTCTTAGTCTTTTTGAAAGTACCAAAACCGGTGATGGCTACTTCATTACCTTTTTTAAGATTGTTGGTAACAATTTCAATAAAAGAATTCAGAAATCTCTCAGCGTTTGCATTAGAAATCTGATTGCTTTCAGCCAGCTCACTGATTAGTTGAGTCTTAGTAACTTTACTGTTTTTTGCTTTTGCCATAGACAATATATTATTTACTTATAAAACCAAAAATTTGGTTAGTTCATCATAAAAATAAGCTTTTAAAGATTTGTCAATACTAAAAACCTGATTTCATGGGAAAATTTTACATTCACCTCTTTTTTGATAAGGCAGGAGTAATAAATCAAGGCACATTTTTCTTATTTTAATTAACTCTTCAGGTAATTTCCAATTTTATCCCTCAATCGCTTAAAAATGAACTATTTTTTCTTTAAAGAGTTACTTTAACATATTGATTTTTATGATGTTTGAATAAAGAAAGGTTCAGAAAAGTAGGTTTTTTACATGAATAAAACCGCAAGGGAAAGAGCACAATTAATTCTTTTTAATATTTTTCTTTAGCCTCTCTTCTAGCTACCTGAGCTATATAGACTCCAATAAGAACCAAAGCCGCCCCAAAAACAAAAGGCATTGTCACCAAATCCCCAAATAGCAAATAATCCATAATTACAGTAAATACCGGGATTGTCAGATTGTAAATGAAGACTACTGATGGTTTGATTTTACCCAAAGCAATAGCCGTCACCAGTTGAGGGATAGCCGTCACCATAAAACCGGTATAAATTCCAACTATCAGACCCTCAAAGGAAACAAAAGAATAAACTAAATTCGGATTAGAAAAAATCACAAAAAGAGTAAAGAAAATAGCTGAAAATACCAAGCCCCAAAATGTAGTCCGAAGTCCTCCGTATTTTTGCACGTATTTACTTATAAAGACTCCGTAAAAACCAATTCCGAAAGCCGCCCCAAAGGCAATCAAGTAACCCCACCAAGTTTCCGGGCTAAAAGTCAGAGTTGCTCCGTTTTGATAAAATATGATTAACCCGACTCCGATAATTGTCAGTAACATGCCGAATACTTGCTTCCAAATAAACTTATCCCTACCAACAAGCAAGCCTAATCCCAAAGCCCAAAAAGGAGAAGTATTTACCAATAAGGCGGTTATAGCCGAACCGGAAACTCTGGTGGAAACTATAACCAAAAACCAAACTAACCCAAGGCCGATGGATCCGATTAGGCTCAAAGGAAGCAAATCCCTTCTTTCTATTTTCCAATCACTTCGCTGAACTAACAAAACCAGACCTAGACCAATCACACCCCAAACAATTCTTAACCAGCCAATCGCTATGGAGTCTACTTGCGGAAAAAGTTTAATTGCCGGGTAAATCGTAGATATTAAAAAAGCTTGCAACAGAAGCAGTAAAGGATATTTGTATTCCGAAAGCATTCTTGGTTATCTTTATAAGAAAAGTTTAGTTGAGCCGGCTTAAGATGTCAAAACTGTAATTGATAATTAACAAGTAACTGCTTAACTAAAATAACAGGATCTCGTGTGAAGAGCCAAGTTTGCTTTTACAGCGATAAAACGTCTTAAATTTCAAATTCTTAATCACCTTCAAAAGACACAAAATAAAATCGGATATAGTCTGCCTTTCCTTCAAAATTTATTCTTTTTTTACTATTTTTGTCTGTAATTTTTCTGATATCTTCTAATGGCGCAACTGGCAGGATTTGAACCTGCGACCTCCTGGACCGCAACCAGACGCTCTAATCCCCTGAGCTACAGCTGCTTAAACTATTTGAGATTTCTATCAAGAAGTCTTTTTGTCAAGAAGTTGATAAGATTAAACAGGCTTGACTCTAACCGACTATTATAAATAAAATCCTCTAATTTTGACATTTTCCGGTAATCGAAACACCCCGTCGATACATCCTGTATTGCTAACTGTTTTCAAAAAAGAGGACCTGACAATGTCCGGTTTCTATGTAGACCAGCTATACTTATATAATTTTGCTTGATTTTGAGTCTACAAAAATTTTTCAAGAAAGCTGCTTCTCCTCTTACAGCTAACCCCTCTTAAGCCTAGACATTTTCAAATTCCACTCCGTCACTTGCCAAGCGGTCATCCTTACTTGCCTCAAGTAGTCATCCTGAATTTATTTCAGGATCTATTCAAGAGATGTCGAAACAAGTTCGCCGTGACAAGTGTGCACGGGTTATCTTCGGATCGACTATATAAAGAATTTTACGGAAGGTTGTAAGGTGCGGTTAATAGTAAAAACCTGTTTTTGCTTCTAAAATGGATAGGATTCTAAGGTTTATTTCCCAAAAGATTGATAATATTCTTCAACTGGCATATACTTAATTAAATTATGCAAAACTATTCCGCCCCTCAGTCTAAGGTTGACAAACTCTCACTCCACACAGAACCTGAAAATTCAAAATTCGGGAGCATCTCCAATTCCCAAACACTCTTTTCTGAATTTAACTCGAATGGTAAGTTATTTGACGAGAAGAATGTGTTACCCCATCAGCCCTGGAAAGATTATTCAACTTATTTCTTATTGATTGTTAACTTAATTAGTATTGTCTGGGCTGTAGTTGAAGGGTGGGGGTTGCCTGCCTTAATGTGGGTTTATTGGATACAGAGTGTTACCATCGGCTTTACGAATTTGATTAGAATGTGGACTGCCAAAAATTTTAGTGTGGAAGGTATAAAATTTAGCGGTGAAAAACTACCTCCAACCAAGGCATCTCAAACAAAATTATCACTATTCTTTCTTGCACATTACGGAGGGATCCATTTTTTATATGCGTCGTTTCTGGCGTTTCTTTCTCTTAGAAGTAACTTTATTTTATCTTTTGATTTAATATGGGTTGTTGTTGCCGGTTTACTATTTGCGGGTAACCATCTATTCTCATTCTTCTACAACAAACCGAGAGAATCCGGAAAAGTTAAGTTAGCTACTCTGATGGTATATCCATATGCAAGGATATTGCCCATGCACGCAACAATCATTTTAGCAATTGGAATTGTGGGTGAAAAAACCGGTCTGTTAATTATTTTTATGAGCCTAAAAACTATCTCTGACGTTATCATGCATATTATTGAGCATAATTTTTATAACAAACAAGTACAAGAGAACTATCCTGCCACAGAAAACCAAAAAATTTAACAGGTTACTCTGAATCAGCCGTCCAAACAACTATCTCTACCACTCCAACATTCCGCCACTCTGGTATTCTGTCACCCTAGTTTCAAAAAAGTTCTTTTCTTTTCGCAGGTCAATCACCTCACTCATCCACGGGTAAGGGTTGGAAGAACCATATACTTTAGGCAATCTTATCCTTTCCAGTCTTCTATCGGCAATATACTCGACGTATTCCTTTATAGTTTCGGCATTAAGACCCAAAATTCCCCTAGGTAAACAATCCTTGGCGTAGGCATACTCCAAATCAACCGCCTTTTTAATATTTTCGGTAATTGTCTGTTTAAAATCCTCAGTCCAAATTCCGGGGTTTTCATCTACAATTGTATTAATCAAATCACTTCCAAAAGCCAGGTGCACTGATTCGTCTCTAAGAATATATTGAAATTGCTCCCCTACTCCAATCATCTTTCCTTGTCTCATCATAGAAAGCATCATTACAAAGCCGGCATAGAAAAAAATACCTTCCATAATTACATAATAACTAATCAAATCATGAACAAACTTTTGAATATCCTCCTGACTATCGGTAGAAAAATTCGGATCCATCAAAAACTGCGTGGTGTTAACTACAAAATCGTCTTTTTCTTTAATACTGGGAATATTATCGTACATCGTATAAACCTCATCCGGATCGAGACCCAAAGTATCGCAGCAGTAAATAAAGGTATCGGTGTGTACGGCCTCTTCATATGCTTGTCTAAGTAGATATTGCCGACATTCAGGGTTGGTAATATGCTTGTAGATTATTAAAACAATATTGTTGGCTGTCAGGCTTTCTGCAGTAGAAAAGAATCCCATATTCCACATAACCATCCTTCTTTCATCATCGGTTAGAGCAGTCGGACTCTGCCATTGCTCTACGTCTTTTTGCATGCCCACTTCTTCAGGCACCCAATTGTTAGCTACACCGTCTTTATAATGTTGCCTGGCCCACTTATATTTCATTGGAAGAATTTTGTTGGGATCGGTAGTTTGGCAATTTAAGATTGATTTAGTAGACATAAAGCATAAATTTTTAAAATTCTAGAAAATTATATAGGTAAGTCCTGTTAATAACAGGCTGATAATAAAACTGAGTCCAACTATCTTTGTAATTCGATACAGTCTCTGAAAAAGTAGTTCTCCGTCTCTATTTAAGAGTATATCTCTTAGACTGACCATCACACAATATTTTTGTCGGGCTTGAATAAAACCAACTGACATCATGAAGAATCCGATAAATACTTTGCCCGGCTCAGCATCCATATAAATTATTTCAAAGAGGGAGTAAATGGTAAAAACCAATCCTATAACCCCGATCAGCATTCTCACCCCCACCCCTTCAAAATCCAGGTTATGGGTAATGTCTTGGCTTTTTGAGGTACTTTTTTGACCATTATCTTGAGCGTGTTGTTTTTCAGTCATAGTTATCTAGTCAGTTCAAGAAACAAATTAATTATTGGCAAGCTTCACATTCAGGATCGCCGATTTTGCAGAGCGCTGGTTCACTTGAGTTAATCTTTAATTCCACCTTTGGAGACTTTTCCTCTTTGTTTATATCTATGGTGCTCTTTTCTATAGCACTAGCCCCTAAAGTTCTAAGATAGTAGGTAGTCTTTAGCCCTGCTTTCCAAGCTTGGTGGTAGACGGAAGACAGGAAACGGCCGGAAGTGGTTGCTGCAAAAATATTTACGGATTGACTTTGATCCACCCACTTAGCCCTTTTGGCCGCATGTTTGATTATCCAGGAAGGATCGATCTCAAAAACCTCTTTATACTTACTTCTAAGTTTGGTCGGAATTTCATAAATATTTTGTACACTGCCGTCAAATCTTTTAAGTTTTTCTTGGATATTCTCATTCCAAAGCTCTGCCTCCTTTAAGTCCTCGATTAAATATCGATTCAAAATTGTAAATTCCCCGCTGGCATTCGATTTTACATACAAGTTTTTGTAAATCGGTTCAATCGTAGGAAAACAGCCGGAAATATTTGCAATTGTAGCCGTAGGGGCAATGGCCATACAGTTGGAATTCCTCATGCCGTTTTCTCTGACAGACTGCCTTATTTTTTCCCAATCCATCCTTGATTCTCGATCTATTTCTACCAACTGACCTCTTTCTTTTTCCAGTAAATCAATTGTGTCCAGAGGTAGGATCCCTCGATCCCATTTAGAACCTTTAAAACTTGAATAAGGTCCTTTTTCTTTGGCCAGAAGAGACGAATTTAAAATGGCCTGGTAAGAAATAAACTCTTGCAATTTGTCTGAAAAAACTACTGCTTCTTCACTATCAAAAGGTAAATCTAGTTGATACAAAGCATCCTGCAGACCCATTACTCCAAGACCGATAGGCCTGTGCTTTAAATTGGAATTTTCAGCTTCTATAGTAGGATAAAAATTAAGATCAATTACGTTATCCAGCATTCTAATCGCAGTAGCAACTGTTTTTTCCAACAATTTCCAATCAACCTCCCTATTATCCCGAATATACTTGGAAAGATTGAGGGAACCCAGATTACAGACAGCGGTTTCCTCGGCAGAAGTATTCAGAGTTATTTCAGTACATAAATTGGAATTGTGAACAACCCCCACATGATCCTGAGGCGACCTGATGTTGGAAGGATCTTTGAAGGTAATCCAAGGATGTCCTGTTTCAAAGAGCATGGTTATCATTTTCTTCCACAGATCTTTGGCCTTAAGCCTCTTGTACAGTTTCATTTCTCCACGCAAGGCTTTGTTTTCGTATTGAATATACTTCTCCTCAAATTCAAGACCATAAACATGATGTAAATCAGGCGTCTCGTCAGGAGAGAAAAGAGTCCAGTCGCCGTCAGACTCTACTCGCTTCATAAATAAATCCGGGATCCAGTTGGCTGTGTTGGTGTCGTGAGTTCTTCGTCTATCATCTCCGGTATTTTTTCTCAAATCCAAGAAGGATTCAATATCATAGTGCCATGTTTCCAAATAGACACAAGCCGCCCCTCTTCTTTTGCCGCTTCGATTAATCGCTGCAGTAGTAGCATCGGCAATTTTTAGAAAAGGAATAACTCCTTGACTTTCTACATTGGTAGCCTTAATCAAGGCACCGGTTCCTCGAATATTTGTCCAATCAGTTCCAATCCCTCCGGACCACTTGGATAGCTGAGAGTTATCACTATAGATCTTAAAGATGCTTCTGAGGTCATCATCTACGGTATTCAAATAGCAGGAGCTCATTTGCGGATGAGTGGTGCCGGAATGAAAGAGAGTCGGTGTAGAAGGAGTATACAAAAGCTTAGACATTACCTCGTAAAATTCTCCGGCCTTCTGATTTTTTTCACTTTCTTCCAAACTAAGACCCATAGCAATACGCATCCAAAAAGTTTGTGGCACCTCCAAAATATTTTGGTCATGATCTTTAAGCAAATAACGATCATAAATAGTTTGGATTCCTAAGTAATTGAACAGCAAATCGTTTTCCGGTTTAAGAATTCCGCCTAAATAATCAAAATCAAATTCCGAAAGCCTTGAATCGTAACGACCGGCCTGAATACCTTTGGAGATATTTTCCTTCAGCGACTTTTGGTAGGTTTGAACAAAATCTTTGTCAAATATGTTTTTGCCGATCACTTGTCTGTAAATTTCATTTAGCAACAACTTAGCCGCGGCTTTAGAATAGGCAAAGTCTTTTTCGATTCTGGCCCTTAGACTCATGATAATTGTTTTATTTATCTCTCCGGTCTTAATACCCTCATATACATTACGACTCACTTCTTCGGTAATTTCTTTCAGATTAATTGTTTCAGAAAACTCATTTTGAAGTATTTGACTAAGGTATTCTTCAATTTTGGTCTTATCAAAAGTTTCTATCCGTCCGTCCTTTTTTTTTACGGAAATTTTTTTGACATTCAATCCGGCACTCAAAGAACTTCGATTTCTACTTCTCTCCTCTCGGTAAACTATATAACTTCTAGCAACTTCAAAAAAACCTTTTTCGGCAATTTTTTTTTCTACTATATTTTGTATGTCTTCCACTGTGGGGTAGCTTTGCTCAAACTCAAAGTTTGCTTGCAAATTATCGTGTATATCTAAAGTGATATTTTCCAAAGAAGTATCATCAAAAGGGTGATTGCTTGCCTGAAAAGCCTTTTTTATTGCATTTTTTATTTTTTGCTGATCATATGCACTGATTTTACCGTCTCTTTTAATAACTTTTGTGATAGACATAAGATTATGTTTATTAAATAAATAAAATTTGAAAGAAAAAAATCTCATCGGGAAGATGGATTAATCAAAATACAATATATAGTAGTTTTGTAATTTTTTTAAATACTATAAAAAGTAGTAAAATTAAATTACTCAGCCTTGTCAAGAAATTTCCTGCTTTTATTTTATGAAAGCCTAAAATAGAATAACGACTCCTGTTTTTTAAAAAAAGGCAATTTGACCTTACTTAAAATATCCTCTAAAATTAGTAAATCACAAAAAATATGGTTGTTAAACTAGCTCCTTCCGGTAATAACAATTCTTCCAAAGTTGATTTATCTACTATCTCCAACACCAAGGCTCAAAGGGTCAGTCGGCTTAGGCGTGATTTGAATAAATTCTTTTCTGAAGAGGATGCTAAATTCAAAGCCCATCAACTCGGCCTGCCTTATATCGATCTTTACGGCTACCCGATTAGTGCCAGAGACTTATCAATCCTCACTAGAGAAGAATCCCAAACATTTGGAGCCGGTTGCTTCCAAGTTAATAACAAAGAAGCCCTGATCGCCAGCCCCTACGCTGAAACTTTAAAAGGAAGTGAACTCGAAAAAATATTGATCAGCAGAGGCTATAAGCCACAATATTACATTTGTTCGGACAATAGTTATAATAAAATTTTGGATACCTATAAAAATGTTGTTAGAATCAAACAAACTGCTGATGATATATCCTTAAACGAAAACAAGATCAACGATTTTCTCAACTCGGGAGTTGACCTTACGAACCTGACTTCGATCTTACGCAACTCTTCGGTTACGGAAATAATTGAGATGGTTCTGATTGTTGCTCTACAGAATGACGCTTCAGATATTCATTTCGAAGCTGACAAAACCGGCTATGTTATTAAACTGAGAATTGACGGAGTTTTGCATAGTTTTGGAGAAATAGGTTATGAAATGAAAAAAAGAGTAGAAAGTAGAGTTAAACTAATTTCCGGTTTAAAGCTTAATGTCGATAATGTCCCGCAAGACGGACGCTTTAGTTTTAATGTCAAAGGTAAAGAGATTGATGTAAGGGTTTCGATGCTGCCTTCCAATTACGGCTATTCAATTGTAATGAGACTTCTGGGAAATAACGAAATGGAGTTAAAGCCGGAAAATTTGGGTTTTCGTTCTACAATTCAAAATCAAGTAATTCGGGCAGTAGAAAAACCTCAAGGATTGGTTTTAACTTGTGGACCTACGGGTAGCGGTAAAACTACCACTTTGTATACTTTTTTAAATCATCTAAATGACGGAAATCGAAAAATTATTACCATTGAAGATCCTATTGAGTATAAATTACAGGGAATTGCCCAAACTCAGATAGACAAGGAGGCTGGTTACACCTTTTCTGCAGCCTTAAAATCAATTTTACGTCAAGATCCTGACGTAGTGATGGTAGGAGAAATTAGAGATCCGGAAACTGCCGAAATTGCTGTTCAAGCTTCTTTGACCGGACACTTGGTTTTGTCAACCCTACACACTAATGATGCCGTAGGTGCTGTAACCAGACTCCTGGAAATGGACATCAAAGGTTATCTGTTAGCTGATGCACTTTCTTTGGTTATCGGTCAGAGATTGGTAAGAAGAATTTGCAATCACTGTCAAAAATCCGATGATTTAGACGCTCAAACCAAGCAAGACGTCATCCAAGCAATCAAAAAACTCCCGGAAGAGGTAAAGAAGGGTCTGCCGCAAATTATAAATTTAAAAACTTCTCAAGGTTGTTCTCAATGTAATAACTTACGTTACAAAGGTCGAATCGGAATTTACGAAGTTTTATTGATTAACAGGGCTATGAGGGAAGTGATTTCTCAAGAAAACCCTTCAATCTATAAAATCAGAGAAGAGGCCCAAAAATCGGGAATGGTAACTATGTATCAAGACGCTGTTTTAAAAATAATACAAGGTATAACTGATATAGAAGAAGTGGAAAATAATATAATTTAAAAATCAGCCTTAGGGCCTTTCCCTTAATTTTTTCTCCAAGATTTCTTTAAATTTAGCAGGGTTTCCTTGACCTTTAGATTCTTTCATACACTGACCGACCAAAAAACCGATTACCTGGACTTTTCCTTCTTTATAATCACCGACTGCTTTAGGATTATTTTGAATGGCCAGATCCGCAAAAGCACCTAAGGAGGTTTCATCATTGACTTGCATAAGACCTTGGGTAACTACTATTTCTTCAGCCTCTAAATCAGGGTTATCTACCAAAAATTCAATTGCTTTTTGTAGACCTTGATTGGAAAGTTTTTCTTCTTTAAACAGCTTAGCCAAGGCTAAAAGATTTTTTTCAGTAATAATCGTATCAACCGGTCTTTCCAATGATTCTCTTAAACTAATCAAATTAATAGTAATAATGTTAGCCAGAGTCTTTTTTATCTCTTTATCCTCAATTTCTTGAACGCAGCGTTTATAAAAGTCTCCTACATCTTGCTGGTTGACTAAGGTGTTAGCTACCTGCATTGACAGACCCTGATCCAAATATGCTTTTCTCAGGGCAGAAGGCAAAGGCGGTAATTCTTCAAGACCTGGAATATCAGAGGGGCTAATAACCAGTATTTGTAAGTCCGGTTCGGGAAAATACCGATAGTCGTGAGCCTCTTCTTTTGTTCTCTGACTCTCGGAAATACCTAGATCATCCCTCCAACCCCTGGTTTCCTGCACAGGATTTTGACCTACTTCCAACATTTCTTTTTGCCTGTTTATCTCATATTCTATAGCCCTGCCTAAGGCTCTGACGGAATTAATATTTTTTATTTCAACCTTGTACGGAGGTAAATTCTTAGTATCCGGGATTTTTAGAGAGATGTTACAATCAAATCTCATTTGTCCCTTCTCCATATCCGCATCAGAGATATTTATCTTTCTCACTAATAACTGCAACTCGTTTACAAAAGCCATGGCCTGACTAGAACTGTAAATTTCGGGCTCGGTAACAATTTCAATCAAGGGTGCTCCGGATCTGTTAAAATCAACCATGGTCTTGCCGCCGGCATGAAGCAACTTGGCCGCATCCATTTCCAAATGAGCTCTTGTTAAACTGATTTTGCTCGGCTCAAACTTGCCGGTTTTTTTATCTTCAATGAAAAATTCCACCTCCCCACTCTCAACTATAGGATTATCATATTGACTTATCTGATATCCTGCAGGCAAATCAGGATAGAAGTAATTTTTTCTGTCCCACCTCGTTTTATCAGGTATTTTTCCTTTTACCGCCACCCCAAAAGCGATTGCCTTTTGGACAGCAGCTTTATTTAATACCGGTAGGGCCCCGGGCTGACCGGTACAAAAAGGACATATATTTATATTAGGATCATTAGGCTTATATTCATTCAAACAAGAACAAAATAATTTTGTGGCAGTATTCAACTGAACGTGGACTTCGATTCCGATAACTGGCTGGTATTCCATAACCTTGAGTAATTGATTTATTCTTGACTTTTCATGATTACTTTTACCAATGGATTTTAAATAGTCAAGTTAGACCGGATTTGTGAGTGAGACCGGCCAAGTATTGCTATTGGCAAAACAGGGTTTCAGAATATAATACCACTAATTAGAATAGATATTATTGTAAATATGATTAATCATCATGAATACTTCTAAATCAGTTAAAAAAATTTGTTTTAGTGGCTACCCGAAAATCTCTCGAAATATTAACAAGTTTATAATTTTTTGTTCATATAAACTCCATATTTTACATTCAAAACAAAGTATGAAACACTTGATTATAGAAGGGAGTATAGACTTAAAAGTTGACAAAACTTATAAATGACCTATACCCTTTTCCTTTAGACCTTACTCGAGGTACTGAGGGGTATTTTTGGTTTGAAATGTTATTATATGTCATTCTTAAATGTAAGCGATCTCCCAAAATCTGTTTTTGTGGGACTTGGAGTTGACGAAAAAAAGATATATTTTGCTGTCGGAAGAGAAGAGAGTTATCAGATTATTGAGCTGGAAAGAAACTCAGAATATTTAGATCAAGAAGTATACGAATGGTTAGAAAATTATCCCAAAGAAAAAAATCTCAAAATTATTGCCGCCGGAATTGGCGAATCTTCACAAGTTAGTAGCCTAGGTGAAAAATTATGGCTTGATTTGGATATTGTACCGTTCCTACAAAGAGGTAAAGGAGAAAATGTTAGACAAAGAGCGGAAAACCTCGCCAAATATACCTTTTCCCAATTCAAAGTTAAGGAAGGGCTAGACATTGCGAAGGTAGATATGTCTCATGACAGGCAAGTACACCCGGCCTTTTTAACAACCCTGGAGGCCTATAAACAATCAAGCAGCTCCGAAAATTTTCAAAAGCTAATGAACGAATCTAAACGTTTCAGAACCTTGGGAGGAAAAATAATGTTTATTAATTCTACACCCCAAGGCGGCGGTGTTGCTTTGATGAGGCATGCTCAAATGAGGCTCTATAAAGAATTAGGAGTAGAAGCCAGCTGGGTTGTAATGACCCCCAAGCTGGATGTTTTTGATGTCACTAAAAAGAGGTTTCATAATGTTTTACAAGGGGTTTCTCCTGCGGGTGTCTTCTTAAGAGAAAAAGACAAGAATTTGTATACTGAATGGGCGGAAGAAAACGGCAAAATTTTAGCTGGTTCCTTTAAAAAGGCCAATGTAATTATAATTGATGATTGGCAGCCTTCCGGCTTAATAAAGAAAATTAAAGAAGTAAACCCGACCGTAAAAATTATTTTCCGCTCTCACATTCACGTAGACACAACTCTCTTCAAGGATAACTCACCTCAAAAGATTACCTGGGATTTTGTCTGGGATCACAACAGAATAAAAGAGGTAGATGTCTTTATCAGTCACCCTATTCCCGGATTTGTCCCGGAAATGGTTCCACAAGAAAAAGTTGTGCTTATGCCGGCAACCACGGATCCTTTAGATGGTCTGAATAAACCTCTAAACAGGGACCAAATGAATTATTACCTTGCTCAATTCAACCAGGTTTTGGATGAAGGCGGTAAACATACTCCTTTGGACCTGGCTCGTCCGTATATTGTTCAAATTGCCAGGTTTGACCCTTCCAAAGGAATTCCCGACGTTTTGGAATCTTACAGAATGCTGAGAAAGAAATTGGCTAAAGACGGTGTAGATTTGAAGGATACCCCCCAATTGGTAATATGTGGTCACGGAGCAGTAGATGATCCTGAAGGAGTGCCGATACTGGAAGAAACAGAGATGACTATATCAGTTGATAAGTACAAAAATATTAAAAATGATATCAAAATTGCCAGATTACCTCATAACGACCAAATTTTAAATGCGGTTCTAAGAGGTAGCAAAGTTGCCATGCAGCTTTCCCACAAAGAAGGTTGCGAAGTTAAAGTCACCGAATCTTTACACAAAGGCAAACCGATTATTATATATAATTCAGGGGGTATGCATTTACAAGTAGAAAACGAGGTAAACTCTTTTGTTGTGCCTGTTGGAAACACCGAGGACGTAGCTGAACACTTATACAATCTTTGTACTAACGAAGAATTATACACAAAGATGAGTAAAAAGGCCAAAGAAAAAGCAAAAGAAGACTTTTTGACGGTAAATAACTGCTACAAATGGCTCTTCTTGGCCAACGAACTTTTGGAAAAAGGTTACGTTCGCGGCAATGGTAATAATATTAAATTTTTGATGGAGCAAACCAGAAAATCTGTAGTAAAATCTGAAAAAGAACCTATAAAAGTAGGGGCCTTCTCTTAAACCTTTAAATAAAAATCAATTTATCTAATATTTTGTTTAAAATACAAGTCTCAACCGTTAAGAAAGCTTGACAATAAATACTAAATTAGGTATTGATTAATTATCAATCTGAAAGTTTTTTTAAAAAATCAAATGTGGGTTAAAGATTCTCACAACCTTGTATTTTTCCAGTTTAGAAACTTGTATGAAAATACTTCATGTTCACGATTTGAATTCACCTTTAAGTAGAGATAATGTTGGCGGAGCAGAAGAATTTATTTTCATTTTAGACAGACAATTAATCAAAGACGGCCATCAATCAGCGGTTGTTGCTAATGAAAAAAGCCATTTATATAAAGATACTAATGATAGAAGACTTGTACCCTTTCCAGGGTACATTTTTAATGATGACAGGGAACAAACCAAGCGACCTTTTATTAGCGGTGAAATAATTGCCACCCTTAAACATGCCACCATTATCAAGGAGATAACCGATAATAAGTATGACGTGATGCATAATCACTATATACGACCTTCCAATATAATTAATTTTCACGAAGTTATTGATATACCAATAGTTACAACAATGCATACCCCCGAACCATGGAACAGTCATATGTTCGGTAAGCTTGAATTGGACCACGAAAGAAACAAATTCGTAGCTATTAGCCACGCACAAAAGAGAATTTTGGAAAAACTTGGTTACAAGATAGATGTGGTTATCCATAACGGAATTAATGTAGATTACTTTGAACCATATCAAAAAACCATGGATCACTATCTCTTTATGGGCAGAATGGATCCGGTGAAGGCCCCGGAATATGCTATAGAAGCAACTCGCAAAGCCGATAAGCAAATTCTTGTAGTTGGAGGAATTAACCCGCCTGACAGAATTACTTATTTTAACAAAAAGGTTAAACCACTAATCAACTACAACCTAAAACTACTCAAACAAGCAACTATAAGAGGCCTTAAAAAAGCATTAAATAACGGAGATAATCAAGCAGTCTATTTTGGACATGTCCTCAATAAAAATAAAAACTTTATCTACGGAAATGCTAAAGCTCTACTCTTTACAATCAGGTGGGAAGAGCCTTTTGGATTGGTATTGATTGAGTCTTTATCTTGCGGCACCCCGGTAATTGCTTTTGCCAAAGGTTCTGTACCTGAAGTTATCAAAGATGGAGAAACGGGCTTTATTGTCAACCCGAGTGATAACGATATTCGTGGAAATTGGATTGTAAAAAAGACCGGTACCGATGGACTGGCTGAGGCTATTCAAAGAATTGAATCAATGTCTGAGTCTGAATATAGTGCTATGAGAAAAGCTTGCCGAAAATCCGCAGAAGATCACTTTTCCATTGAGAGAATAGTGGAAAAATACACTGAATTGTATGAAGAGGTTATCAAAAAATAGACCTTCTTTCACCTTGATGACTTCAATCAAAGACTTTGGAGAGGGTGACAAAAAGTTTTAAACCTAAATAGTTAAAATTATAAATATCTTAAAATGCAGGTAAAAACCCAAAACATTTTTTATAAAAGTTGCAAAACCTGATGTTTTAACGGAATACTTTTTTCAATTTAAAAAATCAGTAAACCTAAGCTATTCAAATTTGTAGAAGATATACTCAAAATAATTTGAATTGGTTGACCTTGAATAAACAATCTACCGACAAAAAACCTAGCCAACCAACTCTTCAATGTCCTTTTCCCAAAAAACCTCACTAGCAGCAATTGTCCAAAGTTGTAAATAACAGTTGAAGCTGAATATTTTCCCTTGGGAGTTTAGAAGCAACACTTCCGGAAAAGTGCCTTTAATGTGGTGCTTGATTCTTCCGGAAACTTCAGCAACTTCATCCAAGCCGAATTTAAGAGCCCCCAAGTGAATAAAAGCCTGTTCAAAGGGCCAGATAGAGTTGTAATGATAGACTTCACTAAAAAGATCTCCCTTCTGAGGATTTTCCAAGAATTTTTTGGTATCTTCCAAAAGTTTTTGATGGTGCTCTTGATCCATCACTCTGTTGGTCTTATAACCAATCTTGGTTTCTAGGTGCTTACAAGAATTTAAAATACCCTTCAGCTGTTCCGCAGACAAGTCCTGCGGGTCAAGGTAATAAAGCATATGCAGCAAATCAGAGTTCGGATCGGTTAACTTTCCTTCTTCGTCAAACACACTGGTAAACAATTTGGTTTTAGGATCATACAGCTCTTGAAATCTGGCATACATCTGATCCGCTTTTTCTTTTAACTCCTCCGAATCGGTTAGTTTAGCCATACACCTCACGGCATCCATATTTTGTACATGAGCCAGAATGTAAGTTGCAGGATACTTCGGTTCACCGTTTTCTCTTTGAAAAATAATCGAGTCTTTCCAGTAAGTAACTTTAAGACAGTAGCTCTGAGTATTGGAAAACTTTGGATCTTCAATGAAATAACCATTCTCGGTATGTCTAAAAATATATTCCAAGGCCCCTTCAATCTCTCGCTTAAAAGCATCTAATAAATATTTGTATTCCTCGTCCAACTGAATTAACCTATTTATGGCTATCAAAAAGAGGGCTGTAGTATCACAGGCATTATACATCGTACTTTGCTCCATTTTTTTGTAAGGGGGAAAATCATGAAAAATCTTGCCCGGTTCTTCGCCGGTATATTCGTCTTCAGTCTTCCCTTGCAGATGAGCACTGAATTTGACTTGCTCGTGTAGCAGCATTTTGTTGTTAGTTAATAGGCCGGCACAAATAGAGTCTCTGGTAAAATTTCTCTGAAATTCCGGAAGACCGGCATAATATAGACGATGGTCGTCAAAATTCATCTCCAGTTTCTGATAGGCTTCTTCGATTGTAGTTTTATCCATGACGATTTTGGTATAGTTAAAAATAGTTTTAAAATTGAATAATTATTCAGACTTAACTATTTTACCATGGAACATTCAAGGGAAAGTTGTCAAATTTTACTCTTCAAAAGGCATAGTCAGCTTCAAAAGTCGTTAAATTATATTTAAATTTACCTAAAACTTAAAGGGAATCTTGGTATTTTTTTCCGCCGGGGACCAACAAAGAGAAAAGTTGCCGGTAACTTTAATTTTTTTGGCACTTCCTATGGAGGTGGGTTTTGGCTTCTTGGTTTTTTTGAGGGTAATATTTTTTGCCTTGTTCTTTAATTTCTCAAGTTTAATTTCACTGTCTCCGGAACTAAGGACATTTCCGGTGTCGGTAGTAAATATTAGTTTGGAAAAAGTTTTTCCGCTATTTCCGTAACTAAATAAAGAAACGATTATGGTTCTATTAATCCTCATGTAATTCAATAAAAATGTTTACAGCACCCTTTAGCTATAGCCTATCTTTTGTATGTAGTCAATTTTTGAGGATAACTAAGAATTTCTCCGGCAAAAAAATAAGTTGAGTCAAAAGATTCCTATTTTTTCTGTTTTTGATTTTTTTTAAAATATAGCCACCCTCTCTTAAACCTAAACAATTCCAAATTTTTCTCCGTCACTTACCAAGTTGTTATCCTGAATTTGCAACCCCGTCACCCTGAATTTGCAACCTATCATTCT
>CAYSWH010000029.1:0-21728 GCA_964434775.1 uncultured Candidatus Saccharibacteria bacterium | reverse complement strand
AATATGAGCCGCAAGTAAGATTCCGGTCAAGAGGTAAACATCGGATAGCCCTGCAGGTAATATACCTTCGGTTGACAAAAGAACTTAACTTCGGCAACTTGCAAAAGTAACGGCTAGAATTAGTATGTATACGGGTAAAGTTAAGATTAATAGAGCACTGATTTCAGTGTCTGATAAGACCGGAGTCGTAGAATTGGCTTCAAGTTTGCAAAAACAAGGAGTGGATATCTTATCGACAGGCGGCACCGCTAACACCTTAAAGGAAAGTGGTTTGCAAATTACGGAAGTAAGCGATTATACCGGCTTTCCGGAGATTATGGACGGAAGAGTAAAAACCTTGCATCCAAAAGTACACGGCGGTATTTTGGGGATTAGAGAACAGCACAAGCAGCAGGCCAAAGAAAATGAGATTGACTGGATTGACCTCGTGGTTTGCAACCTGTATCCTTTTTTGGAAGTAACTAGAAAGAAAGAGACTGATTTGGAAACAGCTATTGAGAATATTGATATTGGCGGTCCTAGTATGATTCGTAGCGGAGCCAAAAATTTTTCTCACGTGATTACAATCATCGATCCTGCTGATTATGACCAAATAATTCAAGAAAACGTCGGAGGAGGGATAGATTTTGAGACCAGGAAACTCTTGAGTATTAAGGCCTTTGCTCATACTGCTCAATACGACGGTTACATTTACAACTACCTGGGCAAAAAAACCATTGATCACGAGAAAACTAAATACGGTCAATACTTGTCTTTGAACTACGAAAAACTTACAGATCTTAGATATGGAGAAAACCCCGGACAAATGGCTGCTCTATACAAAAAACCAAGTGTTAAGCCTAACCTTTTGAACGCTGAGGTTATACAAGGAATCCAGTTGTCATACAATAACATTGTGGACAGTGATGCTGCTTTGAATATCATTAGAGAATACGAAGAGCCGGCTTGTGTAGTTGTCAAACACGCTAATCCTTGTGGAGTTGCCGTTGGAGAGGACATTGCCGAAGTTTTTACCAGGGCCTATAATGCTGATTCACTATCGGCTTTCGGAGGTATTATTTGTCTGAATCGCACTTGTACTGCCAAAATTGCCGAAGAAATTGTAAAGGTATTTTCGGAAATTCTGATTGCTCCTGATTATGATGAAGAGGCCTTGCATATATTATCCAAAAAGAAAAAATTAAGGGTTATAGCTATAGGCTATTTAGGAAAATTGGATGATAAAATTGAATTTAAATCAATTGACGGGGGTCTCTTAATGCAAGAAATAAACTCCAATGTGATTTCCAAGGACAATTTGCAGATAGTTACTGAAAAACAACCTTCAGAAGATCATTTACAAACTGCCGTATTTGGTTGGAAAGTTCTCAAGCACATTAAATCCAATTCAATCTTACTAGCTAAAAACAAAACTACCGTGGGTATCGGTGCCGGCCAGGTTTCCAGAGTTGATTCCACGTATATTGCCCTCAAAAAAGCCGGAGAGAAAGTCGACGGTTGCGTTCTTTTATCTGACGCTTTTTTCCCTTTTAGAGACAGTGTGGATTTACTTCAAGGAAAGGGCATTACCACAATTGTTCAGCCCGGAGGCTCTATTAGAGATCAGGAAGTGATCGATGCTTGCAATGAACACGGACTTGCCATGGTCTTTACAGGAGTTAGATGTTTTAAACATTAATTACTTTTCTTTAAATACTTTGAATTAACTCTGAAAACACTTCAACTTTGCCGTCCATGGTGCCGTAATTTCTGTTAGGACAATAATATTTTTTTCCTTCAAAGAAGGTTTTATTATCCAGAACAACTTTTATTCTCTCGCTTTTTCCTCCGTCGCAAATTTCCCCTTCATCATTTTCTTTGGTAGAGACAACTTGCTTTTGAATTAATATTTCCAGCAATTCATTTACTTTCAGATCTCCATCTTCAACTTCGGCGGTTTCTTCGGAAATCGTTTCGTTGGAGGTAAACACTTGTACAGTTTTGAACGATTCCTCCTCATTTGCATCCAGTGTTATAGTTTTGTGCTCAGTATTTTCGTCCGAGCCACTTCGATAAGTATATTCAATTTTCGCTTCCTCCCACTTTGGCAAGCTAGAAGGTACTTCCGGGATCATTTCTTCACTTGATTTATTTGTAGAGTTTCTTTGGGATCTGGAGGTAGATTCTTCTTTCTCTGTATTCGAGATTATTAACAGGGAAATAGAAAAAAGCAGTACACCTATAACTACTACTATTGATAATAAAGCTAAGACCGTTTTTGTGATACTCATAATATGAATTAAGTTAATAAATCTAAAGATATGTTAAATACTTAAGAAATAATTGAAAAATGTAAACCCGTAACATCTGTAATATTGACATATCTCGCTTTTCTTGATTATCAAAAGAATAACAACTTTAGTTTATGAAAAAAGAACAGGTGGCAATAATTGTCGGAAGTCAATGGGGAGATGAAGGAAAAGGCAAAATTGTCGATTATTTTACCAAAGAAAGTGATTATGTTGTTCGCTTTCAAGGAGGAAACAATGCCGGACATACGATTGTAATCGGAGACAAGACTTATAAGCTAAATTTAATTCCTTCAGGAGTGCTGGATGAAAGCAAAGTTTCGATTATCGGAAATGGAGTTTTAATTGATCCCAAAGTACTTTTGAGCGAACTGGAAAATTTAAGTAGAGCCGGTGTGAAACCAAATTTGAAAATTAGTCAGAGAGCTCATGTTATCATGCCTTATCACATTGCAATGGATGAAGCCTTATCAGGTCATCAAGGGAACCTTTCGGCAGGGAGCACCAAAAGGGGTATTGCACCTGTAGCCGGTGATAAGATGTATCGTCAGGGAATAAGAATGGTAGATCTGCTTGAACCGGATATTTTACGAGAGAAACTTGCCAAGGCCTATCAATTCAACATAGATATTTTACAAAAGGTTTTTGGGTGTGATTTTTCTTTGTCCGAAGAAGAGATTTACCGGGAATATTTGGACTACGGACTTCAGTTGAAAGAATATCTCGAAGATACCGAAGTGCTTCTTTATGGAGCTTACAAAAACGGCAAAAAAATTCTGTACGAAGGTGCTCAGGGTATGTCTTTGGATCCTGATCACGGTGTCTATCCGCATACCACCAGTACTAACAATGTAGCTCCATATTCCGGGGTAGGTTCCGGTCTTGGCATAAACTCGAAATCAACAATAATCGGTCTGGTTAAAGGTTACGTCAGTCGGGTGGGTAAAAGCCCTTTTCCTACGGAAATTCTCGGAGAAGAGGCAGTTTTTTTGCGAGATAAAGGTGGAGAATATGGAACGGTGACCAAAAGACCAAGAAGAGTAGGTTGGTTGGACTTGATACAAGTAAGGCAATCTGTAAGAACCAGCGGGCTTACTGACTTGGCAGTAACAAAACTAGACGTTTTGGGCGGTTTTAAAGAAATTAAAATTTGTATCGGTTACGAAGTAGACGGCCGGAAGCTCGGCGAAATACCGGCCAGTTTGACTCAGTACAGACTAGCAAAGCCAATTTACAAAGTATTATCGGGCTGGGAGGAGTTTGACTCCACTTTCAAGCAAAAACTTGCTCAAAAAGGATACGAGGCTTTACCCAAAGAAGTCAAAGATTATTTACAATTTATAGAAGATTATTTGGATGTGCCGGTCTCCGTGATTTCTTACGGACCGGAGAGAAATGAAACAATTATTCGATAGATTGAATGTTAATTTTTTTTGAAATTTCTCAAATCAATTTTTAAATAAGTTTTTCAAAACACAACAAAACAATCAATGTCTTTGTCAAATCAACAATTGGGCCTTCCTACTAAAGAAATCTTGATGTGTCCTCCGGATTTTTACGATATTCAATACGAGATTAATCCTTGGATGCATATGAAAATAAAAGCTCAAACCGGACTAGCAAAAAAACAATGGGCCAAGCTCTATGAAGAAGTAAAAAAAACCGGGGTCAAAATCAACCTAATGCCGGCTTCTCCCAAGCAACCTGACTTGGTCTTTATCGATGCAGGATTTTTGTACAAAGACGTCTTTATTCCCTCAAATTTTACTTATCCCGAGAGACAAGGAGAGTCAGAACTTTTTGAGAGTTGGTTCCAAAGTAACGGTTTTGAAATAAGGAAATTAGATTCCGGGTTTAAATTTGAAGGACATGGTGATAATCTTTGGGCAAGTAAAGAAAAAGTCTTTTGCGGACATGGTTTTAGAAGCCAAAAACAGAGTTTTGCGGAAATCCGGAAGATTCTAGCTGACAAAGGGAGTTTTGAAGTAATTAACCTGGAGTTGGTGGATGACAGATTTTACCATCTGGATACTTGCTTTTGCCCGATTGGTCAAGAAAAAGCTTTGTGTTATCCGGGAGGTTTGTCCAAAGAATCATTAAAAATATTAGCTGAACACATTGAAATAATTGAAGTTGAGGAAGCTGAAGCAGTCAAATTTGCCTGCAACTCCTTGGTATTGGAAAGTGAAGTGATTATCCCTTCCGGTTGTGATAAGGTTAACCAAAAACTGGAAAATTTGGGATTTACGGTTATCCAAGTTCCCATTGATGAATTTATGAAAGCAGGCGGAGCCTGTAAATGCCTCTGCATGCCGCTGGACTGATGGTTTTAGTTTAAAGTTAAGGTTTTGAACTTTGAAACATGAGATTTTAATACAAAATGCAAAATTACAAAGACACGCTCCAAACCAAAAGCGTTGACAAAATAGGATTGTGTAGGTTTCTTACAAAAAGTTAGACCAAAGTAATTACCATTAATTTCAATTCTTCTAAATAACATGGCAAAGTTGTGGCAAAAAAAAGGGATGCAGGGACATCCGGCGGTAAATAACTATATCATCAGTAAGAACCTGGATGCTGATACAAAACTTATAAAATACGACCTCCTGGCTTCAATGGCTCATGCTACCATGCTTGGTGAAGTGGGCTTGCTCAGTAAACAAGAAGCAGAAGATTTAGTTGCCGGCTTACAAGAGATTGAAGGTCTTTTGGAGAAAGGAGAGTTTGAACTTTCCAGGGAAAACGAAGACATGCACACGGCTATTGAAAATTATTTAACTCAAAAATTAGGAGAAACCGGTAAACGTATTCATTTAGGTAGAAGTCGCAATGATCAGGTACTTACGGCTCTGCGTCTGTTTACCAAAGACAATCTATTACAAGTTAAAACAGAAATCAAAGAATTAGCTCAAGTAATTCTAACCTTTGCCAAAGAGTACGAATTATTACCCATGCCGGGTTACACCCACACTCAAAGAGCCATGCCTTCCAGTATTGGACAATGGGCAACTGCTTTTGTGGAATCACTCTTGGATGATCTGACGGTTCTTGACAGTGCAGTTCATCTGGTGGATCAAAACCCTCTTGGTTCAGCTGCCGGCTATGGTACCGGTCTGCCGATTGACAGAGAAATGACCACCAAACTTTTGGGTTTTTCCAGAGTGCAGGTAAATCCGATTTACTGTCAGAATTCTCGGGGTAAAATTGAAGCTTATGTTTTGAGTTGTCTGTCTCAAGTTATGGAAACTCTAGCCAAAGTCGCCAACGATACGATTTGGTTTAGCAGCAAAGAATTTGGTTTTTTGGAAATTGATGATTCTTTGACTACCGGCTCCAGTATCATGCCTCAAAAGAAAAACCTGGATATTATGGAAGTGGTAAGAGCCAACTCCACGATTCTTCAATCCAATCAATTTCAATTGCAAACCGTAGGCAAGAACCTTATTTCCGGTTACCATAAAGACCTAAAAATAACCAAACAAACAGTTATTAACTCCCTGGAGATAACCCAAGACAGTCTGGAAATAGTGAAGTTGCTTTTCACAAACATGAAGCCTAACCAAGCAAAATTACAAGCAGTAATGGATCCGGAAATATTTGCCACCGACGAAGTGAACAAATTAGCCGGGCAGGGAATGCCTTTTAGAGAGGCCTACAAACAGATAGGAGAAAACCTGAATAAACTCCAAAACCAAGACCCGGTAGAAAATATTAAGTCCAAAAAACATCTGGGAGCCACCGCCAACCTGGGTATAAATAACTTGGAAAAAAGACTCAAAGAGGTCTGATGGGGATAGCCCAAAACTATTCCACTTTCAAATCCTTTGGCTCTATCAAGACCACGGCTCTTAGGATATTTGCCATTTCATGAATGGACTGAATATCGTCAGTTACCTTCAGATCCTCGGGGGTTACTTTGACCGGAACAGAAAGTTTGATGGGTATATTTTCTTTTACTTTGATTGTTTTGTTGGTATCTACTTGGATACTGTTTTTATCAATTTTGAAGTCTTTATCAATGGGGACGGTTGTTTTTACCGGAACGGTGGTATCAATCGGGACTGTGACTGCCACTGTACCGGCAACCGGTATACTTACTTTTGTGGTAACATTTTCTTGAATTATGACCTGAGTGTCAATCGGAATTGAGTCTTGTACCCTAATTGTATCCGGCACCATACTTTTGACATCTACCAAGTCTCTTACGGGAATTTCCAAATTTACGGGTATTTCTTCATCAATTTCAACCTCTATTTCAATCTCTTCCTTGGTAAAGTCAACTAAGGACCGATCGACTCTATCTGCAAGCTCGCCTATTTGAGATCGTACAAACAAGAAAGATACGAAGGAAAAAATTATAACTACGCAAAGAATTACAAAAATTATTACGTTTAAGATTCCCAAAATATTTGTAAACATTTTTTTCGACTCCATATTTTTTTTAAACCGATAAATAAGTGATAATTAAGGAATTTGTGGACTATTTTTTTGATTTGGTCAAAATCGTTTGGTGTATGGTGATTGCTAGAGCCTCGCTAAAATCAGGTGATTATAAAATAATTTCTCTATCAGAATAAAAAAAAGAGAAGACACCAAACCACAAGGTCGCCAAGTTCGATTCGGCTCCTTCTCCCTCGACAAGACTTAGGCTAGCTTATTTGCTAGCCTTTTTTCTTTTTTTTGCAGTCGGCACAAATTTTTGGTCCGTATCCGGACCATTGAAACAGCCTTCTGCAAATTTTGCATTTTATGGGCCATCCCGGCATCTTCTCACCTCCTTTCCAGGACTTCCCTTCCGTAAGCGGCGACTGCTTACTTCCGGGTCTAATTTCCAACCTCGCCAAATCGAGGTGGACAAGAAGATAGTCAGGTTCTTCCTCGAAATGTGACTACGGTTAAGTATTTGAGATGGATATAAATCATAACCTTGCCTTGTTTGGGAGTTGATAGGGTGAAATGTGGAGGGGTATAGGTTATATTAGGATCGACTGTAGTTCTTTGAGACAGGCAAAACTGATTGACAAAAGAAAAAATAGAAAATTAGATACAACTTGTAGATGCCAAGTCAAATTTTTACTTCTACATTTAGTAGATAAGTAGAAATGATACAATCCTAGGATCACACACTCACTTCAAATACTAAGTAAACCCATGAAAATAAAAATTTTGAAAAATATTACCCTACAAGCCGAACCTCTTTTGAGGGTGTGTGGTGGAAAAGTAAAAAGTAAATGTGGTATGTACAAAAAAATTAAAATCAGAGATTTAGAAATTTAAATCGACCAGATCGACAAACAATTGAGGTGAGGGTTAGGAGGTAGTATGGGGTAAGTTAAATTTTTATGTCTAAATCAGATAAAACAAAAAGCAAGCCACTCAAAAAACTTCATGTCTTTATTGATGAGGCTGGAGATACAACTTTTTTTGGGAAAGGAAAAGAAAACATTGTAGGTCAAAATGGAGTTAGCAAAACTTTTTGTTTAGGAATGGTGCAAATCAAAGAAGATTTTGATGAACTAAGAGAAAAAATATCTAAAAAAGCCTTAGAAATAGAAAATAGCTCTTATTATTCCAAAGTAGCTAGTGTTAAGATGAGGATTAAAAAATATGGTAAATTTGTTTTTCACGCCAAAGATGATTTACCTGAAATTCGTAAAGAGTTTTATGATTTTATCCTAAAGCAAAATTTTAGCCTGCAAGTTGTAGTCGGTCGTAAGATAATGAGCCTGTACATCAAAAAACATAATTCCAACAGTAATGAATTTTATGCGGACTTACTTTCTCATCTAATCAAAGATAAATTTAACAATCACAAAATTGTTTTAAATATAGCCGAAAGAGAAAGCTCTACTTCGGCGGTAAATCTTAGAAAGGCTCAAGCTAAAGCAGAGGAAAGGGCTAAAAAATCTTCTAAATTTTCTCAAAATGAAATTCAAGGAAAAATTGCCTTTAATGTTCAATCTTATTCTACTGATCCAATCTTATGTTTGGCTGATTATTCTTTATGGGCAGTTCAAAGAATTTTGGAAAAGGGTGAAACTCGATTTTATGATTATATTTTTGATAAAATTGTTTTGGTTGTAGATTTGTATGATTATCAAGATAAAACTAAACCAAAATGGTATAATTATTATCACAAAGACAACCCTTTAACTGAAAATAATCAAATAAAAATAAGCCCGTCTAATGGCTAAGAAGGATACCCTTCAACGGCATGGAGCCGGCTTTCACCAAAAGAGAGGCTTATTAGTTAAATATATTATAATAAAATACAAATATTTTGAGATGTTGTCAACTTTTAAAAACCGCTTAACTCACTAAAAAACTTAATTTTATGACTAAAACCAGAGCTTTAACAACTGAAGAAAAAAATATAGTTCTTTCAAACCAGTCCGAACTTTTGGCATATTTTGAAGCCGAAAAGACAAAGGTTTTGACCGCCAACAACCAAGCCGAAGCGGTAGATAAGCAGATTGAGGAGAGGGTCAGGGGGTTGTATGGGGTGGAAGGGGGAATTAACTAAATATTTTTTTTATGAAAGATGTATTTTTTACTAACTTAAATACAAGAACAAACTCTTTGTACAAAACCACAATTCATTTGTTGTATTCGTTTCACCTAAAACACTATTTTGAGTTTTTAAACTCTAATATAGCAGTTATCACCATTTTTCAAGCCTTAAACACTAAATATCCAAAAAGCTTAAACCAAGCTCAAGATCTCTTTCAGTTCCCATATGCCACCGAAGATCATTCGTACTCAAAGATAAATTATACAAGAGAGGGATTTATTGAAGAGTATGAAAAATGGGTATGTTTGTGTTATAACTATCTTTCTTTATTTCAAACAAAATCTGCTAGTTTAAATAATTTACTAGGCTTTATCACTCCTCTCCAATCTAACGAAGAAGGATTAGAACAATATAGTTTTGCACTTAATACAATTAATGGTAAAACTGACTCAGAGCTGGTAGCTTTAATTCTAAATGAGTTTATTGAACCAATTAAAAACTTTATAGAACTTAAAATTAGCAAATCAATTGATTATCTACTGCTTCGCTATAAAATATTTTGTGAGTTTTATGATAAACCCATCTTTTCAGATGAGAAAGAAATAACCGAACGACACTTACCTTTATTCTTATTTCATGAAGGTGTTGACATTAATCTTGCTGAAGCTCAGCTACCATCATACGATCCACACAAGAAACACCTTAGGATAGATGATTTTTTTATCTATAAAGGCAATAATTATTTGGCCGAATCAAAATTGTTCAAAGAAGATAGTAATTTTAAAACACAACCGATTATTACACTAGAAACACAACTAATTGAAAGATTACAAATAATTGGACACAAATAAACAATATTGGTTATGGTATAGTCGTAACTAATGAAAAAAACAAGGGAAAAATTGAAGAGTATTTTCAAAAGAAAAACTTTTTTACAAATGAATTAGGGTTTTGGGTTCAAAAAGAATCACAGTTTACGATAAAATATCTTATTATTATTTATCATGAAAAGGCGAAGAGGGTAAAGACAAATCAAAAGATTCAATCATTACCCAAATAAAACCTTTAAACAATTCTCAAATTTCGCAACATGACAAATATCTCCTCTCCACCAACAACCAAGCCGAAGCGGTGAACAAGCAGATTGAAAGTTTGGTTCGGGGGTTGTATATAATTTAATTAAGTTTATGACTGAAACAGAATATCAAAAACAGTTTTTAAAAGAAATTTCTAGATTTTACCCCCATCATAATTTTTTCTGGAATTTTCCTTTGGAATATGATCAAGCAGGTCGGCGTATAAAAAGTGTTGAGATGCCTAACTATTCTCTAGATTTTCTTAGTATATCTGAAGAAAATAAATTTCATATTTGGGAATTTAAAAAACTTAACAGCGAAGAGCTTTTGAGAGGCAAGGTTTTAGGACAGATAATATTTTATGATTTTATGTTAAAAACAAACAGTGTTCAACAAATACTAAAAAAGCTAAAGGATAGATATAACTACCAAAGTAAAATAAAAAAAATTGAAATCAAATCTTGGAATATTGTGGTATGCGGCGGTCAGGGGTGGGAGATAGCTGCTGGAGTTAATCCAATCATGTGGTGGTATTGTGGTGGTGTGGAAGAATATATAATAGATAATAGAATTTTTAAAATTCATCATTTTTTCCATGATCAAACTGATTGGGATTTAAAAGATATATGGGATTTATCAGTATTAGACCCAAGAAGAATGAATCAATACTCTTACAATAAATATTTGGAACAGTGTGGTGAATTTGTGCTACCTGATAAAGAAGTAAATATGGGTTTAGATGAAGTAGCTAGTTTTAGAGATAGTGAAGAGTTTAAAAAATTTATTGATTCTCAAAAGATATAATATCAAATTACTTTTAATAAAAATTAAGATATCCCTAAAAATATTCAACCACTAAATAATACTCAGCTCACACCTCACTCAACCCCAATCGAATTTTAAGTAAATCAGACGACTACCACATGGAGGGACAAGCTCTCCTCTACAAACTCCCTAAAGCAGGAGCTTTCCTCTACACTATAATGATTGACATTGGTCTTAAATATGTATTGAATTTGTTTTTATACACCTAGCCTACTTAGATGAAAGTGGAGATGACGGAATTTTTGATTCTGATGTATTTTCACCAATGGAAAGCAGGAGCTTTCCTCTACAAAAAAACATAATGGCAACAGGCGTTCCTCTACGGGGAAAAATTAAACCTATAACCAAATGTCACAACCTAAATTCATCCGAAAAAGAAACAGATTACCACACAAAAAACTTTACCAAGGAGGTTATTGGTATTTTGTCACCATTTGTGTCCAAGATAAAAAATGTATTTTTGTAGAGTCGGCGACCTCGCCGACAAAAGTACCCACGGATGGTAATAATTTCAAGTTAAATACAATAGGCAAAATTGTACAAGAAACTTGGTTGGATATACCCCAATATTATCAAGAAGTGTTTCTCGACCAATTCGTAATAATGCCAAATCATTTTCATGGGGTTATTAGTTTGGAGAAGGGATTAATTTTGGCTCAAGTTATTTCTGCTTTTAAACGAATAACTATCAAAAAGATCAAACAACTATATATTTCTAAAAATTCTGTCGGCGAGGTCGCCGACTTTACGCAAGGTGTTTTTAATCAATTTAATACCATTTGGCAAAAATCATTTTATGATCACATCATTAGAGATGAAAAAGATTTACAAAGGATTAGAGAATATATTCAAAACAATCCTTTAAAATGGCATTTGGATTCTTTAAACCCGCAAAACAAAAAAGTCACTTTTAAGTCAATGTCAGAAGAATTCTAACTTACCAACCTCCACCTCCAAACCACCCCCAAAAAGCGGAGTGAGTGAAAACTCATAAAACCGAATAATCAATTTGCAATAATGGAGACAGGGAGGTCTCTGCAACGGGTTGCAACAATTTTTCTTTAAAAAAAATGGCCAGGCAAGCTCGCCGCTACGGGTTGACGGGTTTTGGCAATGGCGATCAAATCATCGCCTCTACTTTTGTTCGAGTTTTGAATAATTGAATAGTAGATCCTGAAACAAGTTCAGGATGACCGGGTAAAGGTGATCTCAGTGCATATGCAAAAGGAGGTGTCGAAGTAAATGGTTTACTTTTCCATTACGGTGTAACCGCTACTGCCCATTTCCAAAATTCCAAAATCTTTGAGGGCTTCGGCTAAGGCTGAGTTTTGCTTTGAAGTACCAACTCCTTGAATGATCAATGATTTTTCGTCTACATGTACAATGCTCACCCTAAAGACATCGGCCAGTCTGGTAATATCGGAAATATTTTTAGGTCTTTTGATTTTAATGAGGCATACTTCGGTCTGGATAACGTCAGCCTCGCTTACGTCTTTGACTTCTACTACTTCGATGATCTTATTAATTTGATTAACGATTTGCTCGCTCTTGATTTCCCCGCCGTGGGTGAAGCTGATGGTCAGTCTTTTGATTCCTTCTCTTTCCGTATCCGAGGCGGTAATTTGTTCCAGGTTATACATTTTTTTGCGAATTAGCATGGCAATTCTTTCCAGAACTCCTCTTTTATTTTGTGCAAAGACTAAGATAGTGGTAGTTTTCTTCATAAAGATTGGATAGTTACTGTTTAATCTAAATTTTGCTTAATATTTTTAACTTGGGCAGCTGTTGATTTTTGGAGAATTTTTAGGGCGTGATCTTCGTTTTCAATCATGTTATCAAACTTCCAGCCGCTAGGTATCATCGGAAAGACATTTTCCTTGATGTCCGTTATGAACTCTACAATCGTCGGTTTGGTTTCTTTCTTACTCCATTTGAGAGCCGGCAGAATTTCCTCAACCTTTTCGACCTTTCTGTAGGCCAGACCATAAGCTTCGGCGATTTTTTCAAATTTGGGATTAATTAGGGCTGTTTCGGCGTAGTTGTCGTTATAAAATAGGTTTTGCCACTGCTTAACCATACCCAGGAAGGAATTATTAAGAATCAGGATATTTATATTCATTTTTTCTTGCAAGATAGTTCCCAATTCTTGAATATTCATCTGAAAGCCGCCGTCGCCGGTGACGGCCCAGACTTCTTCTTTTGGTCTAGCTAGTTTTACTCCAATGGCCGTGGGTAAACCAAAGCCCATGGTTCCGAGCCCGCCGGAATTAAACCAGGTGTTAAACTTTTCAAACTTGTAGAATTTGGCGGTAAACATTTGGTGTTGTCCAACATCGGAGATTACGTTGTCTTTTCCTTTGGTAAAATCCGAAAGCTCGTGAATAATTCTGGACATGAGCAATTTTCCGGTTTTGCCGGTACCGAGCTTGAAGATGTGATCATAATATTTTTTGGTTAGGGCTTTGTTTTTCTCAATTTCGGCAAACCACTCTTTTCTGCTATTTTCTTTGATTTGTTTGGATTCTTTGTTGAGAGATCGGAGAGCTTCTTTAAGGTCTGCCCGAATGGCTACATCCGCTCGAACGTTTTTATTAATCTCCGAGGGGTCAATTTCTACATGAATTACTTTGGCATCTTTGGCATACTCCTCAAGTTTGCCGGTTACGCGATCGTCAAATCTCATTCCCAGGGCAATTAGTAGATCAGCCTTGTGGATTGCCTTGTTGGCCTCGATCTCACCATGCATGCCCATCATACCCAGATTTGATTTGTGGCTGGCGGGAATAGAGGATAGGCCGTGTAAGGTTAGAGCGGCCGGAATTTGATTTTTTTCCAAAAATTCCAGGATTTCGTTTTTGCATTGACCTAAGATCACACCGTGTCCCAAAAGAGCCACCGGTCTTTCGGCCTCGGAAATTAATTTTATTGCTTCTTTGACTTGCTGCTTATCAGGCTTGGTATAAATTTGATAACCCGGTAAATCCAGGTCTTTGGGAGGATTTGTTTTATCAGTTTTTTCGGTTTGCACGTTCTTGGGAATATCCAGGCATACCGGGCCGGGTCGTCCTGTGGTGGCAATTTTGTGCAATTTGGCTACGTCTGCAGCCAGTTCTCCGGCTTCCAAAGGCATTAGGGTATATTTGGTTATCGGGTAAAAGAGGCCGGATACATCAGTTTCTTGAAAAGCATCACTACCAATTACGGGAGTAGCTACCTGACCGGAAATCATAAACAAAGGAACCGAATCCATCATGGCATCGGCTACAGGAGTGACCATATTGGTAGCTCCCGGGCCGGAAGTAACCATGATCGGAGCAAGTTTCCCGCAAGCTCTGGTATACCCTTGGGCAATAAAGCCGGCCCCTTGCTCATGTCTGGCTGTAATAAACTTAAGTTTGGGAAATTCTTTGAGGGTGTCAAAGGTCGGCATGATAGCCCCTCCGGTGTAACCAACCAGTAAGTTAATATCCAGATCTTGAAGAGTTTGCAATAATATTTGTGCTCCTGTCCGCTGCTTTTTCATAAAATATAAGATTACTTCGGAATAAAAAACCTCCCTAGGCTTAGGGAGAAGTGTAAATATAATTGATAACAACAAGAACTCCCTAGGATGTCGGGGTTTGTACCAGGATCAGCACTAAAGCTTTTCTTGTCATATCTTATAAGAATAAATGGTTAGGTCAAAAAAGTCAAGTTTTATTTTGCCGCATACTCTAGTGTGTTTAATAATTAATTAACAATTGTTCTTGAGTAGGGCTATCTTAAAGAAATTCTCTTTAAAGTGTGATCGTTTGGTTTGACAAAACCACTCTCTGAGTGGAGGCTTAGGAATGCATATCAAGAAATTTAATTAGCATTGTTTATGGCAAAGGCGGATATCGGAATTATCGGATTGGGAGTAATGGGGGCTAATTTGGCAGAAAATTTTGCGACCAACGGTTGCCGGGTTAGTGTGTTTAACCGAAGCTATGAAAAAACCGAGGATCTGATCGGAAAAAACATTCCCAATTTGTCCGGCTACAAGATGTTGGTAGAATTTATAGAAAGTCTGCAAAAACCGAGAAAGATAATTCTAATGGTAAAGAGCGGAGCCCCGGTGGATAGTTTTATTGAGATGTTATATCCCCATTTGAGTGATGATGACGTTATTATCGACGGTGGTAATTCTAACTGGCAAGATACCGAAAGAAGAATAGTGCAACTAAGAGAAGGAAAAATATATCGTTTGGAAGAAGTGCTGGGAGATAAGGAAAAAGATTTGAGTTCTTTTAAAGTGATACATTTTGTCGGCTGTGGCCTTAGTGGCGGAGAAGAAGGTGCCAGGTATGGTCCTAGTATTATGCCGGGCGGGGAGAAAAAAAGTGTAGATCAATTGCTGCCTCTCCTGGAAAAAGTTGCGGCTAAGGACTTTGCGGGGAATCCCTGTGTAACTAATGTTGGGGCTGCTTCAGCCGGACATTTTGTAAAGATGGTCCATAACGGAATTGAATATGCTTTGATGCAGGGCATTGCCGAAATTTACGATTTACTACGATACAATCATCATTCTAATGAGGAAATACGTCGGGCTTTTATCGATTTTAATGAAGGTGCAAAAAAGAGTTTTCTTATGGATATAACTATAGACATTTTGGACACTCTGGACGAAGGCGGCGAATATCTATTGGATAAGTTGGATTATAAAACCGGAGCTAAAGGTACGGGCAAATGGACCGTGGAAACAGCTATGGACTATGGAGTAGCCGTACCCTCAATTGCTGCGGCAGTAATTGCTCGAACTCTTACTGAAAAAAATCAATCATTTCATGTTCCAAAATCCCGGAAAAAGTCTTTAGCTAAAGAGAAAAAAGAAGTAAATATAGCTGATTTGGATGAAGCCTTGTCAGTTGTTTTTGAGGTTTGTTATCTGCAAGGTTTGGACTTGATTTATCAGTTCAACAGGGAAAAATATTTGGGAATTGATATCCCTGAAGTATGTCGAATATGGCAGGGTGGCTGCATTATCAGGTCCGAAATATTAAGGGAGATTGCTGGTTATTTTACCGGAAACAAGGTTTTGGAAATAGATCTTTCTCCTCTTATACGAAGTCAAAGTTTAGCCTCCGTCCCTTTGCCGGTAATGCATTCAGTGATAGATTACATTCGTTCAATAGAAAACGATACTTTACCGGGTAACTTAATTCAAGCTCAAAGAGATTATTTTGGAGCTCATCAGTATAAAATTATAGGTAGCAATGAAAATCTTACCGGTGGCTGGAAACTTGATTACGGAGCATATAAATAAGCCCTTTTTGAAGAAGTATTATTTCTGCGATGTTTATAAGTCTTTTATATGACGGAGTAGATGATTTTTAGGTAGGTTACAAAGTTTTGACAATTTCACCCAAAACTTTTTTCACTAAGACATAAAGTATTGTTGTATGTCTACAAGTAAAATTATAGTTGAAGAGCACCCGGCTAAACCTACCTTGGCTATTCGTCTGAAGACTTCTCCCGAGAATCTTAGCTCCGATACTGCCGAGGCTATCAATAAAATCATGACGTACTTGGAAAAGATTGAAAAAAAGGCTTCAAATATGCCCTATTCGGCTTACTACAATATGGATAGTATGGATCAACAAGAAATTGATGTAGAGGTTGGTATACCGGTGGAAGAAGATTTACCGGGCAAAGGGAATATCCAGGCTACCAAGTTACCTGCAGGCAAGTATGCAGCTATAACTTTTGTTGGTCCGTACGAGGATTTAACTGAGGCCTATGAGAGTTTGGAGTCATGGCAGAATGAAAACGAAGTTAGCGATACAGGGGTTGTCTATGAATTTTATATCAACGATCCGGATGAGGTTGCCCCGGAAAAATTAGAGACGGTAGTAGCTCTTAGGTTGGAGTAAGTATATTTTCAAATTTGGAACGATAGACCTGATCTTTTTCGCAAAAGGGAGAGTTCCCTTTGCTATAACAATTGTAAATTTTCATCGGGATATCAAAAATAGATACCGGGAGGTCTCCGCTAAATTGTTAATTTTTTGGAACATATCCAAGAAGATTCATTTTTTAATTTCAAATGTCGGGTAGACAATAACCCGAGAATGATTTAAAGAATTTGTGTGAAATGACTAAGAATATATAAAACAAAATAAATTTTGATATATGCAACTTTACGAACAATATAAGCAGGCTTTAAAGCATCCAAAATACAAATGGCTTGTCATAGGATTAACGCTGGTTTATTTAATTAGTCCTATCGACTTGATACCTGATGTTTTTTTGGGACTGGGTCAAGTGGACGATGCGGCAATTATTTTGATGTTAGTGACGGAGCTTTTTCGTAATTATTTGGATAAAAACAAGGGGTCGGAATCCGCAAGGGGTGACACGGTAGATGCGGAATTTCGTTCAAAATAAGGGGTTTTTGTAAGTTGTTTTAATATATAGTTACCTCTCTTAAACTTAGACATTCCCAAATTTTTCTCCGTCACTTGCCAACTGGTAATCCTGAATTTACCACACAGTCATCCTAAAAAGTCGACGTCATCCTGAATTTATTTCAGGATCTATCTTCGAAGGGATTCCGAAACAAGTTCACCGTGACAAGGGTGCACGGGCTATGTTCGGACCGAATATGCTGAGCTTAAAGCTGGTAGTTCTCTCTCCAATGAATCAATATCCTTTCGATATTTAGCAATAATTAGTAAATTGAAATGAGAATTTTTTTATAATTTTTTTACAAACCCACACTTTCATTCTTCTTCATACCCAAGTGGAAAACTACCTTGGTTAGAATGTATAACACAAGACACCAACTGAAGCAACCCAGTAGAGTCAGTAGTATTTGTTGATTATTATAGTTACCAAGATAAATCTGCATGGGGTGGTAGAAGGAAAAAGCCAGAGGGTTTAATTGTAAAATCAGACTCCACCAAGTATCCCCAAAAAGATTAAAAGGAATCAACGAGCCGGCAATTAGGGGTTGTAAGGCGATGGAGCTGTCAATGACTCCGTAGGCATCCCTCAGCCAAAAAGCAGAAAAACCAATCATAAGTTCCAGGAAAAACCTGATAATATAGGCAGTAAACAAGAAGGGTATTAAAAGTAGAATATTTGCATTAAAATTTACGAATTCCGGAAAGAAGAATACTAGAGGGAGAATTACCAAAGCCCCGATCAGTCCAAGTCTGAGGGTAGGGAAGATGGTAAGCACAAAGTAGCGCATAAAAACATTTGTCGGTACAATTAGAATTGAACTTATAGTTCCGTCCCGAATATCAAAATTTATCGGCCAAGCGTAAGTGACTACCGTAATACTAAAAATAATATTTCCTACGATTAAGTAGTTGATCATTTCCGGTCCGTTCTGAGTTTCAGTTACCACCCAAACTGCAATTATAGCAATTAAGGAAGAGACCTTTCCAAAAATCCAGAGGGCATCGCTGATTAGATAAGTCAGTCCGGATTTGATTGAGAAAGATAATAAGCACCACCATTTGTAGTATCTACCCAAGATTTTTTCCATGCCGGTTAGTTGGATAGGTTGAGTCATAGTCTTTTATTTATTCAGCAAAATTTGGAAATTGTCCAGAGCAATATTCCTTTTACCGGTCTATATTTAGTGTAATACATTATTCACAAACTATTTCCTCTGACTTTCCACTAAGGCCATTATTTCATCTACCAGCCTGTCTACTAACTTTCTTCTAAGAAATTGACTATTAGTATCTCCCTGAAAAACAGTGTGTCTACCTGAAATAAACTGTCTCACTCCCACAGGATTATTATATGCCCCGTCCGTTGCTAAGAATGTCGCCGGAATGTGTTGATTGACTCTGAGAACAGCTTCCCACAGAGGGTCTAGTAATTCCTTAGGTATACTCACCCCAAAGAACTTTTCTATGCTTTTATTGTTTCTAGTCAATAGAGTATAAGCAAGGTATGACTCCTGGTCGTGGATAGAATTGTGACTTTTGGAGGAGATGACAAATCGATTCTCAAGATAATTATCTGGGTTAACATCTACTTCAATTAAAAATTTTCTAATCAAGTTTATTGTTATTACTGCTTCCTCGGCAGATACCTTTAGATCTTGGAGAATATAATTTGCTATTTCTTCTACAGGTGTCATTTGATAGGTAGAATTACGGGTATTAGAAAGATCACAAAATCCGGGATGGGTGGGAGTTCTATAGCCAAACAAAAAACCTAAATTGCTAAGCTTAAGAGGGTCTTTATGAATTTTTGTAAATAAACTCCCTAGACCCATTTGTGAAGCAGGTAAAGAAAGACCGGGGTCAGACGAAATTAGGCGAATTCCCTTATCTCCAGACTGTCTTAAGGCTAACCTAGTAAAGCCGTGCCTTGCGGAGATGATGTCTAATACTTTGGAAGTTAGATCAAAAGCAAGCTCTGCTTCAGTTAAAGCAGTTACTTTATTATTTTGCCTAAAAATTTCTTGTTTAAGTTTCTTAAAATCATCCAGCAAGCCCCTCTCATTGTACAATTGCAACAAGATATCCTCTTCCATCATCCAAATAGCCTGTTTAAAAACCACCGGCACATCACTAACTTCATAGGCAGTAAAAAGGACATGATTAGCAACAAATTCTCTCACCTTGTCCGGAGTTATGTCATCCAATTGACCACCTCTCTCGGCAGTCATTAACTTAAGTACATGACCTGCGGCATCATGATAAGAACAGTGCGAGTGGAGTACGGCACCATAGCATCTATTACTTCTTCCGAAATCGTCAAATCCTTCGGGCTTATCTTGGACATCACTTGTCGGTATTTTCTTCAATAACTCTTCAAGGTCAGGGGATACATGCATTGCTATAAGTTGTTGATTCCAAACAACATGAGCTATTTGAGTAGATTTTGGTGTTAATAAGTCGTGAGACTCGTAGAATCTTTGCATTGTCAGTCGTTGATTAAGAGTAGTTAAAGCGATTTGTTGGTAACGGTCGAGCTGAGGATTTTGAATAAGTTTAGCATGAACTCTACGAATAAGATCATGGTAATTTTGGGGAATTGGCTGCTCTAAGTATATTGCAATATTTGGAGTTGCAGAGGGGTGCTCAGGTTGATCTAGTAACGGTATCATACCTCCTGGAATATAATTGTGTTCTTCATAATTTTCGGGACGTAGTCTTTTAGTATTTATACCAAGATTATTTTTTATAGGATGATCTCTTATTTTAATTCCCATCTCAAAATTAATTATTACTAATAATTATACCTATTATTAATCAAAAAGTAAATCTGATCTGATGTCTGCGGGTTGATTCTTTCCTTTTAGCATGAATTATTTTTTTTAGACAAATCTAAAATATCTATTCTAACTGAATTAACCTTTGAAATCCTGAAATTTACAAGTTATGCCCCCTCTAGCTACCGTCTTAAGACCTAAAAATTTGACTGAATTTATCGGCCAAGAGCATTTGGTAGGTCAACAAGGTCCGATTAGGAAAATGCTAGAATTAGGAAATATCTCCAGTATGATCTTTTGGGGTCCGCCGGCGACGGGCAAGACTACACTTGCTCAAATTATTGCTGATTCGGAGAGTTATAATTTTCGTAAATTATCAGCGGTCATGGACGGTAAGGAGAAGCTTAAGAAAGTTTTGGAGGAAGCAGAGCAAAATTCTCACTGGCAGAAGGCAACAGTCCTCTTTATCGACGAGATCCACCGCTGGAACAAAGCTCAGCAAGATGCACTTCTACCATTTGTTGAATCAGGGGTGATTACTTTGATTGGAGCTACGACGGAAAATCCCAGTTTTACGGTCAATTCCGCCTTACTTTCCAGAACCAGGGTTTTTGTTTTTAAACCTTTAGATGAAACTGAAATCTTGGAAGGCTTGCATATGGGCTTGAAATACCTCAAACAAAACTTCACAAAAATTTCCCATGAGACTAACTCACAAAAAAAACCAAACTTTAGCAATAAAGAAAAGCAGTCTTTAGATTTGCTCGCTAACTTGGCTAACGGCGATCTTCGCTTTGGACTTAATAGTCTGGAAATTGCTTTTCAGCTCAAACAGGGTAAAATTGACAAAGAAGTTATTGCACAATCAGTCCAGAAGTACTTACAGCACGACAAATACGGAGAAGAGCATTTTAACCTTATTTCGGCAGTTCACAAAAGTTTACGCTCATCCAACCCCTCGGCGGCAGTTTACTGGATTATGAGGATGTTGGAAGCCGGAGAAGACCCTCTCTATATTGCCAGAAGATTGGTTCGTTTTGCCAGCGAAGATATAGGCAACGCTTCACCAACAGCCCTACTTTTAGCCAATTCCGTGTACGATACCTGCCACAAACTAGGTATGCCGGAATGTGACACCGCTTTAGCCCAACTTGCCGAGTACCTAGCCAAAGCCCCTAAATCCAACAAAGCCTATTTGGCAGTCAGTATGGCTCGTCAAGATGTCCAGCAATACGGCAACCTACCTGTGCCGATGCACTTTCGCAACGCTCCAACCAAACTAATGAAAAATCTGGGTTACGGCAAAGGCTATGAATACGATCATGAATTGGAAGGGAAAAAATCGGAGCAAGAATGCTTTCCGGATAAACTAAAGGGGAGGGATTATTTTACCGGCAGTTTATAAAACGCTTGTAAAAAATGTGAATTTGTGAATTAATTTTGGGAAGAATTCTAATACAAGCATGACAACTAGCAATGGAAGAGGTAAGAAAACCTAAATCTTTATTAAGGATACGCTTTGATAAAATCTTCAATAAAGTTGAAGATATGCGTTTGATGGGTATAGGAAGTCACGAAGAATTACCCGGGAGTTTTAACTTTTGGCTTACTAGTTTATCTCAAAGGAAAGGAGAGGGTGATTATACTTTTGCCCAAAAGGTTGACCTAAAAGAAGCTTTAAGCAGGATAGAAGTCTATATGCTTGAATTTGTAAATCAAATTACCGATGATGAACTTAAGGAATCGATTGAAAAATTATATAAAAAAGGTCTTCGAGCAGGGATGCTGATTACCGAGAAATTATGTATTTATGATCCTTTAGTTGTTAT
>CAYSWH010000028.1:0-21884 GCA_964434775.1 uncultured Candidatus Saccharibacteria bacterium | reverse complement strand
CCCTGGGGTTTGATACCAACAGGGGCTAGCGCGTTGTGGGGATTCATTTCAGGATCTATTCCAAGAGATGCCGAAACAAGTTTACCGTGACAAGTGTGTACAGGTTATGTTTGGGTCGACTATAATGTCTGAAATGAGTTACTCACCCTCAATTATTTAACCAAATTTAAAAAAATCGGTGAAGCAAAGCAAAGACATTCTGATTACATGGAAATTTCTAAATTAGAAAGTGTTAGGAGATATTTAGAATTTTATAACTCCGTCAGAAACTGCAAATGATCAGCATTCTATCCATAAGCATCAAATAAACAGCTTTTCAAATATATATCAAACTAATTTACCGTTAATTTAATTTTATAGCCATTCCATCTTGACAACTCCCTGATTATGGAAGGGAATGAAATTATAATCCAGGCCAAACCCATGTCATATCAAAAAACTTTTGATTTTAATAATTTAAACGAGGAGGAAATAACCCAAGTTCTTCATGAGAATACAATTGCCCTAACAAAAGAAGAAGCTCTCAAAATTCAGAATGAAATCTTGCACAGACCGCCTACTCTATCTGAGTGCATATTATGGTCTATTCAAGGCTCCGAACACTGCTCTTATAAAAGTTCCCGTCCTTTTTTGAAGCAGTTCGTTACTGAAGCCCCTAATGTCATCTTAGGTCCCAAAGAAGATGCCGGGATCGTAGAAATTGCCACAGATAATCAGGGTTTTAAATACGGTTTAGTTGTTAGCCACGAAAGTCATAATTCTCCCTCACAAATTGTTCCCTATGAAGGTGCGGCTACCGGTGTTGGCGGTAATGTCAGAGACGTATCCTGCATGGGTGCCAGAGTCATTGGAGTTAGTGATTCTCTGAGGTTTGGCGAAATTGATTCCAACAAAACAAAATGGATTAGTAAGGGTGTAGTTGAGGGAATTGCCGGTTACGGAAATCCTATCGGAGTACCCAACGTCGGCGGAGATATTTACTTTGACGAGACTTACAAGGATAATTGCTTAGTTAACGTAGTTACCTTGGGGATCCTGCGAGAAGATGAAATAATTCACTCCTACGCACCGGGAAAAGCCGAGGGTTATGATTTGATTTTGGTTGGTAAGCCTACGGACAACAGCGGTTTTGGTGGAGCCAGTTTCTCTTCGGCAGAAGTTAAAGAGGATGAAAAAGAGGCCAACAAAGGTGCCGTCCAGGAACCTAACGCTTTCTTAAAACGTCATTTATTAAAAGCAACTTACACACTCTTTCAAGCTCTAAAAGCAAAAGGCTTGCTTGATAAAGTCGGACTAAAAGATTTAGGGGCCGGGGGTATTGCTTGCGCTAGCGTGGAGCTGGCTGACGGGGCGGGCTATGGAGCGGAGGTTTTCCTGGATCAGGTTTTTACGGATATGGAGGATCTTGATCCGGCGGTGATTCTATGTTCGGAGACCCAAGAAAGATACATGTGGGTGGCTCACCCTGAGGTTACTCCTCTAATTTTGGAGAATTATAATCAAAAATTTGACCTTAGCCACGTTTCCAGAGGTGCTAAAGCTGCGGTAATAGGAAAAATCACCCAAAAGGAAGACTTTAAGGTAACTTACAAAGGAGAAAATATTGTTTATGCCAAGGCCTGTGATGTTACTTCAGGTCTACTTTACAACCGAGAATACACTGAGCCGAAAAGAACATTATCTGAACCGGAAATTGAACTGGTAGACGGAAAAGTCACTTTGCGAAACCAAACTCTTTGTTTATCGGAGGTCTTGTTGCAAATTCTAGCTCACCCCAATGTTTGTAGTAAATTGCCGGTATATGAAAACTATGACAAAAATGTCCAAGGAATCAGCGTGATTGAACCCGGCGAAGCAGATGCCTCAGTTTTGCAGCCGTTTATTTACCATAATTATCCTGATGAAATTAAGCAGGTTGGCGTTAGTTTTAAGGTTGATCATAATCCCCGGTACGGAAAAATCAGTCCTTACTGGGTAGGAGTTAATTCCGTTGCCGAGTGTTTACGAAATCTGGCTGCCGTGGGCTCTTCTCCTCAAGCTCTTACCGACTGTCTTAATTTCGGGAATCCGGAAAAGTCTGAACAAATGTGGGATTTTGTAGAGAGTGTTAGGGGAGTTGCCGAAGCCTGCAAGAAATATCAACTCAAAGAGAATCCTGAATATTCTATTCCCATCGTTTCCGGAAATGTTTCTCTGTACAAAGAGTCTAAAGGTCGACCCATTGCTCCCAGTCCGATTATTTCCGGTGTCGGTAAGATAAGAGATGTTAGACAAGCCTTAACTCAAAACTTTCAAAAACCCGGATCGATTTTATTACTCCTGGGTGAAAGAAAAGACGAATGTGGAGGTAGTGTTTATTACGATCTGTTTGATATGCTCGGAGTCAACGTACCAAAACCGGATTTTGGAGAACTGCAAATATCTATCTATGGTCTGGTTGAAGCTGCAGAAAATAATTTAATTCTATCTTGTCACGACATTAGTGACGGCGGGTTGGCCGCTTGTCTTCTGGAAATGAGTTTTAAGAATGGTATCGGTTTGGAGGTAGAAGTTAAGCAAGGTGGTCTGAGAGAAGATAAAGTTCTTTTTGGAGAAACCGGAGGTTTTGTGTTGGAGGTCGATGAGAAAAAACTGCAAGAAGTGCAAACATTGTTCGAGAGATTGGGACTACAATCGACTATTATCGGTAAAACTACTGATTCCATGAGAATAATAATCAATCAAAGTATTTCCCTGGACTTGTCGCAAGCAAAAGATGTTTGGGAAAATTCTTTGAGGGAAAGGTGGTAGAAATTCAAATAAAATCAAATATCCAATTTATTAAAGAAATATGAGTCTGGATTACAAGCAAGCGGGAGTAAACATTGATGCCGGGAATGAAGCTGTTCAAAGAATCAAGAGCAAAGTGCAAGACACTTTAACCCCGGCGTCTTTGACTCAGATAGGTTCTTTTGGTGGAGCCTTGGATCTGGGAAAAATTACTCAGGGGATGAAAAATCCGGTGCTGGTACAAAGCTGTGACGGAGTAGGAACTAAATTAATGATTGCCAAAGAAACAGGTATTTGGAACGGGGTTGGTCTGGATGTAGTTCACAATAACGTAAATGATATTTTATGTCTCGGAGCTAGGCCGATTAGTTTTTTGGATTATATTGGTTGTAGTAGACTTGATCCGGATATCATTGAAACAGTTGTAGATTCAATGACCCAAACCTGCAAAGATCATGAAATCAATCTACTAGGCGGAGAAATGGCGGAAATGCCGGGTATGTTTGCAAACGATGAAATTGACGTAATCGGCATGATAACCGGTGTTGTTGATAAGGAAAAAATAATCACCGGGAAGACCCTTGAAGAAGGTGATTTAATCTTGGGACTTTCTTCCGGCGGACTCCATACCAACGGTTTTTCCCTGGCTAGAAAGGCTCTATTTAAAAAAGCAAAGTTTTCTCCTTATTCCAAAGTACCGGAACTGACCTCAACCCTTGGCGAAACTCTGCTGGAACCGCATATAAGTTATCAAAAACCGGTTTTTGATGTTCTGGATAGCGGCATAGAGATCAAAGGTCTGTCTCACATTACCGGCGGCGGTTTTGTGGAAAATATTCCTCGGATATTACCTAATTACCTCGATGCTGAAATCGACCTAACAAGTTTTCCCATTCCGGCAATCTTTAACCTGATTCAAAAAGCCGGTGAGATAGAAAAAAAAGAAATGTATCGGGTCTTTAATATGGGTATAGGCATGGTAGCAGTAATCAACAAACAAGCCGAACATCCGGTCAAACAAATCCTCCGAAATTATTCTCACTTCCAAACATATACTATCGGACGGATAATCAGCGGAAGGTCGGAAGTTAGATTACTTAGTTAAGATCATTGAAACCTATTTATTAAGTGAACTACTAGTCTTATATTTATTCAGAAGTTTCTTATAAGCTTCTGTCGCAAACAGTCCTAGGAAACACAGTCAAAAGATCGAGAAGTTTAAAGAGTTACCCACGATCACCCAAAAACAAACAAAACTGACCTTCTACAGCTTCTCAATTTCTTTGAGGAGCTTCTTTTTCTTAGGGTGGCTGGTTTTGATGTATTGAATTACTTCTTCAAAGTAACTACTTCGTCCCAGGTTTTCTTTCCAGGTTTTGAGGATATCCAGAAGCTCTTTGTAGTCCCCGGTGCGGAGGAAGTCAATGCCGATTTTGACTTGGTTTCTTAGCCTGATTTCGATGACTTCGCTTTTTTCGGGCAAAAGAGTTGCAGCTTGTAAGAGGTAAAACGGGTCTAATTCGTCCAGATTTTCAGCGATCCAATCCGGATATTCGGCTTGAAAGCAAAATTCTACCCAGGTTTCTTTGTTTTCCGGTAATTCTATTTGTAATTCCTCCAAAATATTCCTTTTATTACTAGTATCCAATTTTTTTATCTCCTTTCTTAATTCTTCTCCTATTTCAGAGTTCAGCCCTAAATCAAGTAGTTTCCATAATTTTAACCACAGATTTTCTTGAGACTTTAGGGATAGATAACTCAAATACTCTTTCCAAAAGCACCACCATGGCAGCCCACCGATACTGAATAAATAATAGTTGGTAATAATTCTAACTACTCTTTTTTCCGCTTCATATTGCTTGAGGTTATCTTTGATTACTGAGTCTGCTACTTCCAACCAACCTTCCACAGAAAGTCTTTTTCTATCAAAGTATTCCAAAAAATCTGACAGTCTCATAGTAATCATTTCATTAGAACAATCTTTTTCAAGACAGTACTCAAGGTTTTGGATAAAACTTTGTTGCTTTCTCCCCTCTTCTACCCGAAAAATATTGTCCAAAATCTCGTCCTCAGTCTTGTTTTTCTTGATATTTTTATGATGTGACGGTTGGAAAAACTCTTCTTCCAAACTAGCACAGACAGCCACAATATGTTTACAGACTCCATGCTCCAGAAAATACGGGCAATCACAACTTACAGTCTCCATGAGAGCAATTTCCGCATGGTCAAACTTATCTCGACTTAGTGCCAAATGTAGAAGTGGTATTTTTACAAAGTATGATTGATTCCCCACGACTTCGTATAACCTCCAATAATCAAGGGTCAAATCTTTTTTACTCACTACCCTACCTTCCAAATAGTACTTTATACCCCGAGTATAAACCCCCGGGTCAACTAGGCTTTCAATAACTCTAATATAAGAAAACATAATTGCAAAAGTAAGACTTAAACAAAATTCACAGTTAATCAAGCCCAAATTCCATCTATCTACATAAGCAAAATTCAAAAATTATATAGGATAGGATGTCACTAACAACTTAGGTTAAGAAAATACAGAAAATTTACAAAATAACAAATACAAAAGAATTGACAAACTTACAAGTTTGAAAAACAATATAGACATGAAAACAATTCAGGATTTGCAAATAGAGTTCGGCTGGTCACTAGTAATCTCTTTATTATGTACTGCCGCTACTTTTTTGATAATTTATTTGTTTGTGATAAAAAAAATTCATATTCCCTAAAACATTTTCTGAAACGTTGTTTTAAAAATTATAAATCTTAATTCTTAAAGGTATCTATGAGTAATAAAAAAATTGCCATTATCGGATCCGGGCCTGCCGGCTTGACCGCAGCTATTTACACTTCCAGAGCAAACCTGGAAACCACAATATTTACCGGGATGCAACCTGGAGGTCAACTTACAACAACAACCGAAATTGAAAATTTCCCCGGTTTTCCTGAAGGAATTATGGGACCGGAACTGATGGACAACATGCAAAAACAAGCTGAAAGATTTGGAACAAAAGTCGTCATGGCCAATGTTGACAAACTGGAATGCGGCGAAAAAGAAGGCAAGAAAGAATTTGAGGTCAAATACAGTGCAGGGCAAAGTGACAAATTTGACTCTGTGATAATTGCATCCGGAGCTTCTGCCAGATATTTAGGTATTGAAGGCGAAGGGCAATGGATCGGCAAAGGTTACCACTCCTGTGCCACTTGTGACGGCTTCTTTTACAAGGATAAAACAATCGCCGTTGTAGGCGGAGGAGATAGTGCTATGGAAGAATCCAACTTTCTAACCAAGTTTGCCAAAAAGGTCTATCTAATTCACAGACGAGAGGGGTTTAGAGCCTCCAAAATCATGCTGGAAAGAGCTAAGAAAAATCCCAAAATTGAATTCATGTTGAATTTCAGGATTACTGAATTTCATGGAGACAAGACAGTGAACGGAGTTACTTTGGAAAACACCCAAACACATAAAAAATCCAAACTAGACTTAGACGGCGTTTTTGTGGCTATCGGACATATTCCCAACACCAAATTTGTTGGCGGTTTACTTACCATGGATGAAGCCGGTTATCTTAGTCCCACGAATAAAACCATGAGTGAAATCGAAGGAGTCTTTATTTGCGGTGATGTGGAAGATAAGGAATACAGACAAGCTATTACTGCAGCCGGAGAAGGATGTAAAGCCGCCATGGACTGCGAAAAATGGCTGGAGAGCTTGGAAGATTAAATTAAAATTAAAAAATAAGTGTATAATTTTTCCCACTCGGGGGAAATGCCCGCAAGGGCAACGGGGGTGGGGAGTGCCTGAACGGGTTGGAGTGTAATTTTAGATCGGCAGAAAAGAAGGCACGGGAATATTCAAAATTAAAAATAGATTTACTGTGTAGAGTAACTCTTGCGGTTCCATTCAAAACAACAACCGAATTTTTTAGTAGTGACAATCACTTGATCGCCGTTTGATGTCCCTAACCTAAATAAAAATAAAATTGTAGTAGAGAAACCCTTAAAGTTCAATTTCAAAATGTCAAGGGAAAGTGCTCTTTCCATTTTAAATACGTCAAATCAAAATAAATATGTAGCGGCAATCTCAAGTCGTCATGATGAAGTGCGAAATAAATTTAAGGTCCACCTATCTATGATCCTTCTAACAATGACTAATCCCTTTCTTTTGAAAATACTTTTGATGGTATTCTTCTGCAGGATAAAAAGTTAATGCCGGAACAATTTGGGTAATAACAGGTTTTTTGAATCTTCCGGATTCATTAAGTTCGGATTTTAATCTCAAAGCCTTTTCCCTTTGCTCACTGTTTAGATAAAAAATAGCCGAGCGGTATTGACTTCCAACGTCCGGACCTTGTTGATTCAAAGTAGTGGGGTCGTGAATTTCAAAGAATTTTGTCAAAATCTGTCTATATGAAACCACTTTCGAATCGAAGACAATCTTTACGGCTTCAGCATGTCCCGTCATATCAGTGCAAACTTCTTTGTATGTCGGATTGGTAGTTTTACCTCCTATATAACCTACTTCCGTTGATTTAACCCCATTCAACTTCATCAAGGTGTCCTCCACCCCCCAAAAGCAACCGGCGGCTAAAATAGCAATATCCAAATTTTTTGCAGACATGTAATTTTATTTTTTATTAAATTAACCGTTTTTAATATATAAAGTCCTAGTTGGATAACACTGCTTAATGTTTTCTTTTTCAAAGGCTTCAATAATCGAAAAATTAACTTTTTCTTGAATGTCCATAAATGTATTATAATCCGGAGAGTCAATGTAGTAAACAGTTTCAAATTCAAGACTGTATTCACCGAAGTTGGCCAAATTACATCTATCAATCCGTGCCTTGTCTTGTTCCTGAATAATGGAAATCATCATTTCTTTGGCTTTTACTAATTTTTCTCTGGGAGTTTCATAAGCTACACCAACACGAAAAACTACTCTTCGAGTACTCATCCGACCGTAATTGTTAATTCTTGATTCGGTGAGCTCTTTATTAGTCATCACCAATTCTTGTCCTTCCAAAGTTGTGATTCTAGTAGTTTTTTTTCCAATAGATTTTACCGTACCCATGTCTTGGCCGACAATAATGAAGTCTCCAACTTTAAAAGGTTTATCAAAATAGATTGTAAAATAGGCAAAAACATCTGAAAGTACATTTTGCAAGGCAAAAGCGATGGCAATACCAATAATTCCTAAACCTCCGATTAAGGCCGAAACATTGTAGCCTAAATTTTGGAGGAGTAGCACAATTGCCAAAGTCCACACAAGCACGGCAATTGAAGTATTGATAAAATTGCTAAAACCCTCACTAATATCTAAATCTTCCCTCTTTTGTTTCCAAACAAGATCAACAATATAAATGGCAATTTTTTGAACAGCAAGGGCTATATATACTGTAGCAATCACCATTGTAGCCACCTGAATAATATTTTTTACCATCTCCGGTAAGCTTAGGTATCTGGAAGCCCCATACACACCAACAGTAAAATAAAAAGGGAAGGATACCATGTTGGCAGCATCTATCAAAACATCATCAGCCTTAGTAACGGTTTTTTCACTAAGACTTTTTAACCTGGCCACAATAAACTTTTTAAAGATATACATTACAATATAAATACCAAAAAATATACCTATCGCTATAAGCCATTGTCTAAAATTGTTTCCGAGAAAGTAAAAATTATTTAGATTATTTTGAAGATCATTCATATCTGCAGTTTTTCTATCAAGAATTTTAATAATATAATAATAAAACCTCAACTCAGGGTAAATATTTTGTCAAAAGATAATACTTTTTTGTTATATCAAAATTTCTCTCAAACCTAAGACAGTAAAAAGTATCCCGAAAAACAGAAAACTATTTAAGACCGATCTTCCTCAATAGAAGGTGAATTGGATCGGCTTTGGTTAGCTCTTCATCATATGGTACCAGCTGAGTTAATAGTCTAACAAATTCTTGTAAATCCGGGTCATCCTCACTTATATAGAAATAATAAAACGGACTTACGTATCCGTCAGTCTGAATAATGAATTCCAAATTCGGTTTAAGATCAACTATAGACCAAGCTACACATCTTTCAATCTCAAATTCCGTTTCGCCTATTCGCAGAACTTCTTCATCTAAATATATTTCATGTTCAACAGGCGGTAAGGCATGCAATATAAACCCCATTATCGTACATACACCCAAAGTAAAAACTACAATTAGCTGACTATACAAATAATAACTTAGAATTGTTAGCAAAAAACCGACCACTAAAATCAAGTATGGACGAATGTCTTTTTGTAGATTTTTATTTTTACTTTTTGCTTTGAGAGTTATCATCTAAGAAGTATTATATTATAACTTAATTTTTATGACAAGGTTTAAAGCGTGAAAATTACACAATTTGATTAGAAGTATATTTTTGGTGGACAGATTCTTGAATATTGTCAATTATTGTTTGTTTACCAAGGCTTGAAAAATGCTCTATATCGTTCCCACACCACTTGGCAATCTTGATGACATTAGTTTAAGAGCAATTAATATACTTAGCGGTGCGAGCTATATTTTTTGTGAAGACTCCAGAAGTATTAATAAACTACTAAAACTTTTAAAAATTGAAAATAAGCCTGAGTTCATAAATTTAACCGTAAATCATGATTTTAATGAAGCTAAGATAAAATTTATTCTTCAAAAGTACTCTTTCCGAACTGAACCGACAAAAACTTATCAAAATCAGCCCTACCCTGAAGTAAGTCAGCCTAAAGAATACTGCGTAATGGTTGCCGATGCCGGTACTCCCGGGATTAGTGATCCCGGAAATTTGGTTATCCGCATATGTCAGCAACTTAATATCTCCTACTCTGTTCTCCCCGGACCTACCGCATTGATTCCGGCTGTAGTAGCTAGCGGTTTTGTGAGTAAAGAATTTACTTTCTTTGGTTTCATGCCAACCAAAAAGGGTAGAAAAAAGCAATGGGAAATTATTGTAACTAACCCTTTTCCGTCAGTAGTATATGAATCAGTCCACCGCATTCCCAAATTCCTTACCGAAGCTCAAATTTATTTAGAACCCGAACGTAAAATCTGTATTTGTCGTGAAATAAGCAAAGTATATGAAGAAACTATCGTCACAACAGTCGACTGTTTAAGTAGCTTGGAATTAAAAAATAAGGGAGAGTTTGTAGTAGTAATTGACGGGGGGGAATTAATTCGGAGTAAAGTGATTGTCTTGTAATATTCAATATTGTCTACAACTAAATAACCAAGAACAAATTCATTTATATAGAACAAAGAAACTCGGCCATTACTCGCGGAAGGGAACTCATTACTCGAAGTAGAGACGGTCTAGCATATGAAAGAGATTATATAAATAATGAAATAAATTATATCGATCAAAGTAATACTCAATTTGAGGGGAGGCTTCAAAGTATTCAAGAAGAAACATATCCCGGTTACAGGAATCAACTTCATCAACAAGTATTATTTGACGACAAGTCATTACCTTTGACCAGAAAACTCCCAATTAAAAATCTAGAATCCGACTATAAAGAAATAGAAGAGTTACGAAATAAATTTGATTTACGTGCTTTCATTACCTTACGTAACTCGAATGACGCTGCTAATTTTATTGATTATTTAAATGAAGTGTTGGAATTGACAAATCGTCTAACACCTGAGTTTGAATTACAAACCAAGCAAGCCAATATTTTTAATCGCGGATACTATGAGAAAATTATTGGTTACTTGAGACAACTGCAAATAACTGCTTCAAGCGGCATAAATCAATTTGATAACCTGGAAAATGAATGGAATCAGTACAATATTAATCAGGTTATAAAACCTGAAAGAGAGCAAATGATAAGACGAATTAATCTAGAAATAACTATACTCAACGACAGAGAAGAGCAACTAGGTAATATTTTTCAAGCAAATTCAGACCAAGAGCAATAAATAGTATCTCTATCTTTTAAAAACGCTAACTACCAAAAATATTAGGCCCAAAACTACGGCGATAGTGGCTCCTGAGGGAGTGTTGAAGAGAATAGAAAAGATTAGTCCGATGAGGACTGAAATAACTGCAATCAGAGGAGACAGGATAAACATTGATTTGAGTGAATTGGAGCTGAGTTTTGCTACAGTGGCGGGAACGATCAAAAAAGCATTGATTAAAACAATACCGGCCAGCCTTACCCCGGCAATGATAACTAGAGCCAAGAGAAAATTATAGAATAGCTCATAATAGTTAACCTTCAAGCCTAAAAGCCTGGAATATTCTCCATCCAGAGAAATCAGAGTTAACTTGGAAAAAAGGAAAAACAAAGCCAGACTTAAAACCGCTGCCAAAATCAGAAGTAGCTGAATGTCAACCCAAGTAACCCACACCATACTTCCAAAAAGATAACTGGTCAGATCGGCCTGATATCCCGGAATTAAGGAAAAGATTATCACCCCAAGCCCCATGGAAAACGGGAGAAAAATACCGAGAATATTGTTAAAATCCAGCTTGGTGGATTCTTTTATCTTTGGTAGAATTATTGAAATTAGTACTGCATATCCAAAGGCAAGCAGTAAAGGGTTAACTTCCAGAAATAAACCCAAGGCAATTCCCGCCAAGGAGGAATGGGCAATTACATCTCCATAAAAATGAGCTTTCCGCAGACTTGTAAAAAACCCCATGAGACCACAAATAAAGGCAATTATTACTCCTCCGACAAGAATTCTCAAAATAAACGGCGATTGAAAAATTGATATTAATTCCCCCATATGCTATTAAATCAAAAGATATCTTTTATAGCTTGATGCCCTAGAACCTTACCGGGTTCTCCATGAAGTAAAATTCCTTTTTTTGAGTTATCCAAAAGTACTATTTTATCAGCATATTTTTGCAAAGGACCGATTTTGTGAGTAGAAATAACCACCGTGACTTCCTTAGTAGAAGAGAGTTCTTTTATCAAGTTGTATACTTCCCTTTCACCCTCCAAATCAATCCCTGATTCCGGTTCATCCAGCAATAGTATCTTGGGTTGGTGGACAATAGCCCTGGCAAGCAACACTCTTTGGAATTGTCCGCCCGATAATTTTGCCAGTTGTTTTTTTTGCAACTCTAAAGTTCCTGTCTTGCGTAAAGAGTTTTCAATAAACTTCTTCTTTTCTTTTTCTTGGTGCTTGCATGTAATCAGTGACAGGCTCATAAATTCCTCTACAGTTACCGGTAGACTATAATCAAAATCAAATCGTTGCGGAACATAACCTATTTCATAAAACTTGGTTTCCGGTTTTTCTCCGAAATTTATTTCCCCCTCATAGCTCAAAACACCTGCCAAGGACTTAATCAGTGTCGATTTTCCTGAACCGTTCGGTCCTATTAAAGCAGTAATTTTTCCTACCGGGATTGCCAAATCAAGCTTATCCAAAATTACAATCTTGCCGAAAGCAACTGTTAGTTGATTTATTCCTATATCTTTCACTTGAATACTGTTACTAATAATTCTAAATTTGCTAAGGAGTTACACTAAATACAAAAAGGTTGGATTTTCTTCTTCCCTGATACTCTGTATTTACTTAGAAAATCGATTCCTTATAAGTAGATTTCCATCATTCTGTTGGATTTTTTGTATTAATAATTCACTAAACATACTTTACAAACTAGACACCCTCTAAACCAAAAATCAAATTACTTTTCAAAAAAGAATGCAAGCTCAAAGAAGCCTATCTTATTATATATACAGATTTATTCTTTAGTGCTTTGAGTTATTTGTTTAGATATTTCTCTCATGTTTGTAAGATAATCCTTTTCCAATGGATCTATTGAAACTACACTTCCATCAATTTCCCGGGCAATTGTTTCCGCTGAAGAAGTAGAAAACTGTTTTTGCACAAATACTACACTGATTTTTTCTTCCTTAGCCTCGTCAATTACTTGCTGAATTTCTTCAGGAGAAGGTTCCTTCCCTTCTATTTCAAAGTGTTCTTGCTCAAAACCGTATCGATCAGCCAGATAACCGAAAGCCGGGTGGTAAACCAGCATAGTCTCTCCTTGGAAAGGCTCAAAGGTTTGTGTCAAATCATTATCCAAGTCTTGTAAGTCTTGCAAAAACTCTTCCTTGTTTTGCCTAAAGTACTCTTCTTTTTCGGGTCTTATTTCCACCAAACCGTCGTATATACTTTCTACTTGAGTTTGAACCAAATTAGGATCCAGCCAAATATGCGGATCATCTCCACCTTCTTCATGTTGATGGTTTTCTTGATGGTCTTCTTCTTTAGAATGGTCTTCCTCTCCCTCATGACTATGTTCTTCAATTTCTCTCAAATCAATTCCTTCAGAAGTATCAACAATCTTCATGCTCGAGTTACTCTCGCTAATCCTGTCTATATGATTTTTTTCAAATGGTATATGGCCAATTCTAAAGTATATCTCAGATCTCTCTAAATCCGCTAGCTGGGACGGCTTTGGTTCATATGTAGCCGGACTACTTCCGGGTGGTATTAAGGCAGCCACTTCTACTTCATCACCCCCTACCCTTTCCACAAAATATTCTTGCGGTAAAATGGACACAGTTGCCTGGATTTTATCATTTCCTTCATCTGAGTTTGATTCATTTTCAGAATTACTTGCAAAAGAAACAAACCCAAGCAATAAAACAAAGGCTGTTAATACTCCAATAACTAAAATAACACTTTTTTTTGACATAAACTAAAATAAAAATATTTAATACTATATAATTTCATTGATAAATTAATAAATTGCAACCTGGTTGCTTTTTCTTTTTTCTTTTTCTTTTTGTCAAGTTACTTACCAATTTTCTTTATGAATAATGAGAGAGAGAAACCTACACCTGTTATGAATATTAAAGAAATCCTCAAACAGAAAGGTTATAAAGACTCCAAAATCAAAAACGAAGTAATCAAAATTATATTTGAAAGTAAGTCTCAGTTGGATGCTCAAGAGATATTGCAAAAATTAAAAAAAAACAGGAAAAGTGCCAATAAAACCTCTGTGTATCGAATATTAAAAATACTCCGGCAGGAAAACCTAATTAATGAAACCGTTTTGTTGGACAGAAAAAAAAGATACAGCCCTTCATACAACATAAGACACCCTCATTTTATTTGTAGAATTTGCAATAAAGATATCTGCGTCGATGAATCATTTAATCAAAAAGATTTTTTCAAATCAATTGAACTAAAATATCATCTCGACATTTACGATTTTGATTTCCAAATGTTCGGCGTTTGCCAGGAATGTAATACTCAGTAAAGTTGAAAAAACTAAAACAATTTTGAAATAAATTTACCTGTTTTAACTTTATAATCCTTGTATTTTCTATACTTTTCCATCAACCTGTTCTCCTCATACTCTACTTTTTCCAAGACAATCAAAATTATGACTATGGCGATCAAAAGTCTATAAAAATTTAAGGAGACTGCCCCATAGCCTATAAGGACAAAAAACAAACCTGTATACATGGGATGTCTAATATATTTATAAATTCCGGTGGTTATCAACTCCCCGTCTCTAACCGGTGTCGGAAAAATACTAATATAGGTGCGAAGTTGGTAGATTCCAAGCAAGAAAACTAGAAACCCGAATAATATTGACAAATATCCGACAATTTGAATATAGGGATCCATAAACCTTGCATTCCACTGACCGATCAAAACAAACAAAGCTAGAAAAGATAACTGCAACAAAACAATAAAAAAGTCTTTAATATTGGCGTTCATAAATGTTAAATGGTAATTAAAATAAATTTACTAAAATGCAGAATTAATTGGTATGAATTGTCCGGCAATAATAAGCACAGATTCAAGTTTTAGTCAAGATCACGTCTTATTATTCTTTACCCTTATGATAGGGTTTTTTCCTATTAATCATAATCGCCCTGTATACTTGTTCAAGGAAAAATATTCTTACTACTTCGTGGAGCATAGTCATCTTAGACAGGGATAGGCAGTAATCAGCTCTTTCATACAACTCATTCCCGACTCCCCATGAACCTCCGATAATAAAAGTAAGATTTCCTCCAAAATCTGTTTGCCATCCGTTAATAATCTCGGCAAATTGCTTGGAGTTAATTTCCTTACCTCGGCTGCTTAGAAGACAGACAAATTCTGTCGATCTGAGTGCTTTGATAATCTTTTCGGTTTCTTTGGAAACGATCATCTGAACTTCTCCTTTATTTTCCGGCTCTAAAATTATAGACTTGATCTTGACATATGGTTTTAGTTTTTTAAGAAACTCCTCTTCACCATGCCTTACCCAAGGAGTCTTTGTTTTGCCAACCTGAATTATTTTAATAATCATAATTAAAGACCCAATTTTGTGACATATTAAATTGACTTTTCAATGAATCTATGCTAATAAATTTGCATTTTTGCATATGTTTCAAAATATAATTACAACGAGTGTTCCCTTTAAGGTCAAGTTAACCCTAGCCCTAATTACAATTCTCACCATTTCTGTTTCATTAATCTACGTTTCTTACTCAATTCAAGGGACCAAGGCCGAAGAAGTTCAAGCTCAATCTCTACGTGAAAAACAGTGCTTTGAAGAAACTGGTTATTGTATAGAAGGTAGAATCGGAGAATTTTGGCAGCAAAACGGTGGATTACCGGTTTTCGGATATCCAAAAGGACCTCAAGAAACAATAATTATTGAAGAAAATCGATATGTAGCTCAAAATTTCGAAAGAAACAGATTGGAATTACATCCCGAAAACCGACCCCCATATGATGTTCTTCTCGGAAGACTCGGAGACGAGCTCCTCCTACAAAATGGTATAAACTGGCAAACAGAATATCCCGATGAAGTGGATCTATATGATCATGACTGTCTTTATTTTGAAGAAACTGAGAAAAATGTTTGTGGCAATTTTAAAAGGTTTTTTCTGAGTCACGGCTTAACAATCTATTCTGATTCAAATCCTTACCCCTACGGTTATTCCTTGGAACAAAGCATTGCCTTGTTCGGGTTGCCCATTAGTCCGGAAATTGAAGCGACTATTCAAAGATCTCCGGGGGAAGAGCCCTGGAAAGGAAAAGTTCAGTGGTTTGAAAGAGCAAGGTTCGAATGGCACCCTGAGAATCCGGAAAATTATAAGGTTTTGCTAGGACTTTTAGGTAATGAAAAGCAGGGACAAGGAGGTTTGTTAGTTGACCCGATTAACCCTGATAATGGAAAACACCCTGCATGGGGCAATTCCGGTGAATGGGAGACAAAAGCACAAAACTTTACCGAAAAGGATAATTGCCTTGATTACACAATTGGAGACTTAATGGAGTATCAGTTTAAAACAGGTAGAATGAATTTACCTCCTGAAGATTGTATAAACTCATTAATTTCAATCACCGACTTTTTTGATGAAGAATCAATTATTTCTGAGAATGAAGGTTTGGCATCTCCGATATACGGCGACCTTGACAGTCAATTGGGGTACGTAAGTTATATTGTAGCAGAAGAAAATAATGACGGGACTTTGACTATAGAAAATCGCCGGGTCATTGAATCTTTTGACTTTGGAGTAAACTGGCAATCGGCACCGGAATTTCCTAAAATGGTCGGTTTAGAAAACGGTTTCCGAGTAGACCACGTATACTTGGTAGAGCCGAATTTTCGAGAGAATCTATTTAACAGACATAATTTAATTGAGACCACGGATTTTGTAATTTTCGATAATAATGAATATACAGTTCTGAGAAGAACAGGAGAAGGTTGGTCTATAATCGGATCCGGCAAAAATAATCTATAATATAATCAATTTGGTATAAAACCCATTTGAAATTTATTCCTTTAAAAAAAGTAGTTTGAGACTTTTTGTGATTCAAAAAACACCCACTTTTTGCGAGGTAACCTCTTGAAAAGCGTTTTGATAATAGTTATAACCCTATTTCAAACTAGAAGTTTTAAACCTTATAAATTAGGCAGAAATAATTAGATAGGTTCTATGAGCGTGATAGTTTCAGGCTCTGCTACGAGCTTTCTTCTCTAAACCTTTCCAAAAAGGAAATTCTTCAACAAAGTAACTTTTTTCTTCTTTGGGTTTGACCTTGCGTTTTTTGTCTCTGGGATTGCGACTATGGTCTTTACTTTTAACCGGCTCTCTCTGTTTGTGTAGAACTCTAAGTTTCAAGTCATGTAGGACATTCATGAAGTATGTGTAAGCCTCATAAGGTGATTCAAAAGGTGAAAAGTATTTGTGCACGTCTCCGTCACTCCAAAATTTGGTACACATATAGTAAAAGTGATCGGAAGTTTGCAGTTTCCTCCAATCAACTAAAATTTGATCGTCTTTAAGTGCTTTAACCTGCCTTTCCAATCCGTAAAGCTTGTTAAAAGCATCAATTTGCATGGGATTGGATTGCCATGCAGATAAATCCCTTTCACTATCAGCCCAAGATATATAATTAGGCATATCTACACTTCCAATCGATTGGAATTTATTGATTGCTTCTGAAGGGGTAACAAAATCATTGTCCCGATAATTTAATATTTCCCCGGGTAGATGTCGTAAAAATTCAAAAATACCTGTCTCCTGCCATTGATGTTCTCCAAAGGTTTCATAGTCCATAAAAAGATTTACCACCTGCCCATTACCGTTTATCCGGTTAATCCAACGGACGAATTTTTTGGTTGTTAGAGGATGCTCCTGCCATTCTTTAGAACCAAATCGAAAGGCCATATCATCAGACAACTTGTAGTTTTTAAGTAAAAGTTTAATATTATTTGTACCTTGAGGTCGATAGACAAAATCCGGACTTCTCCAGTCTAAAATATGATCAGCCCCTTCAGTAATTATACCCTTATAGCCCATTCTTTCAATGCTTTTAGCTAAAGTATTATTGTAAATGAGCTCAGTATTTCGAAATACCGTGGGTTCGTAGTTAAAAAGTTGCTTAAGTAAACGTCGATGTTGTCTTACTTGTTGCTTAAACTCTTTTCTGGAATACAAAAACGCCAATGAGTGATAATAAGTCTCACTGAGCAGCTCCACTCTTCCTGTTTCCACTAAACGACGAAAGGACTCCACAACCTCCGGAGAGTATTCTTGGATTTGCTCGAGAAATACCCCTGACAAGGAAAAACAAATTTTAAATTCCGGATGATTATTTAAGAGTTCCAAAAGAAGAGTGTTAGTTGGTAAATAGCATTTTTTTATTACTTTTTGTAAAATCTGCTTATTGTAATTGCTGTTTTCATCAGACAAGGAAAAATAATCGTGGTCCTTACCAATATTAAAAAATCGGTATTTTTTGAGTCTATATGGTTGATGAACTTGAAAATAAAAACAGACTGAAGGCATATATTTTTGTTTTTTACAAAGATTGGTATAATTTGATAATTTTTTTAGCAGCTTCCTCCCAACTTATCCCCTGAACCTCTTGGTGACCAAAGTTCTTAAGAGTATCAATCAAGGTTTCGTGTTCCAGAACCGAAAGAATTTGGTGAGCCATTTCCTCAGTATCCCAGAAATCAACTTTTAATGAGTGACTAAGCACCTCACTAACTCCTGAATTCCTGGAAAGAATAACCGGCGTCTCGTGAGTTAGGGCCTCCAAAGCAACCAAACCAAAAGGTTCGGCTATTGAAGGCATGATAAATAGATCCGAGGCTTGGTAAAGACTTTTCAACTTTTCATCTCGTAAAAAACCTGTAAAAATTACTCTGTCTGTCAAACCCAAAGATGCGGTTAATTCTAACAATCTATTTTCCATGTCTCCACTTCCGGCAAGCAGAAATACCGCCCTAGGATTATTCTCGGAAACTCTTTGAGCGGCCTTTAAAAAATAATCTACTCCTTTTTGAAAAGTAAAACGTCCAATATATGTTACCAGCTGTCTATTATGAGTTTTCAGATAATTTAAAGTTTCAATTAATTCCTCATCGCCAAGTTTATTTTTTTCTTGATGGTAATCGATACCGTTATGAACTACCTCAACTTTTTGCTCATTAATTTGATACTCTTTTACAATAACCTTCTTAGTAAATTCAGAAACCGCAATTACTTTATCTGCCTTTTGCATACCTTCTTTCTCAATTTTATATATAAGTTCGTTAGGATTCCCGCCGGTACGATCCATTTCGGTAGCATGAACATGAAAAATCAGAGGTTTTCCTGAAATATTCTTGGCCACCAAACCAGCTTTGATGGTAAGCCAGTCATGACAATGTATGAGATTATACTCTTCCTCTCTGGCAATTTTTTCTGATAAGACTGCATAATTTAAAACTTCTTCATAAAGATCCGAGCTTAAGGAAAAAGGTCTGTCCTTCTTGCTAATTGTTTCAAAGTGACCTTCAAAAAACAAATTACTATAGGCTCCGAAAAGAGTTAAAAATTCCTGGAAATTTTCTTTATTAATTTCCTGTTTAGTATCAGCAAAAACAAACTTAAGATGTTCGTATTCTAAAAGAAATCTTTTTGGTAGGACAAAAACAACATCTGCCCCACTTTTGATCAGAGACCGGGTTAGTCCCAAACAAGCTATCCCTAAACCCCCGCTATTATATGGAGGAAACTCCCAACCGAACATTAGTACCTTTTGATTCATATATTTTTTTGTATTTATGTTTGTCTATGATAGTTTTTTAATGAAATAAGAAAATATTAGCCGGTGGAAGTTACTTGTTAATTTGGCGGAGCTTTTTCCAATTCTTTGTTTTTTTCCAAAAGCTCAATAATTGTATGAACATACTCTGCATGACTCCAGGTCAAAGGAGTGGCTGAGAGCTGCTCTCCGGTAAAAGGATTTAGCTGCTCAGAGAGGATGCCGGAAGGTTGTGCATATTTCAAAACCCAATCCAACCACAGATAAACTACTTGCAATTCTTCTTTCTTTTTAGCTTTTTTGAGATAATATCTAGCTAGCCACAAGGAAGTGATAATCCAAGGATTGCCCGGAGTATTCTGGCTAACTCTAAAGTAATAATCATTCTCGTATCTACCGATACCCCCTACATCACCCGGATTTTGAACTTTTTGCTCAACCATTTGAATAGATTTAGATAACTTTTCATCTTCAATATCCAAAACCCCAAACTCATACAAACCATAAACACTGGAAATATCAACTGTTTCGTCTCTATGAACATAACCGTCAGTTAAATAACTAATCTGCTTAATAAAGTAACCCTTTTCAGCATCATACAAATGTAATAAGATCGCCTGCTTAATCTTTTTTGCAGTATTGATGTAATGTTCGGAATCCCTTGTCTTTCCCAGCAAACCGGCAATTTTTGCGGCCGAGATCTGAGCTCCGTAAACTGTGGCAGAAGTAAAAGTACTTATGCCGAATTTTTCTTCCCACAAATCATATGTTGGCCTAGGCAAACCGGTTTTCTCATCAATGTAGGTAGTCATAAACTCACAGGGCTTTTTTATTAAGGTATTATAGACTTCCTCAATAAACTCAAGAGCCCTTGTAGCTTCATAATACTTCCAAAGAGCAATAACGACCAGAGCTGTCTCATCCTCCTGAATAGGTAGTTCAGATTTACAATTTCTGACCCAGGGATGCCAAGAACTACCCAAAGTTCCGTCTGAACGATATTTGTGAAGCATAAAACCGTCCTCGGTAATTGTTTTTTCAGAAAACTCAAGAAATCTTCTGGCAATGCCGTTATACCCGGCCTTCATCATGGAAATAACAGTTAAAGCTCCATCTCTTGCCCAAACATAGCTATAAGTATCCCTGCCCTGTTTTAATAAGTCAGAATCTCCGGAGGCAATAACTTCTCCGTTACCGCCACTATGACAACTAACAACCAATAAAGACTCGTTGAATAAATCAACATATTTTTCATCCAGCCCTTGAAAATTAATATTATTTTTATTTAACCAAGCTTTCCAATAGTTACCGGTTGACTCAACTATAGCTTTGGGTTCTTTTTCTTTTTTTACTAAGTTATCTAATTCTTTAGCCTCTGGAATTGACTTAGCTGCTACAAGCCAGTACTCTACAAGTTGAGATTGATTGGCTTCAATATTGAAATAAACACCAATTACTGAATCCACTAAACCGTGTTCCACATTGTTTTTTTCCAATTTTCCGTCTTCCGCATCTTTGTATGTACCTTCCCTGCCTTCGATACCCAGAAGACCCACGGAGTATTCATCAAAACTATTACCGTTTACCCTGGCATCAATTAAAAATACTCGTCGACCCTTATAGTGAATAACTGCTTTTTGTTCATGATCGTATAATACCGTATCTCCTCCAATCGATTCGTAAATAATAAATTGCTGATTAAAATATAGTTTAACTGAACGATTGCGGCTAAATAAATTAGTGACCCTGACCTCTCTGATAAATACATTCTTTTCGTTGTAAATAGCATCATTGAAAAGAAGCTTTATTCCGATTTCTTCATTTATGGCTATCACATCACTGACCATGGTTCCTTTTTTGTAATCAATAGAAATTTTCCATGATCCATCGTCTAACCAACGAAAACTGTTATCTACCCAAATCCCTATTCGATGAACAAAGTTCCATTTTGTATGGTTTTCCAGGCCAATATACGGATAATAAAGATCATAAACCTGACCGAATTGATCCAAAGCAATCATCATTTGGTTGTTTCCAAGCACTAAAGATTTGGCCATATTTTTGTATTTTTTTTATTTGTATTTTTTTTCTTTTGTTACAACTATATTCCTTTAATTGCGATATACATCTATAAAAAAGTTTATCACAAAAAAAATATTTTGACTATCTTTTTTTGAAGTCTTCTAAAACGAAATAAAAAATAAGTAACAAAAAATAATTATGCTGGGAGCTTGTTAATCAAAGCTTTTGTTCTAAAACCCTCAGCCAAAACTACCGAATTATAGTGTCTCTTTAAAAGCGAGTTAACTTTATTTATTACCTCTTCTTGGTTGCGGTTTCTTAATAAATAGATTTTTTCTTCCGGATAACCAAGTTTGAGAAGCTCTTCTTTGACAGTGTCGGAAAAACTTTTACCTAACAAAACAACTAATTCAGGATCAACTTTAGCAAAGTCCTGGCCAATTTTTCTATGAGTTTCTTCAGAAAGAATACCAAGCTCCACTATCTCATCAAAAATAATTATATTGGGCAATTTAAACATTTCCATGGTTTCTAGGGCGTTTTTTACCC
>CAYSWH010000027.1:0-23007 GCA_964434775.1 uncultured Candidatus Saccharibacteria bacterium | reverse complement strand
ACTTACGATGAAAAGTTAGCTAAAGAAATGCTGGAGACAATTCAAAATTTTTATTTAGCCGAATTTAAGAATTTTAACAGCTTAATCAAACAAAAATATGGATTTGGAGGAGATAAATAATTCCAGGCCGGTGGAGTTTGGTCTAAAAGCTCACCAAATTGAGATGATTAAAAATACTTTTTCCCAATTTCCCGAGATTGAGGAGGTTTGGATTTACGGTTCCCGGGCCAGAGGTGATTTTGGCCGAGCTTCGGATATTGACTTGTGCATTATCAAACCGACAATTGATCATAGCACTTATCTTAAAGTTTTTAGTGAACTGGACGAGCTGTTTATTCCGTTCAAGTTCGATCTAACTGTTTTTGATAAGCTGACCAATGACAAACTAAAAGAAAGTATCCAAAAAGAAGGGGTGGTTTTTAAAATCAAAAACTAGCAATTTCCAAAGGTGTTTAGAGTTTTGTTATGACTCAAAAAATTGAAGAAAGATAATAGAATTGACAATTATTATTTTAGTGTTTAGTATTAAGTATTAACACTTAGCACTAATGAATCCGACCAAATCTTATCAAAAACAAATCCTTGAACTGATTGAAAAATCTGGCGGAATTTCTGCCAAAAAAATTAGAGAAAAACTACAAATCAGTGAACCAACAGTTTTTAAACATCTCAAACGATTGATAGAATCGGGTTTGATTACGAAATTAGGTAGGCCACCAAAGGTTTTTTATCAAAAAATTCAGACACAAATTTCACCTAGTGCGAAAAAGGATTTTCAAGAAAACCTAAAAAACACCCAACAAAGCTCAATCAAACCAGCTATTCAGGCAATTATCGAGGACAATTTTCTATACATTACGCCAGAAGGTAAAATTTTTGATGGTTGGAAGGGTTTTGAATACTGGTGCTATAAACAAAAACTAGATATTAATAAAACTGCTTTTGAGTATTTCCAAACTTTTCAAAAATATGAACAGTACAAACAAAAAGGTCTTATTGACGCCAGTTTTAAATTGCAAGAAAGTTTTGAAGAAATATGTTTGGATCAGCTTTTTTATCTGGATTTTTATGCGATAGAACGATTTGGAAAAACTAAATTAGCTCAACTATCTTTTCAGGCTAAACAGAGTCAAGATCGTAGGTTGATTGAGCAAATTGTAAAATTGGTAAAACAGCCAATTATAAATCTTATTGAAGAACAGCAAGTCCAGGCTGTGGCTTTTATTCCGCCAACAGTGGATCGAAAAATCCAGTTCCAAACTGTATTAAAGGAGTCTTTGAATTTGCCTATACCTCACCTTAACCTCATTAAATTAATTCTGGATACCCCAGTTCAACAAAAGACACTTAAGTCTAAAGATGATCGTATCTTGAATGCGTCTACCACTATTTTTGTTGATGATGAAAGAGCCTTTAAAAATATTTTACTAATTGATGATTTTGTCGGTTCTGGTTCTACTCTTAACGAAACCGCTAAAAAAATTAAACAAAAAAAATTAGCTACTAAAAAACTTTTAGGTTTAGCATTAACCGGTAGTTTTAAAGGCTTTGAGGTTGTGAGTCAAATGTAGGTTTTCAAATTTGAAAGCAAGGTTTTTTACCAACAAGCTTAATTGCCCAAAACCAAAAGGTGGGTTATGCTTGGAACATATGCATTCCTACATCGCCATCACCAAACTCAACGACTTTATCTTTTGTCCCAGATCCCTGTACTTTCATGCAGTCTACGAGAACTTTGACACCGGTATTTATCATGATAAGCCGCAGACCAAAGGCAAAATCAAACACGAGAGCATTGACCATAGTACTTACTCCTCAAGTAAAAGATACCTGCAAGGGCTGAACGTTTACTGCCAAAAATACGGCCTTATGGGTAAGATCGACATCTACGACCGAGACAAGCTGACCTTGATTGAAAGAAAAACCAGGATCAAAAAGATTTATGACGGCTACAAGTACCAGCTCTACGCCCAGTACTTTGGATTGACGGAAATGGGCTACAAGGTTGATAAATTATGCTTTCACTCTTTGGAAGACAACAAGAGGTATGAACTGGATTTGCCGACCGGTAGAGAACTGGAAAAATTTGAGGACTTACTTACAAAAATCCAAAATTATGATATACTGGCCGATAGCCGACTAGCCAAGCCGGAAAAGTGCCAAAATTGCATTTACAAAAACTTGTGTCATTAGCACTAAAACCTTGACCATGCTCTCCCTACCCGACTTCAAACAAAAACAAATACTTTTTATTCAGACTGACTGGGAAAGTAGACCCCACTTGCAGCTGACTAATCAAAACCTGGTTTTCAAAAAAAACGACCAAATCATCAACCGGGCTTCGTGTAGTAAGATACTCAGTGTCTTTGTGATCGGAGACTTTTCTATCACAACCAAACTCATCAAGGAATCCATGGACTACGGAATTTCTTTCTTTTTTCTCAAATGGAACTTTGAAACTTACGCCGAGATCAACTCCAAAGCCGCCGGAAACTACTTACTCAGGACCAAACAGTACCTCCTCACACCGGAAAAAGAGCTGGAGATAGCCCAAAAACTCATCCAAATCAAAACCGAAAACCAACTCAGACTTCTCAAACAAACAAGTCATCTCACAGACATCAAAAAACCCACAAAAGAGTACTTTGAGCAAATCCAAAACTGCCGAGATTACAAAGAACTTCTAGGGATTGAAGGAAACCTGGCCGGAGAATTTTACAGGCAGTACTTTACGGACATCGGCTGGCTCAGACGTATGCCCAGAGTTAAGCCGGACATTCCCAACCTGCTAATGGACATCGGCTATACTTATCTCTTTAACCTGATCGATTCTTTGCTCCAGCTCCACGGTTTTGATACTTACAAAGGAGTTTACCACAAACTCTTTTTTCAACGTAAATCCCTGGCCTGTGACCTCATGGAACCCTTTCGTTGTCTCATCGACAAGCAAATTCTCAAGGCCTACCACCTAGGACAAATTAACGAAAAAGATTTTACGGTCAAAAACGGCCAAGTGAGTCTGCCTTGGAAACACAGCAAAAAGTACTCCTCCCTGTTTTTTGACACTTTGATGGACCACAAAGAAGACATTTTTAAGTTTATCAAAGGCTACTATCACTTTATGCTTTATGATGACAGGGACTTCCCCAAATACAAAATCAAGATAAAATAACTATGCTCCTAATCTCTTACGACATCAGCGATGACAAACTACGGACCAAATTTAGCAAGTTTATCAAAAAATATGGTCGGTCTTTGCAATATTCGGTCTACGAAATCAAGAACAGTCCCCGGGTGCTTAGGATAATTATGACTGAGATAGAAGAAAAATTTGAAGAAAAATTCCAACTGAGTGACAGCGTACTAATCTTTCAGATTTGCGAAGCCTGTGACAAGAAGATTAAGCGTTACGGTTACGCCGCCAACGAAGAACAGGACGTGGTTTACTTCCGGTGACCTTGACGGAAAGAAGACGATTGTCTAAGATAATACTCGCAACAAAAGCAATTTTACATTTGGTGGATAAGATAGATTTTTTGATTTAATTTTGAATTTTATCAAAGGTATAAATCTTGATGCGTATTCTAAACTAAAAAAACTGGAAAACCTAAGTCTTAATATTTCCACTTTGCCGTAAAATAGGGAAAAGTCGCAGGTAAAGCATTCGCTCCTGTTTGTATCTTTTCCCTTGGCAAAGCCAAAACCGGGTTTAGAGTAAATATTAGATTTCTACTTTTGTAGATTAACCTTTTTTAAGGTTCTCATTTACCTTTAGAGTAAATATTAGATTTCTACTTTTGTAGATCCTTTACCTTTGATTTGTACATCTTTCTGTTTAGAGTAAATATTAGATTTCTACTTTTGCCTTTACAATTCAAAATTCAAAATGGAGAATTGAAAATTAGAGTTGGCAGTTCTGAGCTGTCTGTTAGAATAATTTTACATTTTGCATTCTCAATTTTACATTGGAAACAAATATTAGATTTCTACTTTTGTAGATTGCATTGATTCAGTCTGGACAGGGCTTGTTTAGAGTAAATATTAGATTTCTCTAATTGCGTTAGCAATTACCCGACTTTTGCCTTTACAATTCAAAATGAAGCTTAAAAGCTCTTTTGTTGACATGAATATGTATTTATCCAAGCATAAAAGCTATTTTACGGTAAAAATGTATGGGTAAAAAACAGGCAGTATATAACAAGTTTGACGAGTATCTTAATCAAAAAAACAATTCTGGTAAGAGTAACTCCAACCAAATTTTCAATAATAACCGGCAAAGAAGAGACAAGCAAGCTAAAAATCCCAAAAACAATCACGCAGGAAAAGGTGATGATGCAAAGCCCCAAATCATAAAAATTCCTAAAAGTGCGATTTTTGAACAATACAAAACCATCAGATTTACCCTATCGCCAAATGAAACTAAAAAAAATAAAGTTGTAGCAAGTGAGTTGGAAAGTTTGGTTGGTGTATCTATGGAGATGGTGCAAAGCCAAATTCAAGAAAAATCAAAATCGTTAGAAATAAAAGATCAAGAAACTGCAATCAAAAAAATAAATGAAATTTTAGGTAGTCTAAAAAATTTTACATCTTCTTGGTTAACATTTAGTGAGAGAACTGATACTATAAAATTGTCTGAAGAATACTACAGATTTGTAGCTAGAAAAGCTAGGTTTAATTCTTTTGAACAGTACAAAGATAAATATGGCAAAGAAAAAACCACACCTCAAATAAAATCAGGTTTTATACCTTTGAATCAAAAAAGTGAATATCAAGGTATAGAAAGGTCAGAATATGTAATCAAATATTGGCAAAACTTAGCAAATAATATTGTTAATTTACATTCTCAGTTGGAAGCTCCTGTAGACAAATATATCACAGCATTAGAAAAACAAGACAAAGCCCATACCAAAGTTAATTTAATTCAGCTTAAAAAAACCTTTTTATCTTTTTCAAATCTTATTTTAGAATATTTAGAACCTTTAACCAACAATAAAATTTTAATAGAAAAAATTGATAAGTTGCCTGATTCAGAAGAAAATACAAAATTAAAAGAGTTTTTTAGTAACCAAAATATAAATCTAATTAGGCAAGATTTACAGTCACTAAAACAAGTTATTGATTATTTTAATCAAAATGGAGCTTTGGTTTCTTTAGGAAAAGTCAGCTTAAACTATCACACAGCAGTAAAAAAACCTGATATAGTTAAAAGTGAAATAGAAACTATAATTAACGAACTGGAGCTAGAAACATTTATTAAAAAATATATTCAATGTGATGATCAAGAATTATTTAAAAAATTCCAATTTGATATAGCAGATAAAAAACAAGTCTTTCTCTGTAATAAAAATGATCTAACAAAAATAGAACTAGCTCAACTTTTTAAACCGAGACCAATTCCTTTTGGTGTAATTCATGAAATTTCAGAATATTTTGAAAAAAAAGATTTTGATTACAATAATGTTCAAAATATACTTATGAATACTGGACAAAGCGTAAACATCGCTGGAGATTGGACAAATACTAAACTTGAAGACAGAGAAAATTTTGATTTAAACAAATACCCTCTAAAATCAGCTTTTGATTATGCTTGGGAATATACTGCCAGAAATAAAGTTGGATTAATTGGTAACAATGATTTTGCTAAAAAACAATCTGAAAAATTGTTAACTGATTTTGATGTGAAAACGTCTGATAATAATTTTGAATCGTATGCCAACTTGCTTTTTATTGGTGATAAATTAGCTGTTTTGGAACACTCTGCTCACGAGATTAAGGATAAAAAAGAGTTAGAAAATATTATGATTTTAATTAGTCAAAAGATTGAGAATGTTAAAAACCCTTTTCATCAAAACTCTGAAAAAGATAGATATGAAAAGTTTGAAAATAATTGTGAAACTATTTCCAGTTCTTTAAATTCTAGTCATACATTAAAGAGTAATAAAAACTTCCAAAAAGCAAAACAAAACTTAGGTTTAGTTCGTGGAGGTTTAAAAAATAAAGGAATTTACTATAAATTAACTCAACAGTTTGGAATCAACAAAACAATTGATAATAAACTTTCACTAGCTTCATTTTTGGGTCTAAAATTTGCTGATTTAAACAAAAAATTCAAAGAAAAATATGAAAATAATAAAATCGGATATTACGGAGTAATTGTTGAAGAAAATATAAATAAATACTTACTTTTGAAAGCTTTAGAAAATGAGGACACTAGAGAAATTATTGAAAATGATAAAATTTTGAAATCCGAAAAGTTTGAAAATGCATTGACTGTAAAAAAAGTAACTTCCCTAACTTCAAATAGTCTTAAAAAAATTAGGATCAACAAAAAAGCTTACCCTGACTTTCATTTAGAAAAAATAGATGAGGAAAAAACTTCTAAAGAAGATAACAAGGCTTTGAAAGAAAGTAAAAGAGCGAATTATATTAAAAGATGTTTGTTAAAATCCAAAATGTCCCAAGAACAAAACTGGAACCAAAAATTCAACTGGGAAAATGATTTGAATGAGTGCCAAACCTACGAGCAAATTGAAAAAGTTTTGGATTTGAAGGGTTATAAACTTGAGACAAAACACATCTCAAAAAACGATTTAGAAAATCTGGTGACTGAGCAGGATTGTTTACTCTTACCAATTATCAATCAAGATTATCAAAGCGAAATTAAGCAGGGAGAGTTTGTCGGAAATAAAAATCAATTTACAGTAGATTTTGAAAATGTTTTTGTAAATAAACCTATTGAGAATAAACAAGATAAAAAAACGTATAATTACAGAATCCACCCAGAATTTAGTTTGTTTTACCAATTGCCTACCATTAAACCAGAAACTGGCCAGACTGAGCAAGATTTGCAAAAAGAACACCACGCTAAAACTCTAAACCGTAACAGTAGATTTCAAATTATTGGAAATTTTGGGATTGAAATTAAACCAGAAATTACAGAATTTAGTCAGTTTGGTAACTTTATTAATCGCAAAGGTAAAAATGATTTAACAAGAGATAAGCAGAGCTATGCTGAATTTGTACAAGGATTTAATCAAAAAATTAGTTCAGACTTTGAGCAAAAAGACTCAAACAGGCAGTGGATTTATGGCTTTGACCGTGGGATAAACGAATTGGCTACACTGTGTGTTTTGCATAAAAATAGTAAGCAAATTGATGATTTTGTGGTATTTAAAAAAGAAAAAGAAAAAGAAAAAAAGTTAGGCTGGATTGGAGAAATTATTGAAGAAAAAAAGAAAAGTGGAAAAGAGTTGGAGAAAAAAGACAAATTTGTTTTTCGCTTTGTAAAGCACGATGAAAGTAAAAATCAAAAAGGTTTTGAGCTTCAACATATTTTAGACCTGACAAATATCAAAGTAGAAACCTGGCATTTTGGGTTTAAAGACAAAGATGGAAACGATCACCCAAACGACAAATATTTAAAAACTGCTTTAAGTAAAATAAAAGAAAATTCTGAACTTTTTGAAATTGCTAAAAAGCTTGGTTATTTTGATAATTTTAGTGAGGGTAAAAGAGGTGAAAACATAAAAATACTAGTACAGTATCCAGAAAATGAAAGTAATGTAATAAAGTTACGGATGAATCACTTCCAGCGAGTTTTGAGCTTTGCGATTAGTCAAAATAGAGACGGAGTGGCAAACAGTATTGAAGAAGTTTTTGAATCTGACGTCGAGGCAGAACAAGTAAAAAAATTATTTGATAATGGTATTTTGGATAACACAAAAATCAAAATTGATATTGATAAACACATTAATTTATTTAAGCCACTATTAGATCAAATTAAGGAATGGAATGAGAACAAAGACAAACCAAATTATTTAGATGAATTTAAGAAGAAGTACGAAGAAATTGAAGACTTAGATACACTTAAAAAAGGAATTGTAGCCAATATGGTTGGAGTTACTGGCTTTTTGATGGAAAAATTACCAGGGGTTTTGGTGCTGGAGGATACTTATAAATATGACCCTCAAGGTTTTAGAATTAACTCCCTGACCAAAAGAGATGAAAATGCTGACACTTTTGGACATTCTGAACATTTGACTTGGGCAGGCACGGAGACTTACCGCTACTTTGAAAAAATGCTAGTCAAAAAATTTGTAAAACAAAGACTTGTACCACCTTTTGCCGATTTGGAGAGTTTGAATACTCAAAAGACAAAATTGGGAGGTAATGAAGATGAAAATAATAAACAGTTTGGGATTATGTTTTATGTGGATGCTGGGTTTACTTCTAAAACTTGCCCGTGTTGCGGGTTTAAACCTGATTTTAAAAATGAGAATTTAAAAAACTTATTAGAAAAAACTACATCAATTCAAAAAATTAATCATAACTATTGTTTGTCTGACTGCAAAGATAATATTTTATTTGAACTTAAAAACTAGAGGTTGTTTAAAGATAGTATAAAAAACAAATTAGAAAATAACACCTTAGAAGAAAATGAGAAATTTATTAAAAATTTATTAGAAACAAGAGTAAAATACTCAAAACACTACTCTGATTCTATTACAAAGAAAGATCGTTTTATTTGCCAAAAATGTGGCTATAATACAATAGATGATCAAAAAATTGATACTGCTGATCAGGTGGCAGCCTACAACATAGCAAATACAATTTTAAAAATAAGAAAATAATATGTCAGATGAAATAATAGTTGGCTTAATAAGTTTAGGGGGTGTTGTTTTTTCAGCAATTATTTCCTGGTTTGTGGCTGTTTATAAATCAAAACAAGAAATTAGAAAACAAATGTCCGAAACAAAGCAAGTTATTCTGAAAGAAATGCTCTTACCAAAAAGACTTGAAACTTATAGAGAACTGTTAAAAATAACCTTAGATTTAGGTAAAAAACGTCACTACCCGGATGGTAAAGAAGTAGAGTTGAATATACCCCAAAGAACTGAAAAAGCAAGACAAGCTCTTAAAGAAATAATTGATTGGCAAAACAATACAGAGGGGTATCAATTATTAGATTTTAGGTATGGATCTTTAAACAGGTTCCGTGAATTAAAAAAGCTTTTGAAAGAAGGGGACAAAGATGAGAACGGAATGGATCCAAAAACTTTACAAAAAATTTATGACAAAAGAGGTGAGTTAAGAACAGCTCTTGCAAGAGATTTAGATATAATTAGAGATACCGCTAAACTAGACAGTGAGGGTTTTTAGCCTTGACATAAAATCTTGATAGTGTGAAATTTGTATCGCCCCCGTTCTCTGGGGGCATTTGCCTTGCTTCCGTCTCACGGAGGTTGAGGCATTTTTTTACGATTAAAATGAAGAATTAAAAATTGAATGTTTTGATAGTTTGTAATTTGTGGAAAATAATTTTGCATTAAAATTGACACATTTTGTAGTATGTGGTAGATTATTCAATAATAACCATTTTTTATATAATATTTATGCAAATAACTGTGGAAATAGACTCAAATGGTAGAATTTTGGTTCCTGCCACTTTTAGAAAAACTTACAACTGGAAAAAAGGAGCAAAGCTGACCTTGGTATCTACCAAAAAAGGCTTGCTTCTGACTACCAAACAAGAAAAAATCAATGACGCTTTGAACAAAATCCGACAGAAAACCGGTCAAATGAACGGTGTCGAAGATTTTTTGGATTTTAGAAAACAAGATCAAAACTAGTATGGCTTACGTTTTTGATACTTCCGTTTTGATCGCAATAATAAAAGAAGAAAAAGGCTATCAAAAAGGATTGGATTTTTTGCATGACAAGGTCTTTATGAATACAGTCAATCTGGCAGAGTTTTTTGCCTGGGTAATATTGCATTCGGATATAAGTAACAAGGAAATGACAATTTTTATTCAAGACCTGGAAATAAAAGTGGTAGATTTTGATATAAAAATGGCCGAAAAATCCAGTCGGTTAATCCCGGAAACCAAACAATACGGTCTATCTCTTGGAGACAGAGCCTGCTTAAGTCTGGGCCAAAAATTAAACCTACCTGTAATTACCTGTGACAAAGTGTGGAGTGAAGCAAAATTAGACTGCGAGATTGTCGTTTTGAGGTAAGAAAGAACAGACAAACCATATTTAAATAAGTCAGTTATAAAAATCATTGCCGGAAATATTGAAAAAACTTCTTTGACAGAAATAAATAATAATATCAGAAAGAAAATAATATGTCAGAAAAATCATATATTCTAACGTTAGGTAAAAGAGGTGAAATTGTCATACCGGCGGAGATCAGAAAATTATTCAATCTCAAATACGGCTCTAATCTGGTTGTGCAAATACAAGACAAAAATATATCTCTAACGCCTCAAAACTACTCTTCATTCAAAGAAAAGTGGTTATTCAAAAGGAAAAACTTGACAAACGTAGAGAATCATAGCGATCATAACAATTTGTAAATATTAGTAAATTGCGAAAAATAATCTTTAGCTAACAAAATAAGTAGTGTCATATGGAAAAAGTATTTTTTGACTCTTCGGCAATTATGGCCTGGTACAAAAAACAAGAAAGTGAAAGCCTGGTAGACTATTATCTGAAAAAATCATCAAATTCAGAAATAAATGGTTTTATCTACGAAACGGACCTGGCTGAAATTATTGCTCAAGTTGCTAGACATGAAAATGATCGGTCGCTGGCGGAAGAATTTGTCCAAGACTTACTTAGTTTTGTCGGCTTAACTAGAGTAAGTGTGAGCTGGGAAATTTTGAAAGCCGCAACGAAATACCAATTTTCCGGAGAAATAAAATTATCTGCCGCCGTCTTACTAGCCGGAGCTAAATCCCAAAAAACCAAAATTATCACTCCGGACCCGACTTTCAAGCAATTTGGTAACGAAGTAGAATTTATTTGGGTGTAGGTCAAAAATATAGCCATCTCCTCTTAAACCTGGACATTTCCATATTTTTCTCCGTCACTTGCCAAGTTATCATCCTGAATTTGCAACCTTGTCGTTCCGAAAACCAAAACCGTTCCGTCATCCTGAATTTATTTCAGGATCTATTCGAAGAGATGCCGAAAAAGTTCGCCGTAACGAGTGTAGGTTATATTCGGATAGACTATAAATGTTACCAGTCAACAAATCGGAAAAATTTTCCGGGCTACATAAAGTAATAAATTGTTTAGAAAATTATGATTTTCCCAATTTAAAACTAGAACTCCACTTTGATAGTCTTACCTTTTTCTTTTTCATCAAACTTTCCGTTATCATAGACCAAATTACCGTTCACAATCGTCTTTTCAACCACTCCTCCTCTTAGACTCATTCCCTCATATGGAGTCCAGGCACACTCGGAGACTACTATCTCGTCAGAGACGTTGAGAATTTTGGAAGGATCGATAATTGTAATATCGGCATCGTAACCTTCTTTGAGAAAACCTTTGTTCTTAATTTTGTAATTTTTAACCGGATTTTCGGCATAGACCTCAGGCACTTTTTGGATATCCAATTTTCCCTGATAAACTGCATGCAAAAGTAAAGGTAAGGAGAACTGAATACTAGGTAAACCGGCCGGTAATTTCCCGTAAGGTTCGTATTTCTCTTCTAGGAGGTGAGGAGCATGATCAGTAGCGTATTGATCAATTAGACCGTCTTGCAAAGCCTGCCACATCGCCCGGTTATCTTTTTCTTGTTTGAGAGCCGGATTCATAATCCTCTTTCCGGCGTAGTTACCAATGTCTTCTCGATTAAACCAAAGATATTGAGGACAAGTTTCTCCGGTTACTAATTCAGCCAGTTTACCCTCTTCCAAAAAGGGCAACTCTTCCTCGGCTGACATATGTAAAATATGGGTTCGGTGATTAAACTGAAGAGCTAAGTTAACAGCCATTTCAGTACCCTCGGCCGCCACCAAATTATCCCGAATAACTGCATGTTGATAAGGATCATCCGGCTGCATATTTTCCGTGCCTTCCAATATGTCCATTTTGAATTGCTGAAGTCTCTCCAGTCTTCGATATTCGTTTTCGGCGTGCGTGGCAATCAGCTTGGTAGTATGTTCAAAAATCGGTTTCAAAAGCTCACCTTCACTAATCGTCATTTCTCCGGTACTTTCAGCCATAAAAATTTTGATTGCCGGAATGGTCTCTTCATCCCCGGCCCTTTTAAGTTCTTCCAAATTGGTCTTGCTAGCTCCGATATAGATTCCGAAATTGCACAGACATTTGCCGGCATACAGTTTTTGCTTTTCTTTGACAGCTTTAATTGAAGTAGTTGACGGGATAGTGTTAGGCATATCACAAATTGTGGTTACTCCCCCGGCCAAGGCCGCTTTGGATTCGGTGTAGCTGTCACCTTTGTGAGTCAGTCCCGGATCTCGAAAATGAACATGGGTATCTACCATCCCCGGAAAAATAATTTTTCCTTCACAATTGATAGTCTTGTCTGCCTTTCCCTTAACAGATTTGCTGATCTTAGCTATCTTTCCGTCTTGAATCAAAATGTCTCCGATAAAATCGTCTTTACTGGTGATGATTCTTCCTTGTTTAAGTAGAATACTCTTTTTTGCCGGCATAATTTCTTATATTGAGTTTAGTAAAATTATAAAAACGTACATCTTTCCTAAACCTTATTATTTACTAACTTAACTATGTCAATATCTAAGGAAACTGAACAAGTTAATTAAAACCAAATTCTTTTTAACCCATGAAAAATATCCGGGGTTATTTATTCTCTTCAAAATAAATATGGGTAAACTGAAACTAAAGACCTTTGGATTGGATATACTTCTTACCGTGTCCTACATTTACGTTTATCGGTCGTTTTTTGACTCTCTCAGGAACCTCATTTTCATCCCAAGCTTCAGCCTTAAGCTCGCCCAAAGCAAAGAAAGGGGCCCCGATCTTTTCATCAGTAATGCTAGAATCTCGATTAACCATTACACCAGCAGCAACTACCTCGCCTTCTGCCTCTTTGATAGAATTCACTACCTTGATCAAGGAGCCTCCGGTATTGGTTATATCTTCTACAGCCATTACTTTTTTTCCTTTCACAAATTTATCATAGTTACGAGTAAACACTTGGTTCTTAGCTTCGTCTTTTTCCGTATAGATACTCAAAACTTCCTTTCCTAAGTATTCGGATAAGAAAAACCCTACCCATTGAGACAGAATGATGCCTCCCAAAGCGGGACCGACTACCACGTCAACATCTACCCCGGCCTCTTTAACTTTTTCGGCAAACATTTTACCAACAAAAGCAGTTTGTTTGGTGTGAGGATACAGAGCATCTTTGTTAATATACACTTCTCCGTGTTTTCCGGAAGTATAGACAAAATGATCATCGGTTAAGATTGCCCCTACACTTTTTAGAATTTCAATAATATCTGACATAAACTTAATAGCATGAATTGTAGTTATACAAACAAGTTCAAACTTTTCTCAAAAAAAGCAGGTTGTCAAGAAAGCCCTTAGAAATCAATAATTAATCATGCTTAACTAAATCAAATCTTTGTCGTTACGGTATTCTTGTGTCCTTGCAAACCCGGCACCTGTAAATAATCTTTTGCAACCATCATAAACCAGAAAAAAATCTAGCGGTGAAAAAAAATACCTTCCCGGAAGGAAGGTAAAAAAAATCTGGTGGACCCCACTGGTACGACCAGTGTAAAAGGAAAACCTCTAGGCCCGCATATTTTGCTCAAGGCGATTTAAACCTAAGCTATCCGAAAAATTATTGTCAAGTAAAGTATGAGTTTACACTTGCCAAATTTTGATTTTTTGTTTAAAACAAGCTCTACTCGTTTTGTAAACGTAATTTTTGTTATTGTATATGGCATCCAACAAAGTCACCAAAACACAGTTAATTGCCCAATTGGCTGAAAATTTAGATATCTCTCAAGCTCAGGCAGAGAAGTACTTAAACTCATTTATTCAAGTAGTTACCGACAATCTGGCTAAAGATAACGAGGTCACCATAACAGGGTTTGGTAGCTTCAAAAAGACCAAGAGAAAGGCCAGAAAAGGAGTTAACCCTAAAACCAGGGAAGAAATCAAAATCCCTGCCTCTACTACCGTTTCTTTCAAAACTGGTAAAACTCTCAAAGACTCAGTCTAAATATAGACTATCTTAGTATCTACGATTAACTCTCCTTCAAGGAGAGTTTTTTTAAGTAATTCCTTAGAAAACATCAGTAATTAGTCAAATTTAAAGCACCGCTAAACTTAATTTGTCCCGGGCTTTGTTACTTATGAACGCCTCATTATAAACATTTCCACTTTAAAGAATCTCCGATACAAATTTGGCAAAAAAATCTATAAGAATTTTAGAAGTCCTTAACTTTACCGAACGTAAACATTTTTTAAATATTTTTCAAAGATCTCTTTGGCTTTTTGTACCTCGGATTCGCCGGGAGGCTGCACTCCTTTTAGTTTGTATTCAATTCCCAGACTTTCATATTTATAAGCACCCAAGGTATGATAAGGCAGAATTTCCACCCGTTCAATTGCCCTATAGCTCTGAAAATGCCTAGCCCACTTTTCCAAAAACTCGGGCTGGTCGGAATATCCCGGCACCAAAACGTATCTAAGCCAAACTCTCTTTTGAATTGATTCTAAGTATTCAGCCGTCTCTAAGACTTTTAGGTTGGGCTTGCCGGTAATTTTTTTGTGCCACTCATTATCAATGTGTTTAACATCAAGTAAGACCAGGTCAGTTTCTTGAAAAAGACGCTTGGTATCGTCATTTAGAATATAGCCGTTAGTATCAAGGGCTGTATTAAACCCGACCCGTTTTACAATTTTAAAAAGATTAACCAGATCCTTTGCCTGTAATGTCGGTTCTCCCCCGGAAGCAGTCAAACCGCCTTTCTTGCCGTAATAATTCTTACCCTTATTCAAAATCTCTAATATCTCCGCATTGCTCATTTCCTTTCCTTTATTTAAAGGGATTGTGTCCGGATTATGGCAATAGAGACAATTAAATAAGCAACCTTGCAAGAAGATTACCAACCTTATTCCCGGACCTTCGTGAGTACCAAAAGTTTCAACGGAATGAATTCTGAGCATGCTTAAATAATACTTTTTTACTTATTTTTGTAAAGTCCAAGGACATAAACAAGTGTATTATTTTCCCACCCAAAAGATTCAACCGAGAATAAATTAGGAAAACCCAATCTTAAATAAAAAAAATAATAACAATTGTAGAAAACCCCTTTTCAAAAGAAGAATATTAAATTAGAATCTTTAGAATGGAAACCTCATTATTGATAATCATCCTCTCGGCAGTAATTGTCTTTTTTACTTTTTATTTTGCCTCAATCGCCGGCTTTGGCAGTTCTGCACTTACGGTTTCTTTGCTGGCCTTTTTGATTGATCTTAAGACCTTAATTCCCGTACTAATAATCCTAAGTTTCGTATTCAATCTGGTATTGATCGGAAAAAACTATAAATTGGTAGATAAAAAAGCCGTTTTTCCCTTAGTAATAGGTAACGTTGTCGGGAATATTCTGGGAGTTTATTTTCTTAAATCAATCGAAAGTAACCTTCTCAACAAAATTTTAGGAGTAATTATTATACTCTTTGCGATTGACTTGGCTAAGAAGAAATATTGGAAAGAAATCCCTTACAAACAGGTTACCGGAGTTATTGCCGGTTTTGTAGCCGGAGTTACGGAAATGATGTTTTCCATTAGTAGCCCGCCAATAGTTTTTTATCTGGCTAATTTTATTAAACAGAAGGAAGCTCTCCGCAGCACCCTAGTAGGATTCTTTACCATTTCCAGTAGTTTTGGTGTTTTCACAATTGCCCTGGGAGGTTTAATCACTGAACCAGTCTTACAATTCTCAGCTGTCTTCACCCCCTCCGCAGTAATCGGAACTTTTTTAGGACACAAAACCAGCTTACAGATTAACGAACAAGCTTACCGAATTATTATAGCCTCGATTCTTATTTTTTCCGGCTTTTTATTGATTTTTACCTAAGGTTATTCCAAAGTAAGAACTATCAGCTTTTCTCCTTAGTTTTTTTGGGATTATCTTCTTTGGATTTACTTTGAGTCTTTTTTCCACCTTTTTGCCCAATCTTTTGGTAAAAATCTGTACCGTACTTTTGCATAATTGTTTCGGCTCTTTTTTTTCCGGAAGTGTTACTCGAGTTTTTTTTCACAGACATAAAAAATATATATTTGGTTTAAAATGAGATGGATATAACAATTTTCTTAGTATTTAGTCGAACAAATATTGATGAAAATGCAATACAACTGACTGCTACATTTTTTTCATTTATTGTCAAATTTTATCAAGATATGTAAAATTTTCGTTAAGTGAGTAAATAATAAGACTAACCTTACTTATTCAGTTATTAATTAATATTAAGAACTCATCTCGCTTAAAAAAAGTGTTTTACATTTTAACTAAATTAAAATAAACTGTTCAGTAAATAATTCCGTTATGAAAATAAGAATTGCCACTTTTAACCTGGAAAATCTAGACAAAAAAGAAGGAATGGAACCAAGTTTTGAAACACGAATGAAAATCCTAAAACCTCAACTTCTTCGTCTTCGTGCGGATATAATTTGTTTTCAGGAAATTCATAGCCAAGAAGAGAAAAATCAAAAAAAATTAACTGCTTTAAAAAAACTTTTGGCAGAAACCCCTTATCAAAAATATAAAATTGCGACCTCTCAAAACAAAGAAGGGCAACTCTTTACTCAAAGAAATTTGGTAATCATCAGTAGGTTTAAAATTTTAGTAAGCAACTCTTATATTCACCAATATACCCCCGCTCCACAATATGAAGCAGTCACCGCCAATGATAGTAAGTTAAAAAAAATTACCTGGGAAAGGCCGATTTTGCACGTTGCTATCGATCTAAACGGAAGGAGGTTAGACCTTATTAATCTTCATTTAAAGTCAAAGATTCCCACCAATATTAACGGACAGAAATCCGATAATTATACTTGGAAAACTGCTTCCGGGTGGGCCGAAGGATATTTTCTTTCATCTATGCGAAGAGTCGGACAAGCTCTGGAAACCAGAGTGATAGTTGATAAATTGTTTGATAATGATTTACAAAGTTTAATTGTAGTAGCCGGAGATTTTAATGCGGATTTTTATGAAGTACCTCTAGAGGCAATTTTGGGACGAGTCGAAAATACCGGCAACGGAGAATTGGCAGAAAGAGTCTTAATTCCCTGTGAGAACACTATCCCTGAAAGCTCCAGATACACTTTTATACCACCACGGGAAGAAAAACATGTTGGACCACCTCATTATTTCCAGAGGATTACTGCCGTTTTACAGACACACCGAAATTCATAACGAGACTTTGTCTGATGAGTCAGTAGCCTTTGCCGGAGATGTAAAGTTTCCGGAATCCGACCATGCTCCGGTAGTAGCCGAGTTTGAAATAGACTAGAAAAGTCAATCCACTAATACAATCAAAAATCAGATTAAATGACGAAATATTTTTTATTCAAATAAACTTATTGATTATTCAATCTCGGGAAATAAATTTAGGAATACTTTTTTATAGTCATCCCCTCTTAAACCTAGACATTTCCAAATTCTACTCCGTCACTTACCAAGTGGTCACCCTGAGTTTGCAACCCTTCATCCTGAATTTGTAACCTCGTCATCCTGAATTTATTTCAGGATCTACGTCTAAAAGAGATGCCGAAACAAGTTCACTGTGACAAGCGTGTATAGGTTATATTGGATCGACTATACATAAAAATCTCAAAGTAATTGAATGCTTTGTTTCCGTTGTTTGGTAGTTACTAAAGACATACAAGACACGGAAAAGCACCTTAAAACAAGAACTTATTAGCTCTTTCCTTGATTTCTTTCTCGACCTCTTCTCTAGGTTTTCCGTATTTATTTTTACTGTCTTCGATTAATTTATCCTTAAAATTAACGTCAATATTGTCATTCAGCGGCGGCGGAGCAATATTAAACGGCAGTGTTTTTTGACCATCGAGTAAAACAATTGAATTTGCGGTAAATCTTTCCGGGTCTTGCAAATCATGTGCCGTAAGTGTCGGTTCAAATTCTTTGGCTAGCAACTCTGCATCCTCAGCACCACAGCGAAAGATAAACTTACTTGCCGTATTAGCCATTATAGAGTCTTTAATCCTTTCATCTCCTTGTTCTACCACCTGCTTTACAAATTGGTGAGCCAGACAAAAACCCACTTTATATTTTCTTATTTCTTCCAATGCTTTTGGAATAGCATCAAAAAGGAAGTTCTGCATCTCGTCAATATAGACAAAGAAAGGAGGTCTTTCTTCTTTAAGGATAGTCTTGGTAGAACCATCCAAATTATACTTCAATCCATCATTTCTACCCATACCTGCAAGCAAGATGTTTCCGATGATAACCATACCTACCAAATAAGCTGAACCTTCACCGATTAGACCTTTTTCCAGCTTTACCAAAACAATTTTATTATTATCCATAGCTGAACGAAAATCAACAGCACTCTTTTGTTGACCAACCATCGGCCTAATAAAATCGTTAGTAATAAATGGAGCCAATTTGGAAGTTATGTAGGGAACCATATTTTCCAGACTTGCTTCACCTCCGGCTTTTTCCGCTTGTTTTTCCCAGAAATCAATTACCTCCTGCTCGTCACACATAGCCAGTTTGAAGCTTCTAAAGTCCTCATCAGACAAAACCTTGGAAATTTCCATCAGAGTACTACCACTGGCCGGATGACTCATAACCAGACGCATGGAGTTTTTCATGTAACTTTCAAACATCGGACCACCGGTTTTTTTGAGATCATACATTTTATCCCAAATCTGAAAGAGAGTGTCTATAACAATTGTTTTTTGAGTTGGTTTGAGAGGATCTGTTTCCAGCATATTTAGACCAAGTGGCCTATCCGTAATTGCCGGAGAAAAAATTATCACATCGTCAAATCTTTCTTTGGGCATCCTAAGCATTACATCATCAACCGTTTCTCCATGAGGGTCTACTACGCACACCCCGTTGCCCATTTCTATATCTTGTAAAATAAGATTGGTCATAAATACTGATTTACCTGAACCGGAACCACCCAGAGCATACAAATGTCTAAATCTATCCTCAGTTTTTAGAAAGACTTCTTTTGTTTGATTTCCTGATTTGGCGGTGCCTACATAGACGTTTCCTTGTCCGGGGCCGGGAATACCCAAAGGTATTGAAGGTTTTCTTGCTTTTAACCATTTTATGTATGAGTTGTATACCAAATAGTTGGGAAGGTGCCAGAAAGAATTAATTTCCTCGGAGTTAATTACCTTATTTTGCCAAAAGTTGGGAGCTCTCAATAAAAAGTTCATAACTGACTTCTTAGGGCTGGTGCTAGCCTTTTGTAGAGAGTTAAAAGGCCTGGAATCATAGATTTGAAAAGCAGGCATGATGTGTTCCACAATTTGTTTAGCTCTAACTTCAGTTTCTGCCGCTCCAATAACCCTCAAAGCAAAGGTAAAACCAGGCTTGGAAGATTTCTCTTCTAGCTTTTTTAGAATTTCTTGTTGCTGAGGGGTTAGCTGAATGGCCTCTCTTCTTCCGGTCAAATCGATATTTCTCTCTTGTTGATAAGGATTCTGCTGATTCTCTTTGTTAGAAAACATATCTACAAAATAGCCGATAGCTGTACCAACATGCCTAAAAACATCCATAGGTCCGGAATTTAGAATAATCTCCGGATCTTGCCCTTGCTGAATTTCAGCAGCAATTTTCCTAGGTTTTTTTTGCCATCTGTCATGAACAGGAGTAATAATCAACTGAATTGCCGCAGACTCTTTCACGCCAATACCGGAAATAGCGTTAGCTAAAGTATTTAAGGGATCTTTTTCCATTTCATTATAAGTCCTCAGAGGTAGTTCATATCGATTATTAAGGGTTAGATCTTGAGCATATGCCACTGTCCCTTCCTTAAAAAAGTAGGCCTCCTCCATCCTCTCAATGTTTGCCTTGGGATAAATAGCTACAATCTGCTTCTCAACTACCGGCGCCGCCCTTTCGCTACAAACCATCCAAAAATTAATTTCTTGATCCCGACAAACAAGCTCTAAGCTAAATCTCTCGGTGCCGAACAACCAACTCATCGGCCACCGCCTTTCATATTCGCTCATCACAGCAAAAATTTGTTCACCGATAGAAATCACATCTTTTTCTTCCTTCCTTGAATCAGTAGTTTCTTTCTGTGCTTGTTCAGCAGTTTCCATAGGAACTCTAATCTCCAAAAAAACAGTCTTTTTCCAGTCTTTTGACCTCTTTAAATTATAAGCTATGTATTTAACAATCACGGCTAACCCGTAACCGGTTAAGGATAAAAGAACGGCAACGACAATTGCCAGCCCAAAAGAGTCAAACCAACCTCCAAACTGACCAAGGTTAAAATCAAAATTAAATATATCCTGTCCCAGTCCCGGAGTTAATTGCTCTTCTTGATTATCTTGTTCTTTCGGTTTTTGTTCCTCGAATAAATTTTCATTCATTTAATCTGCAACAATGCAATCTGATTATATTACACATTTCGGCTTAAGTCAAAGCTTCTTATTATTTATAAATCCTTTGTAAATAAAGAACTAATTGAATATTTTTAAAAAAGAATAGTAGAAATTGAATGCTCTTTTGGCAAGCGTTGTTTTAATAAGCAATATAATATAATTTAGGTATCTCATAATTGGAATTTACTTATTCTCTTTGTAAAAAACTTAAAGATTAAGTTGTATTACCATAGAAAGATAATTATCGGATTATCTCAAACCTTCCGAGGTCAAGACTATTAAAACTCCTTACGTTAATTATTCTTGAGACAAGTGAAGAATCCGGGAAAAACTTTAATAGATTGGTTGGATGTAAGTAATCATTAAAATTCAAAAGTTTAGCTCCAATATGTTCTAATCACCACCTCATTAGTATCACGATTATAAAGAACTTCTGCAAACTGAGCTCCGTTTCTCGGCCTAATATGATATATTTCGGAGTTGCCTTGTATTTCCGGTTCCACCTCGCTGGTTCCCGGTGACTCGATTAACCATTGGCGAATTTCTTCAGCAGGTGCAGTAAATGTAATTTTAAACTCTCTTGTAAGTGCCTATTCCTCAGCTTTAGACTCAATTATTTGAGAATTTTCAGGAAATTCATTTAGTCCGGCCCAGTCTCTACTTGTTTTAATTACCGATTCCTGATTTCTGTTGTTAGATACATTCAGAATCAAAAAAGCCCCAAAGAAAATACCGCATAAGATAATGACAGTGACCAAAGAAAGCGTTAGAAAATTAGTTCTGGTGTTAATTTTCATAAATTAAAGCGGTTAAAAAAGTTTTACTAACCAAGGCAAGAAATTGATAATATACTTAACTATAATTCCGAGGTCTTTTTTTGTCAAAAAAATATTTGCTTAAATCTTACTTATATAATAGATACATATGCGTACAAAGAAGAAAAAAATTGACAAAAAGAAGCTGGACATGTAAAGGTCATTTTGTTTATATAATAAAAATAATATAATTATTAATAAAACTATACGAGAGTATGAAAAAAATATTTGTTGGACCTTGGAAAGCAACTCTAATATTTTTGGTTGCTATAAGTTTATTTTTGTTAAGTTCTGCCACCCAAGTTAATTCCCAATCAGCAGGCTCGGCAATTATTCAAAGAGAAAACACAACTTCTGGTGAACTGGCTAGAAGAATGACCGGAGAAAGTTTTGTTGCTGATAAAAAGACAATAATTGTTAAGCCGCAGCAATGGGCAGGCAAAGAAGATGTTGTCTCGGATGATATTAAAGGAAGATTAACAAAAGACTCTAACCCTATCGAAGAACAAAAAGACCGGGAAAACATTTTAATTCTTAACTTGGAAAATGAAAATGATCTTGAACCAACTCTTCGAGATTTACTGGAAGACGGTGACGTAGAATATGCTCAACCGCTTTATAAATATATTCCTGCCTACACACCCAATGATACTAGTTTTAACGGTCAATGGTATCTTAAAAATTCAGCCGGCGGCTCTTATAGAGGTTTGAAAATGGAATCAGCTTGGGATTACATGGCCGGCGTAAAAGGCTTAGGTTCGTGCAACGAAACACCCAACGGCCGAAGATGCGGCGGCGAAACCGATGTTAAGGTCGCTGTAATCGATACCGGAGTTAATACAAATATTTCCGATTTTGCTCAAACAAATTTTGATACCGCTAACCAGATCAGGTATTATGGCAATAACCAAATGCAGATCGGCTCTCAGTATGACTACTACGGTCACGGAACTGCCGTAGCCGGACAAATAGCTATGAGTGACAACAGTATAGGAGGCATCGGAGTAGCGTATAACACTACAATTTTACCAATTGCCCTACATAATGAGGCCTCAAATACCCTGAATATCGCAAACGGGATTTATTACGCCATTGACCACGGAGCTGACGTCATTAACATTTCCTTGGTTTCCTTGGCTCCGGATAACTACCTTCGCTCTGCCTTGATCGAGGCAAAAAATCAAGGAGTTGTAGTAGTAGCGGCTGCCGGAAACTGCGGTAATAAGTTTGCTGATGACGATAAATGTTTTGGTGCCGGTGCTCCACGTATTTGGAATCCGATACTTTACCCTGCCGCCTACAAAGAGACTATCACCGTAGGAGCAAGTAACGTAAACTATGCACGATCAGCTTATTCTTCATATGGTTCACATATAGATATAGTAGCTCCGGTAGGTGACAGCACCGTTTCTCCAAATGGTGTTACCGGTCAATGCGGAGTTGACCCAAACAACAATAACACCGATAAGCCGATTTGTAATAGCTTAGGATCATTCATAGGCGGCATGTTCGGAACGTCATATGCGGCCCCTCAAGTAGCCGGAATTGCAGCCTTAATTAAGAGTGTCAATCCTAATGCCAATTTAGATACCGTAAAATACATATTGTTGGACACTTCTACTGATTTGGGGAATCCCGGAAAAGATGTTGAATTCGGATACGGCTTGGTTGATGCTGACGAAGCTCTCAAAGAAGCAGTAAATTACTCAGGTTGGGTCTCGGATAACAGCGGTAGAACAAGCTACCCCATGTCCATGACTTCATTTAACAACCGTCTGTATGTATCTCATGTGGGAACCAACA
>CAYSWH010000026.1:18065-24000 GCA_964434775.1 uncultured Candidatus Saccharibacteria bacterium | reverse complement strand
TAATATGAGCCGCAAGTAAGATTCCGGTCAAGAGGTAAACATCGGATAGCCCTGAGAGGTCGTTAATAAGCTTTGACTATTGCTCAAATATGTGCTAAAGAACATTGAATAACATCATTAAAATGAAAGAAAAAATCTCAAATCTCCATGTAATTTTTAGAAATCCAAAATCAAGTATTTTAGCTGTTTCGGTTTTGCTGATAGTATCATTTACTACAATTATTAATTTCGGAATTTTTGAAGCTAAAGCGAATCAAAATTGTCCACGAGAGTCTGATTATTGTGTTTCGGACACCTTTGTAGAGTTTTGGGAAGCAAACGGCTCAGAGAGTTACCTGGGTCTACCAATTAGTGAGGAACGTACAGAAACCATTGAAGGTCGGGAATATCCGGTGCAGTGGTTCGAGAGAGCAAAGCTCGAGTTTCACGAGGAAAATGAATCCCCTTACAAAATTCTTTTAGGTAGACTTGGAGCCGAGCAATTTGAAGAAAGTTCCAATAGTGTCAATAATTTTACTGCTAATAGAAGTGATTGTATTAGCTTTACGCAAACAGATCAAACGGTATGTGGTCAATTTAAACAAAAGTATCTTGAGATTGGTGGCTATAGTGATTTAAGCAATGAGAATCTCCAGGCTAGTATTGCTTTGGTTGGTCTTCCTATAAGTGACCAAATTAGCCAAAATCAAAAAACGGTACAGTGGTTTGAAAGGGCAAGAATAGAAATCAGTCAAACCGGAGAGATTCAACTAGCTCAGCTTGGCAATGAAAGTCTTGGACTATAAGAAGAGAAACAATCAGAAGAGGAGGCAGAAACTGACCCAACTCCAACACTTCAATATTCGCCAACACCTACACCGGAATTAAATCAAAAGAACCCTTTGCCAACACCTGTAGACGAGCCTTTGGTTAGTGAAGAAACATCTAATCAGTTTACCGAAAGTTTACCTGTAAGCGATGAGGTGGTAAACAAGGAGGTTAAAATTTTGGTTTTTGATCCTGTTTTAAGTGATAGCAGGAAAACGGTTAGTCAGTATTATGGTTGGAATGATTCGTTAGATTTAGCTGTAGAGGCTATGAATTGGATAAGAGACACAACAGGCGGAAGAGTTGTTTATAATATAGTCGATGAAATCGAACGAGAAGACGGAGAAAAGGCTTTTCTTGAGAAAGAAGATGGCTTTTTATATAACGAAGATTCATTAGTACGGTGTTTGGATAGTCTTTATCCCGAACCTCGTAATTGTCACGAACCTGATGAAGTCAATTACAAAGCAATTATTGATGAATATAATTTGTGCGAGGACTTTAACCAAGGCAAGTTTGATGAAGTTTGGATGTTTGGGTATCCATATGCCGGATTTTATGAGTCCAGATTGGCCGGAAACGGAGCCTTTTGGTATAATTCTCCACCTCTAGAAGGTACAAGTTGTAATGGACTTATGCCGATAATGGGTTTTAACTATGAGAGAGATTTGCCTGAGATGGTGGAGAGTATTAGTCATCGCGCTGAGTCAACAATGGAACATGTCTATGGCGGTTGGGAGCAAAACAGACAGGCACACAATTGGGATAAGTTTGGTCTAAACAAGGCTCTATCACCGGATTTTTCATATAGCGGCTGTGGTTCGGTTCATTATCCTCCGAATGGAGTCGATGATTATGACTATACTAATCGTGATTTCGTCGATTCTACTTGTACATCCTTTTCTTTAAACTACCCAAACACAGAAAACCTTCCAACAGAAAAAATCAATTGTCAGGCTTGGGATTGTACACAAGAAGGCTATTTTAGATGGTGGTATCGCAATATGCCTCGTTATGAAGGAGTTGGTCCTGATGGAAAATTAAATGATTGGTGGAGCTATATTTTTGATGTGAATCAGCTATCGGAATAATCTTTGTCTGGTATTTAAACCTCACAAATTCAAAAGGAAATTGTCAGTTTAATCATTACAAAACCTAGCTGTGCGAAATAATTCCGAGAATTTAGTTCCGGATTATAATTGTAGTCTTTAAATATTTATTCTTAATTTTGCATCAAAAAACCTACACTTTCTTTGTAGAGATGTCTCAAAGAGGAAAAAATCGTTTGAACTAGAGCCGTTAATTGTTATATCTGTTATAGTTTTTCTTTACCTTCTTTTTTACTGCTTTTCTTGACCAATCAAATTTTATCGGCACTTCCTCTTGGAATATAAAGACCTTTATTCCAAATAGCGATATTAAATTGTTGTATTATTTAGGATTTTTTCAGGTAGCTTATTAAGCTGCTTATTCTTGACAACAAAGGCATTCTTATCAAATCTCAAGTCATGTCCGAAGAAACTAAAAAAGATAGCGGGAATATCCCGGAGCCCGAAGATAATCAAAATAAAAATCCACACAACCCTTCAGATAATCAAGGAGAGACGACGGAAAAAAATCAGATGGAAATATCTGAAACCGGTTTGAGTGATCAGTCCTCGGGTGGTAGTGGACAAGCCTCCGTTTTGATTGACGAAGAAAGCTCTAATCGAGTGGAAACCAAGGTTTTGGAAGAATCTATGGAAACTTCCTACTTGCAATATGCCATGAGTGTCATTGTTTCCAGGGCTTTGCCCGATGTACGTGATGGTATGAAACCTGTACACCGGAGAATTGTTTATACCATGTACAAGTTAGGTCTTACTCCCGGTTCCAAGTATATGAAATGTGCCCGTGTAGTTGGTGAGGTAATCGGTAAATATCACCCACATGGTGATCAAGCTGTATACAATGCCTTAGTTAGACTCTCTCAAGATTTTGCCATGCGCTATCCTTTGGTGGACGGTCAGGGTAATTTTGGTTCAATCGACGGAGATTCACCGGCTGCTTATCGTTACACCGAGTCCCGAATGGACAAACCTGCTCCTTTTATGGTAGCCGATATCGAGAAAGAAACAGTTGATTTTATTGAAAATTTTGACGGTACGGAGAAAGAGCCCAAAGTTTTGCCGACTTTATTCCCCAATTTACTCGTAAACGGACAAACCGGAATCGCCGTGGGAATGGCAACAGAAATTCCGCCGCACAATTTAGCTGAGGTGTGCAGGGGGATTTTACTACAAATCAAGAATCCCGAAGTTACCCCTGAAGAGCTGATGGAACATATTCAAGGACCGGACTTGCCTACCGGAGCGACAATTTACGGTCAGGCGGGAATTCTACAGGCTTATAAAACCGGTCGAGGTAAATGTGTGGTACAGGCCAAAGCGGATCTTACAGAAGACACAATTATTGTCAGGGAGATCCCTTACCAAATTAATAAAGCCGACTTACTTGTAAAAATTGCCGATCTGGTTAAAAACAAGCGTATTTCCGGAATTAAAGATATTCGTGATGAATCCAACAAGGAAGGGATCAGAATTATTATTGAAATCCGAAAAGAAGCCAGTCCGGAAGTAGTCCTGAATCAGCTTTATCAGATGAGTGATCTACAGACTTCCATGCATTTTAACATGTTGGCTTTAGTCAACGACGGCAGGCAGCCAAAATTGTTGGGTCTTAAAGAAATTTTGCAAGAATTTATCAATCATCGGTTTAAGGTGGTAACCCGAAGAACCGAATTCGAGTTAAAGAAAGCACAAGCAGAACTGCATATTTTGGAAGGTCTAAAAATTGCTTTGGATAATATTGATGAAGTTATAAAATTAATCAGAAGTTCATATGACAAAGAAGAGGCCTCCAAGAAGTTACGAAATCGGTTTGAATTCAGTGATAAACAAGCCGAGGCTATATTACAGATGAGGCTGCAAACCCTAACTAATTTGGATAAGTCCAAGATTGAGGAGCAGTATAATAAATTACTTGAACTGATTAAAGGTTTAAAAGAAATTTTGGAAATTCCGGAAAAGAAGAAAGAGCTTGTTTGCCAAGAAATTCAAGATGTTTCCGACAAATTCAAATCTCCACGAAGAACCAAAATCGTGCCTACCGACGTCGGTGACTACAACAAGGAAGATTTTGTCGAGGAAGAAGATGTCTTGGTCCAATTAACCAAATCTCAATATATCAAAGTACTTCCTTTATCTACCTTCCGGCAGCAGGGTAGAGGGGGTAGGGGGGTTAGCAGTTTCAACCCCAAAGAGCAAGACTGGGTCAAGCAAAGTATGGTTTGCAACTCCCACGACTATGTATTTGCTTTTACCAGTAAAGGCAGGGTCTTCAAAACAAGAGTCTTTGATCTACCCGGCGGCAGTCGAATCGGCAGAGGGCAGTCCATTGTCAACTATTTACAACTGCAGGAAGGGGAGATAGTTACCAATATTCTTACTTTAACCAAAGAAGAAGAAAAAGAAGGGCATGGTTCTCTAATTTTTGCTACCAGAAAAGGACTTGTTAAGAGAACCCTTTTGGACCAATTCAAAAATATCCGCAAAACCGGAATTATTGCTGTCGGTTTAAACGAAGGGGATAGTCTGGTTGATGTTGTTTTTAGTCGCAAAGACACTGACAATGTTATAATTTCCGCTTCTAACGGTAAAACCGTGATCTTCAATCGAGAAAGATTAAGTCCTCTCGGAAGGTCTGCTAGGGGGGTAAAGGGAATTAGGCTCAAAAAAGATGATTATGTAATTAGTTTAATAATTAATGATTTGGAAATAGCCGAAGGTGAAGAAGAAGAAAACGGAGAAAACGGCGACGGATCTTTGATAAAGAGTGATAAAGACAAAGTTTATCCTTCGCTGCTTGTAGTTACTTCTAACGGCTTTGGTAAACACACTTATTTAGGTGAATATCGTAAGACCAATCGAGCGGCCGGAGGTGTAAAAACTCTTAATAAAACGAAAAAGACCGGCTATCCGGTATTTGTGGAAATCCTTTACGGAGAAGAGGATGACTTAATGATTACCACTAAGAAAGGTGTTACCATCAAGATTTCCTTGGAAACAATCAGCCAACTGGGGCGTAACACTCAAGGAGTTAAATTGATCAAGTTGGATAAGGGCGACGAAGTGGTCAGTGCGGGTGTAAATTAGATTATTTCTCAAAGCCGTATATATTCTTTACTTATGGAGAACTACTGAGTTTTAAGGGTCTTCTCACTCCGTCGTATGTCTAGACTATAAAAAGTGAGCTTCGCTATGGTCTTTAAATATCAATAAGACAATATGTAATCTAGATTTTTTAAAAAATACTATTCCAAAAAATAGCTATTGACGAAAAATAAAACGCAGGACATAATCAAAGCTGCAGATTTGAGTCGTATTAACTCTCATCTTACGGCGACGTGGCCGAGTGGTTAGGCAGAGGTCTGCAAAACCTTGTACGGCAGTTCGATTCTGCCCGTTGCCTCCACAAATAAGTTATTTGTGTTTGTTAATGTTTGTTTTGGAAGGTCTAAAAGCCTTCCTTTTTTTATCGGATTTATTTTTAAATATTTAGAAACCACTAAAAACTTACTTCGTTTATTTGAGATAAAGGTTTTCTACAACCCTTAACATTTGATTAGCAAATTATTGAATATTGAGAAAAGTTGCCAAGTAAGGTATCTCTTGAACATAGTAAAGTTATAAAATGGAAAGAAGTAAATTATATTTATAGCATGATTTTTTTTAATCAACATATTCTATATGTACTAAAGGTTTGCAGCTACCGCCAAATGTATTTTTTGCAAAATATTCCCACTTTTTTGTAATCTCAGGACCCCATATATATGCTCGAGAGATAATTACAGAACAAGTAGTATAGGCTACCAAATTACCTGCTTTACCCTCAAAATCAATTATCAAGTCATCGTCCAATAACCCCTCATCTGAAAAAAAATTTATAACTTTTGAATAAAGTTCATCTTTTTTAGCTTTATTTTCCGGTTGATGTATATCCTCGATGTTATGTATTTCCAGGCTAAAATTAATATTGGATGACATATCTAGCTCTCACAGTCGTCTGAGTGGGGCCGGAGAGCTCCTTG
>CAYSWH010000026.1:0-18055 GCA_964434775.1 uncultured Candidatus Saccharibacteria bacterium | reverse complement strand
TTAATTTTATAAGTTTTAATTACATTTTTTTACTTCTTGGCTTTTTGCCGTCTTGTCAAGAATTTAATGATTTGTAGTAAAATACCCAAAATTTTGAGTTAATATACTAATGACTAATGTTAAAATGCGAGCTTTTAACTATTTAGTGTCTAAACAAGATAATTTACTTCATAAAAAACCTCTCAAAAAGAGAGGTATAAATTATGAGGGTGAGATAATTAGTATCTAAGAAGAGCAGAAATATACGGTTCATCTTCAAAAGTGTCACCGTAGAGGACGTTGATTTTACCATTATATTCGTATACTTGGTCGACAATATAGGGAAGCAGGTCTTTTGCTTCACTTAAGTCATTTTTCTCAATCAAGTCGGAGAAATCAAGGTTAACAATTTCATCACTCTGAGAAGGGTCGTTGGGTTTAATATAAATTGTGTCAATTTGAGCTTTATTAACGGCTTCTAGAATATCAGTAATTTTACTTGTAAATCGGTCTATTTTATTCTTATTTTTTCTTAAATCGGTCATCTTTTCATCAATCATTTCTTGACTTTCAAGATTAGATAATTCCTGGATTAAATTCATTCTTGTAATTGGAGATTTATAAACCATGTCCACTTTGTCAAAATGCGTTTCTAATTGCTTTGATATATTATCTTTGTAATCATTAATTGATGAAGAGTAAAAAATTACAATTTTCGCCCGATTTTTGTATTTTAGAATTTCCGGTAGGATGTCATTATCAAAGAAAGCTCTGGCGAATTCGGTGTGCCAATTTTTATTTTCACCTGTTCCGTGATATGCTTGACCCTCTCCCGGTTGATTCTCTCTTTGCAGATAAGGCCTGTCAGATTTATAGAGTTCATATGAAGGCACAACATCATTTATTTTCTGTAAATTATTTTGCTGATAATCATAGAGAGTAGCTTTATCTTCGTGAATTATCATGGCTAAAGCGGACTCTTGGTTACTCTGATTAGCCATAACTTGATCAAGCTTAAAAACTTTACCAATATAGCAATCCTCTTTGGTTTGAAGGTGTAAGGGTGTAAGCTGTGAGTACTTAATAAAACCGTCTCGGTGTCTTTCCCGATATATCTTATCTATCTCGAAAATTATAAAGATAGCTGCACCGTTCTGATGAAAATCTATTGTCTCAGCATAATCATAAATATAGTCTACAAGTTGATCTTGCATTTGACCATAAACTTCTAAAGGCTTAAATTGACGAAGGTGCTCTTGTGCCAAAGCCTTGAATTTCTCTTTTATTTCTTCTTCCATAGTTCTGGTAGGATCTTGTGGATCAATTGGGTAATAAAGAGTAAAGCAATATTGATTGTCCTTTAAGTTTTTTGTTTTCTCGTGAAGTTCTTTGATTATAGGGGAATAATTAATAATAGACATAGACTTAATTTTTCTTTTAAAATATAATTTTGCTTAAAAAGGAACATTCATCTTTCCCGAGGTGTTAGCCACTACTTTGGATAATTTACCGTTTTCTTCAGCTTTATCAACTATTTCTTGGGTAATTACCTCACCTTTTCGACCAATAACATTCTCCTCTTGATCCGTTATGGTCAAAGTCAAATATTTTCCAATTGCAAATTCTTTGGCGGCCTTTTTAAAGGAGCTGTTGTTATTGTCTGATTTAGTTATTTTTTTGGAAGCGTTTTCTTTGGTTTCTTGCATCGTTTTTTTTGTTTCAGAAAGGGCCTTTCCTAATTTTTCTTTTACTTCCTTGAGAGTCAGGTTTTGGTTTTCTTTTTGTAAATCATCTTTAGTTTTTTCTTTAATTAGCAGTCGATTAAAGCCGATATTGATTATGTTATCTACATCAATGATTTTGTGACCGCTTATGGCGTCTTCCAGAATTCCTTGACTAACCTCGATTTTTTTTATTTTCATTGTTCCGGGATCAAATAGAACATCATTAACCTTGGCAATCTCTTCATCTTTGTCGGTTACGATTTTGGCTCTTTGAATACTTTCATCTTCATTGATTACACTTGTAATTCTAGCAGAAATATTTTTAGCCACCTGCTCCGGAATGTCTTTGTAAATTGTAATTTGATCACTTGCTATATCCTTTATATATTTTGAGAGAACAGATTTGGAGTTGCTAAGTAGACCTTTTTGGTCGATTATTATTGCTTCAATTTGTAAGTCGGCAAAATTGTAAATTATATCATAACATTTCCCGATTTCTTTATCTGTTGTGTCTGAAATTATTTTTTTGTTAATTAGTTTACTTGATCGAACTATTTTTTTGGTATTAGACATATGTATTATTCTTAAATTTTAAATTATTATGAGCACTAAATATTAATGTTTAGTAACTTACGATTAATAATAAACACTAATCCTAATTATGTCAAATGATGTTAAAAATAAGCAATTATTGCTACATAATTACAGTTCTGTAATTAAATTAATAAAAAAAGCCGGTGTTTCCGGCCTGTTTTTTCTAATTAACTTAAAATCTTACCTCCCTTCCAGAGTTCTAAATTCGGCCAATCTTTGTGTGAGCTCTTGAAGTTCGGCTACAGTTATGTGTTGATAAGTATCACACTTGGCAGTTCCTACTTCAATCAAAACACCATCATACAAGTATGTTTCTTCATCCAACTTCATTTTCATGGCTTCTACAGTTTTGTCTACAATTTGATCTCTCAACTTGGGTCCAAGGGAATGACTGGGATCAAAAAACATCTTAATTCCCTTTCTTTGATTCCTTAATTTTGTTCGGCGGGCAGTATGATGAATGGGCAAATTTCTATATTCACCTTTTCTAGGCAGGTCACATCCTCTTTGAATAAACACGGTTTCCGGAGCTAATGAAGAGTAGGTAGCAAGTCCGTCCCAGGTAGTTTCTATACTGGTTTTTTGATCATAGTCAGAAGACTCGGCAACTTCATACTCTTCACCTAGCCATTTACCGTTTTTTAGACCGACAACCCAATCGTATTCTTGAGCAAAACCGGCCATTTGTCTTACATGCCATCCCAGCTGATCTACCGCTGAGTTCCACACCAAAAAAGGCTTAAACTTAAAAGACTTGGCGATACAAGCTAACTGAATAGCCGGCAACATAATTTCCGTGGCACACAAAAGGCCCGTTTCTTTTTGTAATTTTTCAGCAATTAAAACACTTGGAAGAGGTTTAAGATCATCAGCCTTACCTCCAAGACCGAAGATATCAAAGTTCCTCATAATTACATCAAAATCATAACCCATGAATCCTTTATCGGTATTGTTTTCGTCAAAAGAAGTTCTTGATTTTAATCCGACTACTCTTGCTCCGTGAACGGCTCCCTTACCACCGGCTTTTATTTCTGCAATCTGGTAAAGTTCTTCAATGTTATTTTCGTCAACTGAATCAGGTCCGGCAATAATCCGGATTTCCGGATTTTTCATTTGTTGTAATTTTGTCATAGCATTTTAAAATTATTTTAAAAAAAATCCCCCTTTTGCAAGGGGGTAGTTGAACTGAAAAATTCAATTAGAAACTACACCCCGAATCCCGGAGTAAAATAGAAGAAGTTCCAAATGTAATTTCTAAGCAAAACTTTCATACTCTATGAATAAATATTTTTCTGCTTATTGTCAACGTAAATTGTTTTTGTCAATGAAGAAAATTTAAATTATAATTATAATATTAAAAATAAAAGTATAAATGAAATGTCCAATAAAAAATCCAGTAATTTTCTAAAAGGAAAGGTGGGCCGGACAATCCTTAAAAGCCGGAAGGGTAAATTAATTGAAAGGATTGGAAAGAAAAGAATTTCTGCATTATTCGCTATATTTGCTTTGTTGGTTACGGCAGGCGGTATTGGTTCATATGCCTTTATTAGTGAAAGCGGTATGTTCGCCAGTGCTGATAATATAACAACCCTGTCTGTAAAAGCATTTTGTCAAGGAACGGGAGAAGAGAGGAATTATCTCACGGAAATCCAGAGCTTGTCCGAGGATGGATCAAAGATCAATTACATTCTATCTGTAGATGAACAAGGAAATACCTTCACCACTCCTTTTATAAGGGAAATTCATATGAAAGGCATGGCTAACATAATAATAAAGGACGATCATGGTAATATGTTGGCCAACAAAAAAACCCAATTAAATCAATCAGAGATAACTGTTATATTAAAAACTGATTGTGAGGGAGACTAAATTCAGGAATTGCGAGAATGGATTCCTTTTATCTGACTTTTATTAATGTTATTATTTTGTATGGTAAATCAATAGGGTAAAGTAGATAAGGTAGGTTGGGTTTAGTCAAGCAAATTACATGCTTTAAGCTCTTTTCTTGGATTTAATTATAATGATTCCTTGCTTAAGGTGAGAAGGAAAAAATCAACACGGGATTACTACAGGCTTTAAGAATTTGACATATTAAGGGCATTTAAGTAAATAATTTCTTGATAAAAATATAGTTAAAATGAGATGAGAGTTGCTATTGTCCACGATTACTTGCATCAGTTCGGAGGTGCGGAAAAGGTTGTAGAAAAATGGCTGGAGATATTTCCTGAGGCTCATCTATATACATCAATATTCACTCCGGAAAAATTTTTACATTCTCCTTATTATGCCAGGGCGGGTACTGAAGGGAGAATTAGAACAAGTTTCCTTCAAAGATTCTTGCCCGTTTTCAAGAAAAACTTCAAACATTTTTTCTGGCTTTACCCTTTAGTAATGAATCTCTTAAAAGTTTCAGATTATGACGTAGTCATCTATTCATCTACTTATTGTGGTAAAAACGTAAAACCACAAAGATGTAAAAAAATAATCCACTATTGCAATACACCAACAAGATTTTTGTATAATTTAACTACGGAGACCGATCATGCTTCTTTAAATCCTGTATATAGATTGATAATTCCTTTTATTAAACCAATGCTTAGAAGGGTTGATTTAGGGGCCGTAAAAAGGCTTAATCAAGCCGGTTGTCAATGGTACGGGAATTCCAAGTATATTCAATCATTAATTAAGAAAGTATATCAAACTGAATCCGGTGTCATCTACCCTCCTATTAACATAAAAAAGTTTTCAGAAGTAGTAAGAAAGTGTGAGCAAAATAAGCCTTACTACCTATATTTTGGGAGAATTAGTTTTCATAAACGTTTGGATTTAGCTATTGATTCTTGTCTAGAGTTGAATCGCAAACTAATAATTGCCGGAGAGTCGGGGTTTGAAGGAGAAACCAATAAACTTAAAAAGAAAGTTCGGGAGTTTGAAAATAATAAACCGGAGGCTAAAGGTTTGATAACATTTACGGGGAGGGTGTCGGACGAGAAAATTCGAGATCTTTTGTCTGGCTGCAAGGGTTTTATTTTCCCCGGTAAAGAAGATTTTGGTATTGCACCTGTGGAAGTTTTAGCAAGTGGAACTCCTCTTATAATGTATAAAGCCGGTGGTGCTTTGGAATATTTGAGCGAAGGAGTTAACGGAGTTTTTTCTTCAGAGCAAAACAAAGAAAGTTTTAAAAATGCAATTTTGGAATTTGAAAAAAAGAAAGATTGGAATGAGGATGAAATTAGAAAGAGTGCTTACAAGTTTTCAGAAGATACTTTTGAAAAGACTTTTAGAGAATTAGTAAATAATTAGGACATGAACTCTCGGATTCATAGATATTTCTTGGATTTATTGACCGGAAAAGATTATAGCAAAGAGGAGCTTTTAAATAAAGCATATGTCAAAGGTTTTGAAGAAAATGAGTCTTTGGAGGTTATCTCATATTTAGAAGAAAAAAAGATAATCGATGATAAGCGCTTAGGTGAAAACATAATCTACAAATATCAGGGTCAAAAAGGACCGGCCTGGTTACAGCAGAAGCTAAGACAAAGAAAAATTCCGGAGGAGTTATTTTTAGGGTTACTTGCAAATGTGACGGAAAAAGTTGATAAGAATATCCAAAAAAAGCTCGAAAAGAAATATCATATTGAGAATTGGAATAGTTTGGATTTTAGAACCAAGCAAAAAGTTTTGGCTTTTCTAGGGAGGCAAGGTTTTACCGACCCTTACCGAATATTACAAGAATGGTCTTGTGATCCTAAAAATTGAGCGTTTGTTTTTCAATCACTGTTAAGTACAATCTGATCTTTTTATCTTTGAACTCGTTATTTAAGATATTTTTTATAAAGTTTAAGTCAGTTTGTTTGAGATCTTCAGCATTTGGAATTTTTATCTCTACTCTTACATTAATTTGGTTGCTTTCATCTTTGATTTCGGTGCTAATCTCTTCAACTTCTACAGAGGAAACCTCTACTTCTTCGCCTAATCCTGAAAAGGCCTGTTTGACAGTGGATTCTATTCTCTTTCTTAATTCCTGGCTTTCAATATCATCTTCGGTTTTAAGCTGTACAATTGGAATTATTTTTACATTAATATTAACCTTTTGACCGTAATTATCTTCAATTAAACTTTCCAAATCGTGTTTTTGCTTGCTTGTAAAGACTACCGAGGGGTCGCTGTAAACTACCAAAGAAGCCTGCCATCCTTTTTTGTTTTGTTCTTCCAGGTTAGTAATTTCCAGTGTTTCTATACTAAAACTATCATCAATTTTTTCGATTTCATTAACTATAGTGTCTTTTAACTGAGTCTTAAAATCTTGTTTTTGGATATCTTCTTCCGTGATTATTGAAATAGTGGGTGATAAATTTAACTTTAGGTCGACCGGCTTTTCCAGCACATTTTCCAAGTCATTCTTAAGGATTTGTTGTTGTTGATAGTTTAGAGAAAGGTCATTTGGGAGTCTTACATCTGCTTCCACGTCAACCACCTCTTGGTTATTTTTTTTCACAAACTTGGTTTGGATATTGTCAACCGCAATGGAGGGTGATATTTCCTCTAAGTTATCTACTAAGGCCGCCTGAACTCTATCATATGCCACATTTCTAAAGGCGTAGTTTCTCATAAAGAAAAATAACGGAATGGCGGTGAGAATTAACATGGAGGTAATAAAGATAATACCTCTACTTTTAAAAACCGGTTCACCTTCTCTTTTAATGCCTACCAACGTAAAAATAAGAGTACTTATAAAGATTATGGCTATTACATTAGCGGCAAATAAAATAAATCCGCCAATAGATATTTCGTAATTTCCAAGTGCCAGACCAATAGCACTTACACAAACAGGAGGCATTAAAGCCGTAGCGATGGCTACACCAGCTAAACTCTCGGAAATTCTTGGTTGAATCATACCTAAGGCTGCCACTGAACCTCCTCCTAGAGCTATTATCAGGTCGATAAAATTTGGATTTGTTCGTAATAGAATTTCATCATTAATTAATTTAATAGGCGAGAGCAGAGCAATAAAAAAAGAGCTTCCTAAAGTTAGGATGATTGAAAAAAATAAAAGAGTAAGGGCCTCTCTAAGATAAGACCTTTTGTTATAGGAAATACCTATGGCAATTTTCATCAATGGCCACATAAGCGGAGAAATAATCATTCCTCCAATGACTGCAGGCGAAGAATTCATTAAAAGACCCAAAGTAGTTACTACTGTCGAGCTGATTAGTAGAATTATGTAACTTAAAGAAAACCGGGTGTTTTGGTTGATTTTTTCGATAGTCTTTTTTTCGTGGACTTGCTCGATATCATTTATAAAAAGAAGTCTTTTAAACAAGGACATGCCGGTTTGAAGTTTAACTTTATAATGCCTGGTCAGGCTTCAGCAATTTTGCTTATCTATTCTAAGATAATTTCAACGCTTTCCCTTTCAGGTTGAGCCGGCTCATTCTCTCTCTCTTTCTCAATTTCGTAGAGGTCTTCTACAGGATAGCCTGTTTGAAGATCGATAGCTTCGGTGTCAGGACTTTTTGCGGAAGCATTTGAATTATCTCCGGACGTTGCTTGTTGGAAAGCACCTACAAGACCGCCTAAAATAACTCCAAAGAGCAGCAGAATACCAAGGTTTTTTATGCCTTTACTCTTGAGTAAACCCATTGATTGCAGGTTATTTTTTATATCACTTTTGTCTTTAAAAGCCGGGCTGACAGTTTCAATCTGAAAACCGCTGTCTCCATAGTGAAAACCGTTTTCTTCTTGAATTTGTTTTTTTGTGTTTGTTTGTTTGTTTTTTCTTACCTTTTTAGCCATATTGTTTGTGTTTATTCTCCTTCTATTAAAAGTATACAAACAATAATCCATTTTGTAAACAGTTTTCTTTATAGCGGCTAAAATTGATTTGGGCGGTTAAATCAAGATGCAAGTTTTTACTTAATATAGTTGATCTTGGAATTTTGTTGAATTAAAGACTATTGTTCTTCTTCAAGCCCCAAGTCTTTAGCAGATTTGCTTACTTCGTTAGCGGTAATCATAGCCTCCCTTATTTGATTGGAAATGTCGTTAACACTATTGGGAGAATGGGGTATGAGGATTGTATTAGCTTTGGAAGAGTTACCAATGTCTTTGAGGGTATCAAAATATTGAGTAATAATCACTAGATTCATGGCATCTTGAGCATTGATTCCGGAGATATCTCTTTGAAATTCACCTACAGACTCTCTAAGACCGTCAATGATGGCTTTTCTTTGATCGGCGACTCCTTTTCCTTGTAAAGCCTTGCTTTCAGCTTCTGCTTCTGCTGCTTTGACCATCATAATTTTCTCGGCTTCTCCTTTTTCAATAGCAGCGACTTTTTGTCTTTGAGCAGCATTAATTTGATTCATGGCACTTTTTACTTGGGGATCAGGGTCAATATCAGTTACTAGGGTTTTTGTAATACCGTAACCAAAATCATCCATAACTTGAGCCAGTTCATCTTTTACGGCGACCGCAATATCATCTTTTTTTTCAAAAACATCATCCAATTTAATTTTTGGTACTCGAGCTCTGACTACATCAAAAATATATGAACGGATTTGATTTTCCGGATTATCCAATGAATAAAAAGCTTCGTAAACTCTATTTTGCAGCACATAAAATTGTACTGAAACAACCATTTGAATAAAGACATTGTCATATGTTTTAGTCTCTACTTGAACATCCAGTTGCCTTACTCTAAGGCTTAATCTGCCGGCTACCCGATCAATAATCGGAATTTTCCAGTTAAGTCCGGGCTTGGAAATACGATTAAATTTCCCAAACCTTTCTACGATGGCATTGGTCTTTTGTTCAACAATAAAAAAACCGGAAACCAAAAGAATTAGCAGGAAAAAAAGAACAAACGGGAAAGATAAAATGATTAGAGCTATCAAGGTGGCCATATTAATACTTGTTATTATAATTTGTTGCCATTAGTATACCAAACAAAAGACTTAACGTAAAGGAATATGTTTTTAATGATTATTCGACCTAATCATGGTTTTTATCTGTTTCAAAATAATTGAGAGAAGTAGCCTGACGGTAACTGCTTTCCGATGAATAATTAAGGTCATTAACTTGGAGTACGTCTGAATTCGATTCCTTTTGGTCTTTCCGGCTAAGAAGTTTCTGCTTGTCTTTGATAACCAGCTCCCTTTTTTTTATTTGTGTCAGCGAATTTGTAAAGCTTTTATCTATGGCCAAGCCCAGTTCTCTTATTCTCTTGGCCTTCGTTTCGGCATCGGCCGCATTAAAGTTATAATATTTATCCTTCTCAATCTCCTCTTTCCTTTTTGTGGCTTCCTCCCAGCGTTTATTGATTTTAAAATGAGTAACTTCCTTTAACTGTCTGTTCAAATCGTCAATATACGGAAGCCTTCTGTAGGTCATTTCTCTTGGCTTAAGTATGTATAGTATTAATTTGAGGACATAGATTTCAGCATCTCGTCCATTAAAACTACCAAAAGCCAAGTAACCGAACAGAGCGATAGTCGGTAGGCAAAAAATGGCCGCATAAAAACTAATTCCCGGTAGAAGTCTTTGAATTAGAGAATACAAACCAAAGTTAACCCCGATTCCGATTAGAGTATAGATAAACTGCCTGGCATTAAGCGGGCCCAAGATTTTATTACCGGCATCCAAAAATTGAGGAACTTGATAGACTGGCATGAACGTTCTGTGTTTCTAAGTTTGCTTATAAAGTAATTATCTTAATTTTGACAAAGAAATACAAAAAAAGCAAATTATTGACGGATGAATAAAAGAGTTACCTTAACCGCCAAAAAGAAGTTCGGACAAAACTTTCTAGTTAATCATCAAATTAAAGAGCGGGTTTTGAGTAAAATAGGTGATTTTGCCGATCAGTTTAAAAACTATGCAATTTTAGAAATCGGTCCCGGAGAAGGTGATTTGACTCAAGGGCTATTGTCTTTGGAAAGGAATATTTTGGCTTTGGAGATAGACGAGGAATCGGTTAGTTTTCTCAGGCAGTCATTTGAAAATAAGGCAAACTTACGAATAATCCAAGCAGACGTTCTTGACTTCTTTAAGCCTGAGACTGAAAAACAAAGGAGTATAGCACAAAATGAACATTTAACTTCCAAAGAAAGAATGGAAATTAACCAATTTTTGCAAGCACCGTTTTTGGTTGTTTCCAACCTTCCCTTTAATGTCGGTTCCAGAATTTTGGTGGATTTGGCTATCAACTTCCCGCGAATCCCCTTTGCCGTTATCCTCCAGAAAGAAGTAGCTCAAAAAATTACCAAAGCTGACACAAAATTTCAATTCTTTGGAGCCTGGATGAATCTCTTTTGGGACTGCAAAATTGTAACCGAGATCCCACCAAGTGCTTTTTTTCCTCAGCCCAAAGTAAAATCTGTCTTAATCACCGGAACACCAAAGAACTTATATTCAGAGTCCGCTAATCATTCAGAATTACTGTCAAAATTACTGTATAGTCCACAAAAAAGACTGGAAGCAAAAAATACTCTCAAGGGACTGTTGGCCTACCCCAATAAAACAATTACCAACAATCTCAAAAAAATTGGTTGGACCACCCAAGAGGCCAGTGACTTCATGAAGTCAAATATTGACATACTACAAAGCAACAGGTGTGAATGGGGAAATTATAAAAAGGCAATTATGCTTATTCAGAAAAAAATGAAGGATAGACGGGGATGCCAGTAAGATCATTACCGTGACTTTCTCTGGGTCTATGGAAAAAGCTATCGTTGTTTTGCCAATCAAGATAGACATAATCCTTGAGGTATCGCTCAAACAATTTAAGAAGTTCCTCTTCAAAGGCTCCTCTTGCCACATCTTCCTCCATAATCCTTAGTGCTTCAGCTGGAGAGAATACTCTTTTATAAGGCCTTTCAGCCACCAGAGACTGATAAATATCTACCAGCTCAAGCATTTCTCTGTATTTTTTGTAAAAAAAAGAATCATTAAGAAAAGCTTGTACTTCGCTGTTCATTTGGTCCGGTTTCGGGTATCTCGGATAGTGATGAAAAAGAACACAACCCAGGATAACTTTTATTCTTGGAGGTAAGTCTCTTAGGTCTGAACCTATTACCTCAATTATTAATTGATATCCGAATATAGTGTGTCTTTCGTTGCAAGTACTCCACTCAATGTTGCTTGGTTTCCTGCTTTTTCTTAGTATGCTTAGCGGTAAGGACATTAATTTACCAATATCATGAAGTAAGGCAATCAGCATCATGTCATGCATTCTTATTTTCTCAACTTCAGATTGAAGCCCGGCTTGGAATTCACTTTGATCGTAGCCGGGGTCGGTGTGGCTTGATAAGAGATCGTTACTTCCTAAGTGTCCGGTAGCAATAAGATAAGAATAAAAACCTTTTAAGATTAGACTCATTTCTTCAGAGTGGGCAGAGGTCTCCTCCTGATATTCTTCCATTAGCTTAAGAGTAATGTCTAAAACGTTAAGTATTCTTTGTAAGTCTCTTATCATTTTGTTTTCGCTATCCAACATTCTCATTTCCGCACGGATGTTTTGGCGAGACGGCGTTTTATCGATCTTTACGATGGAAATGTCCTTAAATTCTTGATCAACTTCAGGGTCTGCATTATTACTTGAACTTAATCTCATCATTATTTCTTCATCAAAATCATGTATTACTTGTGGGACTACATTACTTTTTACACTTTCTCTCTTTGTTTTTTTATTTTGTTGAATAAGATGAATCCTTGTTATAGTTAGAGTAATTCGAAAGGAGACTGATTGAAATTGATCTATTTGTTGAATTAATGATTCTCCATGTTTGATTAGTGATGTGATAGCTGCGTTTAAATGATTGTCGTTGATTCTTAAATTTAAAAGTCTTAACTCATTCAAATTCAAATTATCTATGTTTAGGTTATGAAAAAATATACAAGTAGCCTCGTCAAGGTTGAAACTATTATTTTTTAAGTAATTAATCTGTGACTCCATATATTTATTTAATTTTCCATATTCGTTTTCAAATTGATCGTTAAGATGTTTCATTGCTTCCCGCAAAATTACTTCTAACGGATAATCCCAACTTTCATAGTCTACCGGCAGGCTTGCAAGCAGTTGTAATAATTGCTGATCTCCGGACTCTGTAACTGCAGCCACTAGAATTATTCCCGGTGGATAAATTTGGCATGCCTCATGCGTAGAGGTCATCGGTTCTAAATATGTGGTAGCATAATCATCAAAGAGATCAGGATACCTACTTCTAATATTATAGACCAAATTCCTAGACATATGCACCAATTCTGCAAAATACTGAGAACTTTCCGGAGATATGGTGGGTAATCTCTGATTCATTATTTTTTTTGCAAATCGGCACACCTTTGACTATACAATTAATTTATGCTATTGAAAATATTTACTATGTGGTTGTTGTTTGTGTTAATAACACTGTTTACACTATTCTTTATTATCAGACTATTTTATTCAAGCGTATTATATGTTATAGCATATTTTAAATCCCAAAAAGAAAAGTTTTTTGTAAGATTGGAATGGGAAACTATAATTAGGTTGAGTATAAAAATAGTAGTGAATTCTTTTTTTCTTATAACGATATATTCAAACCAAGATTTGATTACTTTTAGTGGAGATACCGCCAGTATTTTACTTTCCAGGAGTCTATTTTTGGATAATTCATTTTTTCTAGCCATAATTTTTGCAATTAACTTTTTATGGTTAAGGGATGATTTAATGAAAACTCTTATTGAAAAGGAGCCTGTGTTTGACTATAAGAAATTTCGCTTGCAATAGATAATATTATTAATTTAAATCTCTAATATCATTAGCCTAAGATTTTTAATTTAAAATTGTTTAAACAATAAACAAATTGACACATAATAAAAAGCGAGAACTTAGCATAAAAAATAAATAATTGCATGTCAACCGATAAAGCAGAAAAATTTCATTATGAATTGCCCAGTGACGTGGAGGCTGAGAAGGCCTTGCTCGGAATGATCCTGCTAAATAGCAAAGTCATGGAGGAAGTGGCGGATATTCTGAAACCTTATTATTTTTACGACAAGCGAAATGAAGTAGTCTATTCCTTGATGATTAAACTCTGGAGTGAGAGTAAGCCGATTGATAATCTTTTTTTGCTGGATGCCCTAAAATTTCAACCTAATGTTAGTGAGCAGGAGAAAAACTCTATTCACAACGATTATTTATTAGAACTAATTTCCAAATCTTCTCTCTCCAGCAGTGCCGGATATACTGCCGAAATTATCAAAAAAAAGCATATTCTGAGGAGTCTTATCCAGGCTTCGGATAAAATCAAGAGTTTGGCAGTGACCGGCGGCAACGAGATTACCAGCTTAATGGAGGAGTCACAAAAAATGATTTACGACATTTCTCTGGATAACATTGACAAGAACTTTACTCCGCTCAATGAGATTTTGTTGGAAACATATGAACGTATTGATCGGTTGCATAATGAAAAGGTAGAGTATAGAGGAATACCTACCGGTTTTGCCGACTTAGACAATATTCTGGGTGGCTTGCAAAAATCCGATTTAATTATCTTGGCGGCAAGGCCGTCTATGGGAAAGACTTCTCTGGCCTTGGAAATTGTCAAAAGAGTAGCCATAAATTCCGGTGACGGGGTAGCATTTTTTAGTCTGGAAATGAGCAGGGATCAACTCTGTGATAAAATGATTTCCTCGGTTTCGGGAATAGAACTCCGCAAAATTCGTAGCGGTCATTTATCCGATGATCAAAGCAACAATGAGTTTATGCGCTTAGGTGTGGCCATAGGTCAATTGGAACAAGCTCCGGTATGGATTGATGACAGCGGAAGTTTAAATATTTTAGAGCTTAGAACTAAGGCTAGAAGACTCAAGTCTAGACACAACATCGGTTTGATTGTAATAGACTATTTACAGCTTATGAGTGGGGTTTCGGCTAAAAATTACGGAGGTAGCAGAGTATTGGAAGTGAGTGAGATAAGTCGGGGACTGAAAATGCTGGCCAAAGAGCTGGATGTTCCGATTTTAGCTTTGTCTCAGCTGTCCAGGAGTGTTGAGGGTAGGGATGATAAACGTCCTATGCTTTCAGACTTGAGAGAATCCGGGTCTATTGAACAAGACGCAGATATAGTGATGTTTGTTCATCGAGAGGAGATGTACCACCGGGAAACCAAGAAAAAGGGAATTGCAGATATAATCATTTCTAAACACCGAAATGGAGAAACAGGACAAGTAGAATTAGCTTGGTTAGGTAGATTGGCAACTTTTGAAAATTTAGACCATGCCAGGATCAGGAGAAGAACTACTGAGTAATTATAGATTTGAATTATTCCCGTGCCTTCTTTCCAGCCGATTCAAAAAATTCAACAATCCACTCAGGCACTCCCCACCCCCTTTGGCCTTAGGCCATTTCCCCCGGGTGGGGAAAGAGAATTCAAAATTGAGAATTCAACAAGCAAAATTAAATTTTCGTTGCAGCGTAAACTTTATGGCTTCGGTTCAGTAAAATGTTTCACCTTCTTTGACAAAAAAAACAATCCGGTCATGCCGAACTTGTTTCGGCATCTCGTAAGAATAGACCCTGAAACGAGTTCAGGGTGACAGGTTTATTTTTAAAGATGGTAGAAATTGTGTTCAGGACAAATCAATTCATATTTTTACTTTTTATTTTTAAATTAACAAAACACCCCGTCAGGCTTCGCCTGCCACCTCTCTTAACAAATTTTAATCCAGCTTGAGTATATTTTTGAGAATTGTCTCAAACTCTTCCTTAGAATAGGTGTCTTTACAGTCCAATACACCTCTGCCGACCATTTCTTTAGCAATTTTGGAAAGACCGCCTCTAGCTGCAAGTATTTGGGTAAGGCTTTGGTCACAGGCATTATCATTTTCCACATCCATACGAATTGTTTGCAATTGTCCGATAATTCTACTTAAGGACATCACTAAGTCATTTTTATCTTTTGGGCTAAACTGAAAGTGTTTACCAACATATTTTGAGTTATTCATAATATGAATTCGTTTATTATTAGTTGATTGATTAAATATTCCCGCACTATATTCTAGTATTAAATGTAGTAGAAAAGAACAAAACTGTCAATTAATAAGTCAATTAAAATATACCATACCGGGGTATAATTTGACAAAAAAACTTGAAAAAATTAATTAATTAACTTAACATTTATATTATAACTTAAAAAATGTTCTATGAATAAAAAAATTATTGTTGGAGGAAGCTTAGTTGCTTTGATTGTTATAATTGGGATAGGGGTTTTGACCTTTACTTCAGGATCGGATGAATCAGAAAGCAATAATCAGGAGGAAGTAGTCAATCAAGATGATCAAGATGGCGAATCAGAAAATGAAGAAAGTGACGTAATGGACGGAGATCCTTCAACTGATAACGGGAAAATGGATGTCGAGGGCATAAGTATGGACGACTTCCAGTTTCAAGGGAGCTTGGTTGATGTAACTGCAACTGAAGATCCCTCTCTTTTGCTTGGAGTTCAAACCGAAGGAAATGCTACCGGAGAAGCAAAGTACAAATTTGCAAATGGTGAATATACCCTTCTTGCTACATTTGAAAATCTTCCCGAACCTAGTGGAGATAATTTTTATGAAGGATGGATAGTTAGGCCGGAACCTTTTGATTTTATCAGCACAGGAGAATTGACTATAGAAGACGGACAATATGTTAATAAATACATGACCTCAACAGACTACTCAGATTACAACAGATATGTTTTAACTATTGAACCCAATGACGGTGATCCGGCTCCGGCAGGACACATTTTGGAAGGGGATATGGATCAGAAGGCAAGCCCAGAAAGTAATTCAACTTCAACCGCGAATGAAACTGTCGGAGGAGTTTATGAAAATTACTCAGAGGACAAAATTCAAAGAGCGGCCAATGGAGATGTAGTAATATTTTTTCATGCTTCTTGGTGTTCGACTTGTAAAGTTGCAGATAGTAACATTAATGACAACCTTGATCAAATTCCGTCAGACCTAACAATTTTGAAAGCCGATTATGATTCCTCTACCGACTTGCGGCAGAAATACGGAGTAACTACACAGCATACCTTTGTTAAAGTCGATGAGAGTGGAAATAAAGTTCGTCAGATGGGTTTACTATCAAGTGTTAGTGCTATTGCTGACTTTGCCAAAGATGAATAGAATGATTAGCAGTTCTGTTGTTGGAATGTTAAAAAAACAACAAGTAAAATGTTCACGGGTGAAAAAAATAAAGTATTGTAACGGAGGTTGATTATTGCAAATAAATATTTAGGAGTTAAGTTTTATTAAATATAAAAATAGTGTAAACGATCTCAAGTTATCTTTGAATATTTATAGTAAAAAAGAAAATCATGATTTCCAATCAATATGACTCAAATAAAAAAAAGCGAAGAAGAATGGGAAAGCATACTTGGTAAGGAAAAGTATAAGGTCATGAGGAAGAAAGCCACCGAAGCTCCATTCAGCGGAAAATTTAATTATAATAAAGAAAAAGGGATTTATGCATGCGGAGCTTGTAGTAACCCACTTTTTTCCTCAGAAACGATGTTTGATTCAGGAACGGGTTGGCCTAGTTTTTTTGAGCCGATTTCAGCAGAAAGTTTGCTGTTTAAAGAAGATAAAAGTCTTGGAATGACCAGAATAGAGGTTATGTGTAAGCAGTGCGGTTCTCATTTGGGTCATGTATTTCCCGATGGTCCCAAACCGACAGGACAACGCTATTGTATAAATTCTATTGCCTTAAATTTGAAGCATGAGTAAACTATAACTTATGACATTATTATTAATATCTTTTGCCGCCGGAGTTTTAACTGTAATTACTCCCTGTGTTTTACCTATATTACCAATAATAATTGGAGGATCAGTTACGGCTAAACAAAAATTAGAGATCCTGGTAATGATTCTTTCTTTAGTGGTTTCTATTATTGTCTTTACAATGATCTTGAAAGCCAGTACTGTATTAATCGGAGTTGATCCGATAGTTTGGAAATTGCTTTCAGGGTTTTTAGTTGTCGGTCTTGGTATAAGTTATTTATTTCCGGAAATATGGGAAAAAATATCATTTACATTAAAGCTTCAAGATAGATCGAACTCTCTTTTGGATAAATCAAAAGAAAAGCAAGGTTTGGTAAAGAACATTTTAATGGGAGTTTCTTTAGGGCCAGTATTTACAAGTTGTAGTCCCACATATGCACTTATTCTGGCTACTGTTTTACCGGTTAATTTTTGGCAGGGACTCGTTTATATAATTGTTTACTCCCTTGGTTTGGGTTTTATTCTATTAATCATTGCTTTGCTAGGACGAAAGTTAACTAATAAACTAAAAATAGTAGCTGACCCAAAAGGTGTCTTTCGTCGAGTAATGGGAGTTTTATTTATCCTGGTAGGAGTGGCCATTATTTTCGGTATTGATAAGCAAATCGAAACAGCTCTTTTGCAAAATGACTTTTTTGAAGAAATCGTTAAGTTCGAGCAGGAAGTAATAGAAGATGTAAACCAATAATCCCTATTAAGACGGGTATCAATACCAGTTTGAAACATTTATGAATGTTTGATATTTTATTAAGAAAAAACATCCAAAAAAAACCCTGAAACAAATTCAGGGCATTGAATAAATTATATTCCTTTTTCAATCGGTCTGTCAAAAGTTATTATAATCAGCTGCTTAAAATGCTAGAGTCCTTTTCTCTTTTGCCTTTGCCTCTTAATTAACCAATAGCCTCCAATACTACCAAATACCAAGACTCCGGCTCCGGTAGTCAACA
>CAYSWH010000025.1:0-24777 GCA_964434775.1 uncultured Candidatus Saccharibacteria bacterium | reverse complement strand
ACGCTTATTTGGAATACAATCCGGATGTGTTTCGTGACAAGACGATTTTGCTACCTTGCGACGATCCTGAGTGGAGCAATTTTACCAAGTATTTTGCTCAGAATTTTGAACGGTTCGGACTCAAAAAATTGATTAGCACCAGTTACGCTCACAATAGCAAAACCCACAAGGGGGAGTATCAACCAACTTTGTTTGAAACGGAAGACCCGCAGTTTGACGAGGAGAAAACGGAGGTGAATGGCAAGATTTTTACTTTGGTTAGGGATAAAAACAACAACGGCAAAATTAATGTGGACGACCTGGAGTGGAGCTATTTGGAGGGTGACGGCGATTTTCGGAGCGAGGAGGTAAAAAAACTGCGAGATGAGGCGGATATTATCATCACCAATCCGCCTTTTAGCCTGTTTCGAGACTTCTTGGGCTGGCTAATTGAAAATGATAAGAAATTTCTAATTGTAGGGAATAAGAATTGTGTAACTTATAAAGAGGTTTTTCCTTTGTTCAAAAAAGATAAAATGTGGTCTGGAAGAACAGAGTGGTCTGGTGGAATGTGGTTTGAAACTAAAGATACAAACGATGTAGATAAAGTTGTTGATGGAGTTAATATGAAAAATATTTCTTCAGTTTGGTTCACTAATCTTGACCATGGGCGGAGGCATCAACCGTTGCCGCTGATGACCATGGCGGACAATATCAAGTTTAGTAAGCACAAGGAAATCAAAGGAATTGGCTATCAAAAATATGACAACTACGAGGCGATTGAGGTTCCATTCACAGATGCAATTCCTAGTGACTACGACGGAGTGATGGGCGTACCGATTAGCTTTTTGGACAAATACAGCCCCGAGCAGTTTGAGATTTTGGGAGCTACCGAAAGCGAAGGAAGAGGTTTTTCTGAAGGGTTGTGGGATGAAACAAGTGGCGTTTCACAACCGCTAGTAAGAAACGAAAGAGTCTACAAAAGAATTTTTATTAGGTTTAGGGGTGGGGGGAGTGAGTGAATAAAAATAGATTATATGCTTAGCAAAGAAGAACTAGAAAAATTAAGTAGAGTAGCAAGTCAATCTCAAGCAATTGCAGAAACTTTAAGTAAAGGGACGGAACCTCTGTTAGCTCAAGTTGCCCAACAACAAAAATTATTACAAAATATCAGCACCCCAATAATTCCTACTTTTGATTTACCAGAAATTGTTATTCCAAAAATAGAAATTCCAGATTATTCATATATTTTTAACGACCTACAAGAAAATATAAAATCAATTATAGAAACAACACTAATACCATCACAAAGTATTCAAGAGGTATTTTCTCCACTTAACCCAAGCTATTTTGATCAACTAAATAGAATAAGTAAACAAATCGCGGATTCTTTTACCCCTTCAAATTTATTTAAAGATGTTTTTGAGAGAATTAGAAATTGGGAGGATGGTATTGAAAAAGAGGTTTTTGAAGTTTGTAAAAAATATCATTTTTTTATTAGTCCTAACACACCTAGGGAGATAATTTATTTTTTGTTTGAAGCACACAGAGAAAATGCAAAAAGAAGAACAATTGAGAAAGAATTTTACAAATTTTATGAAAAAGATAATTGGGAAATTCTAGATTTTTATAAAAAATGGCAAGGTAGCAAGTTTTTAAAAAAGCGAATACCTGTAATTAGAGATGTTGTAAATTATGTAAAAAAAACAAAAAAACCTAGTGCAAAAATTATTTTACCTGTAATTATAAGTCAAATTGATGGAATACTTTTAGATATAGCGAGAAACAACGGAATATCGATTAAAATGACAAATGGAAAACATAGATCTCAATCCGAGTGGCATTCAGAACTTTTTATTTTCCTTTCGAGTAAATCTCGTGAAATAACTTCAGACATAGGTTTAAATATTTGTGAGTTAGTTTTATTTCAAAAAGCAAAGACAGGTAAAAAACCAGAAAAAGAAGATTTTGGCTTTAATAGACATAAAATAATGCATGGTGAATATGTAAGAGGTTTAACCCCAGCAAATATGATTAGGGCTTTTTTGTTGCTTGATTTCTTATCTCAATTTCTTATATCAACAAAAGATGATTGTTTACCAAACACTAATTTTTAAGTTAAATCCCCAAAACCCAACAACGACAAATTATAAATCGATTATAAATTATGCTAGTTTATTTTACCCACAAAAAAATTGAGATGGTGGCTTGCCTGCATCAAATAAAAATTATTGACTATCGCAGATCGCAAACCTTAATTGGAAAATTGGATACTAAGGATTTCCAAAACATTAAAACAGGCTTAAAAGAGCTGTATGATTTTTAGACAAAAAATAGTCCCCCAGTTAAGGGGGAACGCGACTAATGTCGAATATATGATATATATTAAAGAATTTTTTCATTGTCGTCAAAATCCATCTCTAGAATTTTTATCAGGTTTAGGGGTGGGGTATAGGTTTTACTAAAACGAAAAAAAATATTATCATTGCTTTATGCTAAAAAAAATCCAAATTAAAGGCTACAAATCTATCAAAGAATTGGAATTGGAATTAAGACCAATAAATATTCTGATTGGAGCAAATGGTGTTGGTAAGTCTAATTTTATTTCTTTTTTTAAGCTAGTAAATAATATTTATGAGCAAAGATTAGAAAACTATAGCCTAAAAGCTGGAGTGGAAAATTTATTGCACTATGGGAGTAAGGAGACGGAGGAGATCTTTGGTGAGTTGGTATTTAAACCACATCAATACGAAAACGGTTATAGCTTTGTAATCGAACCAATTATAAACAAAGATAAACTACTCATTAAATGGGAGCAAAGTATTTTTGAAGATTGGTTTCCATATATTGGAGAGAATCTAAAAGAAAGCGGAATAAAAGACTCTAAAAAAGAGAGAGAAGTTTATTTGCGAAAATACCTAGAAAGCTATAACATCTACCATTTTCACGACACTAGTTCCAATGCTCCGCTTAGATCAACATCTAATCTGAATGACAATCACAGACTAAAAGAAGATGGGGCGAATTTGCCTGCTTTTTTGTATTATTTACAGGAAAAACATCCAATTAGTTTCAAAAGAATTGAAAAAACCATTGCTTCTGTTGTGCCATTTTTTGAAAAATTTAATTTGGCACCAGATAGACTTGATGAAAGCAGAATTAAGCTAGAATGGGTAGAAAAAAATCACCCGGATAGTTATTTTAATGCAAGTCATCTATCTGACGGAAGTCTTAGATTTATTGCACTTACCACTCTTTTGATGCAACCAAATTTACCAAAAATTATTATCATTGATGAGCCAGAGTTGGGGCTTCATCCAAATGCCATAAATAAACTTGCTGGGATGGTAAAATCAGTTAGTCAGCAAGACTGCCAAGTAATTATTTCCACTCAGTCCATCAATTTGGTGGATAATTTTGAGCCTGAAGATATTATAACAGTTGATAAATTTGAAAATCAGTCTATTTTTCATCGATTGGAAAAAGAAAACTTGCAAAGTTGGTTGGAAGATTATTCACTAGGTGATTTGTGGCAAAAAAGTGTTATCAAAGGTCAAATTTAACTTTTTATGAGTGCAAAAAGATTGATTGTAATTGTGGAGGGTTATAGCGAAATAGAGTTTGTAAATCAAATTTTGAAACCCTATTTTTATACTAAACAGATTTTTGATATTTCGGTTTTTCAAATCAAATCATCTAAGGGCGGCTTAAGTAAATATAATCATCTTAAAACTGATATTTTGAATTGTATCTATCAACCAAATACAATCATAACTACTTTAATTGATTTTTATGGACTACCAATCGATTTCCCACAATTTCCAGAATCCCAAAAAATATCAAATAATGAGCAAAAAGTAGATTTTTTGGAGCAGGCTGTCAAACAAGAATTGGAAACTAGCCAAAATCAGAAGTTTGAAAATTTTATTCCTTATATTCAACTACACGAATTTGAAGCTCTGATTTTTAGTGATGAAGAAAGTATATATAGTAATATAGAAGAATGTAAAATAAACAAACCAGAAATCAAAAAAATCTTCAATGAATTTAAAAATCCAGAAGAAATAAACAACGATCCAAATACAGCACCGTCAAAAAGATTGCTTAAAAACATAAAAGGTTACGATAAAGTCCAGGATGGGGTTTTGATATTGCAAGGTGTCGGATTAGATAAAATTTTAGAAAAATGTCCAAGATTTGCTAGTTGGTTAAATAAAATTACAAAAAACGCTAAACGGGAATTATGCTAGCCTGATATTTTATACCAACCTAAAAATAATATACTCCCAAAACCAAACCACCGCCAGCATCTTTGATCGATATTTTAAAACCTAAAGTCGGCGAATTTCATAAAATATGACAAAAGTAATAAATCATCAGCCCCTAAAAGCTCAAATTACCGAGCTTTTTCAAACTGCCAAAAATCAAGCTTACAGTTCGGTTAATCAGATTCTAGTCCAAACTTATTGGCAAATCGGCAAGTTGATTGTAGAATTTGAGCAGCAAGGTAATATCAAAGCGGAGTATGGCAAAGAGCTTTTGGTGAATTTGTCCAAAGATCTTAAGCCTCTTGGTAAAGGTTTTAGCAGGAGCAATCTTGCTTATATGAGACAGTTTTATTTGCTATTTCCAAAAAGTCCAGACGTGTCTGGCAAATTGACTTGGAGTCATTATTTGGATATGATAGATGATAATGAGACGATTGGAATTATTTTATCAGCAGAAAAAAATGATATTAAAGTGGAATATGCTCTTGGCGGTATCTCAAATCAATTGTTTGTCTCCAAATACAAAATTTATTTACCGACCAAAGAAGAATTGTTAAAACAAATAAAACCCTAACATCTAATTTACTAAACAATTTTATTATGCAAACTACGCTCAAAACCAATATTACGGTCAAAGACATCTGCGACGGCTTCGTCTACAACGAACTGGAAGGCAAAGGGCTTTTTGGTCTATCCGGCAAACTAACAATTCAACCGGAATATCAAAGAAACTATATTTACGCTGACGGCAAAAAAGACGTGGCCGTAATCGAGTCTATTCTCAAAGGCTATCCTCTGGGGCTGATTTACTTCAACAAAATTGATCAAGATCGCTTGGAAGTGCTGGACGGACAACAAAGAATTACCAGTATCGGACGCTTTGTAACCAACAAGTTCGCCATCAAGGACGAAAACGGGATGGAGCAATACTTTAGCGGAATCGCCACGGACAAACAAACCAAAATACTGGAGACCGAACTGCTGATCTACGATTGTGAAGGTGAAGAAAGCGAAATTAAGGAGTGGTTTAAAACCATCAACATTGCCGGTGTGCCTCTGAATAACCAAGAGCTGTTGAACGCCGTTTATTCCGGCTCGTTCGTTACCCTGGCCAAAGAAGAGTTTAGCAACAGTCAAAACGCCAACATCCAAAAATGGAGTGCCTATATCTCCGGCAACGTCAACAGACAAGATTTTTTGGAAAGAGCCTTGGATTGGGTAAGTGGCGGCAAAATTGGTGATTATATGAGCCGGCATCGTTATGACAACAACATTACGGAACTCAAAAATTACTTCAACACCGTAATTGATTGGGTCTCCAGTGTCTTTACCGGAGTCGAAAACGAAATGAGAGGTTTGGAGTGGGGCAAGACTGTACGCTCAATATCATGATAAACCATACAACTCAACTGAAGTTTGGGAAAAAGTAACAAAACTTTACGCCGACCCCTACGTAAAAAACCGAAAAGGAGTGTTTGAATTTGTTTTGGGAGGAGAAACTGACACAAAACTGCTAAATGTGCGAGTCTTTGACGAAGCCACCAAAAAGACAGTGTACACCAAACAAACGGAGCAAGCCAAAAAAGACGGCGTCTCCAACTGCCCACTCTGTGCCATTGGACATGACGCCAATAAAACCAAAATTTGGGCATTTTCTGAAATGGACGCTGACCACGTATCTGCTTGGAGTAAAGGCGGATCAACTTCAATCGAAAATTGTCAGATGCTTTGCAAAACTCACAACCAAGCCAAAGGGAATAAGTAAGTGAAAAAAAGCAATATTTCATATTTAATATTAATGCAGTGGTTGCATTGGTTCAAAAGATATTATAATAGATTATGCTCCAAAAAATTGAGAATCTGATTGTGATTAATTCTTTATGTGTCTCCAAAACCAAAACGTTATAAACGATGGCGAATTAAAATTCGCCGCTACGAAGGAATTGATAAATAGCTATCATACAATTTGGCAAAAGTCTTTTTATGATCATATCATTCGAGATGAAAAGGATTTACAAAGAATACGAGAATATATTTACAATAATCCATTAAAATGGGAATTGGATATACTGAATCCTAAAAATGATGAGCAGTTTAGAAAGTGTCTGTTTTCCAAATCTTCGTCAAAAATTAACTAACGGCAGAGTATTTATTAAAACTTTAACAGCAAGAAACGACTAGAAGACAAAGCATTTCATTTGAAAAATATTCAGCCTTTAGACTAAATTATCTCAAAAGAATCCACTGCCTTCTCAAAGATTTTGCTTTCGAAGGGAATTTCCGTGTTGTAAGATAATTCCAAAATGTAATAATTATCGCCGTTATCGATAACTATTCTTGTTAATGAGTAAGGGTCTATTGAAAATCCCGGTGTTTCCAATCCTTCTATTCTAATCGCTTGTCTACCATCCAATTCAAATGTTTCCACTTTTGATATATCACGAAATTCTTCGTATATACAGTTTTCTTGGTTATTCAGACATTCCCGGTATGAGTCAATCATGCCATTAAATGATTCATCTTTGAAAAGGAAGGAAGAATAATTATTCTTTGAAATAGTTATTTTCGACGTTCCTTGGCTACTACTAAACCTTGCGGATTTATTAGATTCCTCAATTTCATCCATAGTCAGGTCCACCTCCACGGAAAAACCAAGCTTTTCATTTTTATATAATTCATTGGATCGGCTTTGGGCATCGGAGTAAGAATCATTCGTCCAAACAAAAAAACTAGTTATTAGAATAATTGCACTAATTACAAAAAGAGATCCAACGGCGATTAAGATTTTTAAATTTTTACTTACTTTCATATATTAGAATTATTATAATCAAATACAACCATATATTCCTTGTTTTGTAAATCCTTAAGATTTGTCATTTATGAAATATAGTCGATCCTAATATAAACCTACACACATTTGTCATGCCGTCATGGCGAACTTGTTTCGACATCTCTTTTAGACATAGATCCTGAAATAATAATTGTCATTCCGAACTCGTTTCGGAATCCCTTCGAAGATAGATCCTGAAATAAATTCAGGATGACGTCGACTTTTCAGGGTGACTGTGTGGTAAATTCAGGCATGAAACTTGGGAAGTGACAGAGTAAAATTTGGGAGTGTCTAGGTTTAAGAGGAGGTGGCTATATTACGCTAATTTGACAAGAAGATTGGAAAATACTGGTCTAAATAGAAACACAGAGATTAAAAAAGTATATGTCATATTTTACGGATTTTGATTTTACGTATTTTTGGAAGAATTCCGAGTATTCTAAAAATAAATATCAGTCTGAGTACCCTGAAGACAAGCTCATCAAGTCTGTAGAAAACGAGATTGGTTACAAATTACCTGAAAGCTATATTGAACTCATGAGAATCCAAAACGGAGGTCTTACGGAGAAAGACTGTTTCATTACTAAGGAAAAAACACCTTTTAACGGTAATTGTGTACTTATAGACGGTATCATGGGTATCGGCCGGGAGAAATCCTATTCACTATGCGGAAGCTTAGGAAGTCAATTTATGATTGACGGGTGGGAGTATCCTAATCTCGGGGTCTATATTTGCAGTTGCCCCTCAGGGGGTCATGACATGGTGGCTCTGGACTATCGAAAATGCGGCCCGAGTGGAGAGCCGGAGGTGGTACATGTTGATCAGGAATCTGATTTTCAAATAACTTTTGTAGCCAAGGACTTTGAGACTTTTATTAAGGGGTTGAAACCGGAAAAGGATTGCGATTGCGGCTTAGATTAAGCTCAAGCATTCGGAATTATTCAAAAAAATTGATATAGCTAAACCCTATTTAAACCTAGACATTTCCAAATTTCACTCTGTCACTTGCCTATTGGTCATCCTGAAAACCAAAACCGCCCCGTCATCCTGAATTTATTTCAGGATCTATCTTTGAAGGGATTCCGAAACAAGTTCGGAATGACAATTATTATTTCAGGATCCCATTCAACATTGGATTCCGAAACAAGTTCTCCGTGACAAATGTGTATAGGTTATGTTCGGATCGACTATATTTAATATTTACACAAAAAAGCCGGAGAGCTTCCGGCCTATTGCATCTGCATTTTGTTTGTGTCTGTTGTGTGTTGTGCTGGTTCGTTTGATTATAACTCAGCTTATCGATCAATATTCTTCATTAGTTGAGTTAATTCGCCTTTTAACTCATTTACCTCTCTTCTGCTAAGCTTTGAGCCTAGATTAAGAGCTAATTCAAACTCATCCAAGATTTTTACCAATTCTCTTTTGGAATTTGATTTTCTAGCTCTTCTGACGATCTGTGTTTTGTCGAGTGTGTGAGTTCTGTTTTTGTTGGAAATAGCCATATGCACAATAGAAGTTAAGTTTATAAAATATAAATTGTTTGCCTTTGCATAGGTGTAGTTCCTTTTTTATTAAAAACTGTGACACTTTCAGAATTGACAAATTTCAAAATTTGAGTTTTCCCTTTCTTTAAGGTACTTATGATCTTTTCCAGATACACTAGAACTTATATAAATCATATCCTGAGACTTGGTTCCTTTACTTGGTTGGGCTAATTCTTCGGTTGGTTATTTGATAAACTTAAGAAACTTTCGATTTTAGCCCTTCAACAAGAAGGGATTTTTCTTTGAACTTGAATTACTTTACTTTTTTTAACGACTACTTTAATTTATATTAATATGACTAGGCAAAATGTGAATCAACATCACGTAAAAATATTTGACACATCTCTTCGAGACGGAGAGCAAGCTCCCGGATTTTCCATGAACTTGGAAGAAAAACTTCAGATTGCGAGGCAACTTGATAGGATGGGAGTGGATGTAATTGAAGCCGGTTTTCCGATTGCTTCTCCGGATGATTTTGCAGCTGTCCAAAAAGTTGCTCAGATTTGCAAGCAAGCGGAGGTGGCCGGTTTGGCCAGGGCTCTGGAAAAAGACATTTTGACTTGCTGGGATGCTGTCAAGCTGGCTAAAAAACCTAGAATTCACACCTTTGTCTCTACCAGTCCAATCCATCTTAAGTACCAACTCAACAAAACTCAAGATGAAGTCTTACAAATGGCTATAAATTCAGTCAAATTAGCCAAGTCATTATCGCCTAGAGTCACCTTTTCTCCCATGGACGCTACCAGAACACCGATTGAGTATCTTCTTGAAGTGCTATTAGCTGCCGTAGAAGCCGGGGCGGACACTTTAAACATTCCTGATACGGTGGGTTACAGTCTTCCCGGTGAATATGGTCGACTAATCAAGACTATCAAAGAAAAAGTTTCTGAAGAGATTATTCTTTCTACTCACTGTCATGATGACTTGGGTTTGGCTGTAGCCAACAGTATGGAAGGAATCGAAAACGGAGCTAGGGAGGTTCAATGTACAATTAACGGTATCGGGGAAAGAGCCGGAAACGCCAGCATGGAAGAAATCGTAATGATTTTAAAAGTAAGAAAAGACCATTTTAACCTAACCTCCCAGATTAATACTAAAGAAATCTATCCTACCAGTAAACTACTTACGGCGATTACCGGAATTGCAGCTCAACCTAATAAGGCCATTATTGGTGTGAACGCTTTTGCACACGAGTCCGGAATTCATCAGGACGGGGTGCTTAAAAACCCTGAAACTTACGAAATAATGAAAGCCGAGGATATCGGTATAGAAAAAAATCGCTTGATTTTGGGTAAGCATTCTGGTAGACACGCTCTCAAAGATCGTCTCAAGTCCCTTGGTTATGACCTGAAAGAAGAAAAGCTAAATACCGTCTTTGCTAAGTTCAAAGAATTGGCTGATAAGAAAAAGCAGGTGTATGACGAAGATTTATACTTACTGGTTAACGAAAGTAGTGGCAGTCAAAACTTTTACCAATTGGTAGATATGTCGATTACTTGTGGGACAATGGGTACTCCATATGCTGCTGTCACTTTGCAACATCAATACGACGGCGAGAAGACAGCTAACGCTAAAGGTGACGGACCTGTAGATGCAGCTTACCAAGCAGTAAACAAAATTATCAACTTGCCTAATAAACTTCTGGAATATTCGGTGAATGCGGTTACGCAAGGTATTGATGCTCAAGCCACTGTTTCCGTAAAAGTGGAAGTAGGGGAGAGGCTTTTTTCAGGCTCTTCCAATAATACCGATATTACCGTCGCCAGTGTTGAAGCCTATATCGAAGCTTTAAACAGAGCTCTTAGTTTCAAACAAGATTAATCTGTTCCCATGGATAAGTGGTTGAATTATTCTCAGATACTTGAATTCTTGGATAAAGGTGCTTACAGGGCCGATGTCAAAAAAATATTCGCCGCATCCACAGGTTTACCTAGAGTTAGTCATTTTCATTCTTTATTAGCCAATCCCGAAAAAAAACTTAAGGTTATTCATGTTGCCGGTACGTCCGGCAAAGGTTCTACCTGTTATCTTTTGAGTCAAATTTTAACCGGACAAGGTTTTCATGTTGGTATGACCGTCTCTCCCCATATTCTGAATATTCGGGAAAGAATTCAGCTCAATAATCGACCGATTTCTGAAAAAGATTTTGAAAATTACTTTAACCAAATTTATCCGGCTATTCGAAAGGTTAATCTGTCTGAATACGGTCATTTAACTTATTTTGAAATATTAACCGGTCTTGCCTACTTTATTTTTGCTGCCAAAAAAGTTGACTATGCAGTTATAGAAGTCGGGCTAGGCGGTTTACTGGATTCAACCAATATTGCCAAAGAAAAAAATAAATTATGTGTGATAAACGAGATTGGCTTAGATCACACAGAAGTCTTGGGTAATGACATAGTCAAAATAGCTCAAGAAAAAGCCGGGATTATTCACGAAGAGAATACTGTGGTAAAATTGTTTCAAACCGAGGAAATTAATCGAGTTTTTGAAGAAGAAGCCAAGGAAGCCGGGTCACAATTGATATGGATTAAGGAGGGAAAAACTTACAAAGGAATTGAATTGAGTGAAGAGCAGACAAAGTTTGAGTACAATTTTGATTTGCAGAAGAGTTTGAATAAATCAAGTTCTTGGAGGTCTTGTGATTTGTCATTACTTGGGACTCATCAAGCATTAAATTGTGCTTTGGCTCTAAAATCCTGCGAATATTTGGCAAAAAGAGACGGGTTTAGCCTTAATTTAAACGGGCTGCAAAAATCTCTTCAAAATCTCAACTTACCGGCGAGGTTGGAAATTAGAAAATTTGGCAGTCAAAAGGCAATTTTGGATGGGGCTCACAACCCTTCAAAAATAAAAAGTTTGCTGGAGAGTGTTAGTCGGATTTTTCCAAGGCAGGAATTTAATTTAGTCTTATCTATCAAACAAAATAAAAACTATCAAGAAATATTGCAAGTCATTTTGGATTACCGCTTTTTATTCGCAGAGATTTATTTGACTACTTTTAATCAAAAGCAGGATCAGGTGAGTAATTCCGTAGATCCGCAGAAACTAAAGGACTTTTTATTGCAAAACGGTTTTGAAAATATTGTGATTCAAGAGGATTTAGAAACGGCCATCAAACAGGCCTTGCAGGGATCAAATTATCTTTTGGCTACTGGTTCTTTGTACTTAATTTCCGAAATATATAAACTTCAACTTTCTGCAGATGGATTTAGAAACCATTGAGAAGATAAACAAGCTCAACCAAAGATTTTACAAACTTACGGCAGATCCTTTTTCCAAGACACGTCAGGACTCTTGGCCGGGGTGGTTTGAACTGGCTAAGCGGATTTCCTTTTTTGAGATCAGAAAACATTTGAAAATTCTGGATCTAGGCTGCGGTAACGGTAGATTTGCCCACTTTCTCTATAATCAAGGAATAGATTTTGAATACATAGGGTTTGATAGTAGTCCGGAATTATTGGAAAAGGCTAGAAAAGGCTTTCAAGACAAACCGGTGAAAGCTGCTTTTTATGAGTTTGATCTGATCCGGGATGATTGGGCCTTTGACCTTGAAAGTGGTTATGACTTAATCCTTCTCTTTGGAGTGATGCACCACTTACCGGGAGAAACATCCAGGAAAAAGATTTTAACTGTCTGCAACAAACTTTTAAGTAATCAAGGTTTTTTAGTCTTTACTACTTGGCAATTTCTCAAATCTAGCCACCTACAAAAAAGGATTGTCTTTTCACCTGATTTTGACAGCAAAAATTCAAATTTTAGGCGACTTTCATTGGACTTGGATTTTGACCTGAACAAACTAGGTGAAGGAGATTATATTTTGGATTGGCAGAAGGAGGTCATTGCTTATCGCTATTGTCATAATTATTCAGAGCAGGAAGTTCTATCACTTTGCCAAGAATCCGGTTTGCAAATTTATAGTTCCTTTGAAGCAGATGGAAAGGAGGGGGATATTAATAGGTATTATATTTGTAAAAAGCAAGTATAGAAATAGTTTACCCGCCCCATTCTTTTTCCTTAAAGAAGTTGACTACAGCCGGAGCAATTTCCCAAGTTTGCGTAAGAAAATTGATCGAATCAAGTCTTCGTGGAATTACAAATTCAGCTACGGGTATCCCTTGGTAATATTTCACCCTCACAATGATAACCCTTTGGTTATCAGATAAGTCTACGAGATCACCATCAAATTTTCCGTCTTCAAATTTTTGAAACTGATATCTGAATTTATATCTCAGTATTTTAAACAACAAAGCTTCCTCAGAGTTTTTTATTTCTGACAAGGAGGAGTTTTCGGTGGGGCTTTGAGGCTGTTTATGTAGATTCAGTTGCTTGATAATTTCTTCGGCAAAGTAACTTGAAGTGCTTTTCTGCATTAAATTCATCATGTCTTCGGCCCCTTCAAATCTACTTACAGCTAGACGATAATATATTAAAAGTCTGATAACTTTGTTTTGTTCTTGCAAATCTGTCCAAACCTTTACCAGAGTTGGTTCCAATAGAGTATCATTCAATTGTTCTTGGTTAGGGTATTCAATGGCAGTAAGGGCAAATCTCATACTTACATTTCTGTCAGGATTCTGAATTAAGGTAAAGCCAACCATTATTTTTTGCCTTATTTTTTCGATTACTGCAAAGAGTTGTAAATTGATTCTTTCCGGTCTTTCATCCAGATTTTCTGCTCCTTTGAGATTGTTTATTTCGCTTAAGAGATTGCTTTTAATCCGATTCAGTTCTTCCATTATACTTGTAAGACTTTCTGCTTGTTGAATTTCACTCGAAAAGACTTTTTGAATAGAAGTAATCAACTCCTGATCAATTTCATCATCAAAAATTATCATTTCTTGCCAATTAAGTTGTTCTCTTAGATTGCTAAGCATGGTGGAAGGATCACCTTCGTAGAATTTTTGGGTAATGTCGATTAGATTATCTAAAGCCTGTAAGAGTTCATTCTTATTTGGTAGGCTTGTTATTTCCGGAGTATCAGTACGATTGCCAACTATTCCATTTACTTCGTCCAGAACACTCCTCATTTCTGCAAAATTATCAGCTTCAATAGCCTTTTTAAGTCTCAACAATATTTCCAAGTTTACTCTACTTGGGCGGTTATGAATCAAACTCCTTACAGGTTCTCTTTGATTATCGGTATATCTTCCGTCGGGAATATGATCTCCTTTGTGTACTCTCTGAAAATCTTCGGCTACACTGCGTAAATCAGTGTAAATACTTGAATCACTTAACCGGTATATCTCACACTGTGATAAAAGATAGTCGTATATGTAGGCAAATTCAAGATCAAGGTCCCCAACTGCTACTAGTAAAGATGTCAATTGTCTGTTCATGTTCCTCAGTTTGGCTGTGGAAAGTATATCCGGAAGGTCTTCTACATCTCTAGCTCTTTGTCGAATATTTCCTAGGCTATACTCCAGATTAAAACTGATTTCCAGGAAGACAATTATGACCGAAGATTTTCGAGTTAAACTTAGTAATTCCAAAGCTGAGTTATTGAAATCTTCATCGTATAAAGATTTTTCAACAGCTACTCGAAGTATTGTTTCTTGGTTTTCTTGACTTAAGCTTGTCCATTCTCTTTTTACTCTTTCAAATGACTCGTTTTCAATTAGATACAGGGCTTCACCCTCGCTAATTCGATCCAAGGCAAGATCTCTTGTTTCTCTTCGTGCTCTCCTGGTTTGTTTTAAAGTGTTTTCCGAAAGATTATTTAAGCCTGCAATTTTGTAGGCGGAAGCAATTTTTTTTTACTGTGCTATCGGGTAAGTTTGTTTGTAGTGAATCATCAATTAACGTATTCAGCTTGTTTAATTTTCCGGCCAAATGAAACTGCCTAATAATCGTAGCCAGCTGAGTGTCGGAAATTTTTGTACCATTCATCGAATAGGCATCGTTTTGTAGAACTAAAGAAAAGTAATTAGTGTGTTTTTCAAACTCTTCAAACAGACCTTCTTTGGCACAATATTCCAAATAATTTGCATATATTGTAAACCACCGAAATTCATCCGAAGTTTCACCTTCTAATAAAGCTAACCCTTCTTCAAACCTACCTTGTCTAGCATAGCCGCAAGCAACCATAGTTAGGTATTCACATTTTTTTCTATTGAGATAACTAAAATTATCTATGCGATTTATGAATTTGCCTGATTGTTCTGCAACCTGCTTAGCCTCAGACAGCATACCACATTCAGTGTAAGCCAAAATAATCGGAGATAAATCATTTCGATGACTAACATTCTGCTCTTTTGTGTTAGTTCTGATTACTTCTTCTACTTGGAGCTTCGCTTCTTTTCTTCTATTGTTTCGGATATTGTGAGCTGCTAACTCGATCAAGACACCTGCTTTATAATGTTCATCTATTGCTTCTCCCTTGATTATTGCTTCAGCACTTTCATAATCTCCTATTTTTATGTAGGCAAGGGCAACTTCTTGGAGAGGTGAGCTACGCCAGATTTTATCACTTATTGAGGAAGTAACAGTTTTAGCTTCATCAATCTTTCCTGCGTTAATCAGAGATTTTACAATCACTCCCTGAATAGGCGGAAAAGTATTTGCGGGGTATAATTTTCCGGCAATTATCGCCCGGTCATAATCACCGCTTTCCAAAAACTTGTTGACCAATGTTTTGGTTTCCTCTCTCATGTAGCTTCTACATGTAGCTAATGATTCTGTGGAAATAATATTTAAAACTACTTCATAAGAGCCTCTTTCCAAAAGATAATTAGTAATTATTCTAATTCTAGTTAATTTAATACTATCATCCAGAGTCATGGAAGTGATTGTTGCCACCCAGAAAGACAATATTCCACTGTCTCCTTTTTCAATGTATGTTATTAGGGCGAGAGAGGCTATTTTAAAGGAGTCTGGTAGAGCATTGGAGTAATTTTCAGTAAGGGGTGGCGTGTTGTCTTCTATAACCCGTCTGGCTTCTGCAAAATCACCCTTTTCTGCAAGAAGAAAAGCAGTTTCACTTAGTATTGACTCTTTATTGCTTCTATTATTTATTAACCCCCAATCTACATTATCTCCTCTGCAAATAAGAATGGTTAGGAATTTTGCGAGAATCTTTGAATCAGAAATGGAATCTAAAAGTGGTAAAACTCTATCTACCTCCCCCCTATCTAAAAAATATTCAACTATCTTAGAGGTTCCTGAATAATTTATTTGAGGGTTGGCAAGTAACACCTCTAAAACGATTTCATTATTATTTTCCTCGTAGAGGTTGGTTAGTCTATAATTGTGAGTCTCTTCAGTCTTTTTAGTCCGCACCGGTAGCGGAACCTTAAAAACTGCTGATCTCTCATTTATTTCCTGCTCTACCAAGGCTTCTACCATCTTTAAACGGATTTACTATTTATCCATTCTACCCCAAATTTCTATCCCGGTCAAAATATCTAGGTAATATTTCCGATTATATCTTTAAACCAAAATAATTTTAATCTGTATACAATGTAGATAAGAATAAAAATATTTAAGCCGGTTAAAATAACAAAAGGAAGACGGAAGTATAATACCCAGAGATTCGTATGTAAGTGAGAGATAATAAAATAGACATCCCCAACCACCAAGAAGGCTTCCACAAAAAGACTTACTTGTACGGAATTTCTGGTTACGTCCAATTCTTTTCTGGCTAGACCCTTAAGAGTTTGCCAAGCTAAGAGAGCTGACAGAAGGGTGAGAGAAATAAAATCCAACCGAAAAGGTATCTTGGGCACCATTTCCAGAAGAACCATACTTTCCAAAATTATATCTAACCCGGCTTGAGTGATGGCGTTAATTGCCATCAGAAAATTTACTACCACAACCGACTTGGGGATGTATCTAAACTTATGATTAGCAAGATCCAGATGGAGTCTCCTGATAAAAGAGCTAATTCTCTCAAAGAAAAAAGAAAGTAGCAGGTGCATATTATTCTTAAGAAACCTTTTTGACAAAAAAGCAAGTAAGAAATTATAGCTAAAATATTTTTACCGTTTGGCAGATTTTGATTATTGTGGAAAGTTTTCACAGTTTTTGCCGGTACTCGATAATTAAAAGGAAGAAATTTGCTGTATTTAATAGGAAATCTTATAGACCTACACTTTCATTTTTCTTTAACCCCATTTTGAAAATAATTTGTCCGATTAGATAGAGAATTAGGCACCAGAGTAAACCGCCGCCAAAGGCCGTGAAAATACCCAAGAACGAATATTCTCCCAAAAAAATCTTCATCCCGTGATAAGCTCCAAAGGCTAGGGGCTGAAAAATCAAACCTGTCCAAATTAAGTCTAGAGGGATGCGTCTGCCTGTCAAAAAACTCATAATAACTCCGTTAATTTCCAACAATCCTCCGGCTGAAACTGTCCAAAAAGCCAGACTGCCCACTATAAATTCGGTTGCTTGTTTGATAAAAAACATAATCGGAATGAATAATAGCAACGAGAGCCAAATTAAGGGGTCCGTCGGCCATACCAGGTAGCTCCAAATAAAAGGCAAAGCCAAAAGTAAGGGGAAAAATTTGAAGAAAGATCCGGCCAGAATCCCTTGCCCGACAAACTGGAAAAACCCTCTCCAAAATATCGAGCTGGGCGTTATTAACTGATTAGCCAAAGTCCCGTTCTGAATGTCTCTAGTTAAATGTTCGCTATACCAAGTAAAAGATAGAGAGTTATAAGCGTATCCGATAAATAGGTAAGTCAAAATATTATTAGCCTCGATCAAGGAATTATCTACCCTAGTTACCAAAAACCAGATCAAAATAGTTACACTAAAATCCAAAAATCCCGCTAAATTGTATAATAGCAGATCACTGCGATAAGCAGTTTGCAATCTTAAATAATACCTTACTACATACCACCATTTGTAGTTTTTTCCTAGGAGTTTTTCGGTATAACTAGTTTTAACTGTTTCACTCACGAGAACAATCTTGAATGAACTAAAAGAAAATGTCTATTTGAAAACTTAAAGTTCACTTAGGTGTTAGTTTTTTCTTGTATCAACTGAAGTAGCAAAACAGATGATAATTTTGACTTACAGAGAAAAGTTAGTTAAAATTGATTAGTATGAAAATAACCTTATCCAAGAAAAAAGCGGTTTACGGACTTGTGGCTTTATTTTTATTGGTCCTATCACCACTTATTCTTATAAAGTTGATTGATTTTTTTTATGAGCCTCCTTTTTATGATGAGATAATTTTTGATAGGATTCCAACGGATGAATTTTTACTTGTTGACAACAAAAAAGTAGAAATTATTTTTGCATGTGATGACTTAGATATTGAATCCCTTATTGATAGAAATTATACTACTTGTGCAAATAACAAATTGGTTAAGGATGATAACAAGTTCTTTGTTTTAGATAAGGAATTCGGGAGGGTGGAAATTGATTATGATGAAAAAATTAAAGATTTGGAGTTAAAAGAAATGGTCTTAGTCAATAATAAACCGGCTTTTCTGGCTGAAGAAAACGGAATAAAAAAATTATTTTATGACGGCGAACAAGTTACAACAGGTGATTATGAGCAAATCAGGCAACTAACTGATCTTGAAGGAAAAATTGCCTTTATCGGTACTAAAGAAAACGGGGATTATTATATTGTTAAAGATGCACTTACCGGAGAAAATGAAAAGTTTGAATTTGAAGGTCAGCCGGAACGCTTAATAAATGTCCAAGGAGAGTTAGCTGTAATTGCTAACGAGTATGAGGGTGGTAATAACGGTAACACTGAGTTTGTCGTGTTTAGGGGTGAGAAAAGTAATTATTATGAGGAAATTAACACGCAGCTAATTTTAGTTGATGATAGGCTTGCTTATAGTGTGAGAAAAAATGTCGGATACGAAGAAGAAGGTGAGCAGAAATGTTGTATTAGCAGCTTTGAGATGGTTCAAGGTAAAGAAGAAAAGGGCTTAGAGGCGAGCAGGATGATTACTGATTATCAAGCTGTTGATGATAAATTGGTTTATACGGTCCCCGGTAAGTATGGTTCTAAAGACAAAATAGTTATTGGAGATGAGGTAAAAGAGTATGAAGGTATTTATAATTTTGTGGTAGATGAAGATCAAAAGGTTGCTTTTGATGCATATGACGGGGAAGAAAGGTTTGTAGTGGTGGACGGACAAGAAAAAGAAAAGCATGACTATATTTACTCCTTATCACTTGTTGATGGAAAAATTGCCTATATTGCCGCTAAGAAAGAAGGAGACAGGATTTTTTGGGGTGGAAAAGAATGGGAGACTCCTTATTCGAATATAAGTCAACTGATTCAGGTTGACGGGGAAATTGCTTTTGTGGCTAAAGATGAAGACGGCAAAGAATTTGTAGTTTACAAAGATCAGGCCGGTCAAAAGTATGATTCGGTTGAATTGTTGGAGACTGAAGGTAAAGAACTGGCTTATCTGGTTGAAGAAGATTCCGGTGATTGGTTCATTGCTGATTCAAGTGGGCAGACACAAAAATACAAAAAAGAAGAATTTGAGTTTTCCGGGGTGGAGGTTTATGGAGGCGAAATAGCCTACCTGATTGAAGAAGGTCCTTGGGAAAATTTCCCTTAAGTTGCGTTTGCTAATTTTTGTGTGCGGTGAATTTATGCTCAAACCAATTTCAATTTTTTGTTCTCAATTTTGAATTAATAAACATCCAAAAATTCATTTTCAACGAGGGTAAATTGTTCTTGAGCTCAAAACTATTAAACTTATTGTAAACTACCAACCTTCAACTTTCGGCGGGAAACCTTCATCAAAATATTTTCGGTCGTTGTATTTTTTTCTCCCCTCTTCTTCCGCTTCTTTCTGCTCTTCAATAGATTCCTTGATTTTTTGCTCTTCTTCGGGATCGGTTTCTTGCTTTTCATCTTGATTATTTTCGTCTCCCTCTTCGCCTTCGTCACCTTCTTTCTGCTCGCTATTTTCTTCAATCTCTTCCAATCTTCTTTTGGCCAGTTCTCTGTTCTCATGGGCTTCACGGTTTTCAGGATTTATTTCCAGAGCCTGAGTGTAGGCATCTATGGCGGCAAGGAGGCTTTCCCTCACCCCTTCTTCCTGATTGTTCATTTTTTCTTCAGCTTGGCGGTAGTAAGAATTTCCCAAATTATAATAAGCCAGCTCTTTTTGCTTGTTGGTCATACCTTCTGAGGCGGCAGCCTTGAATTGTTCGATTGCCCGGCTGTAATCTTTCATTCGATAATAACCGGAACCTTTGGCAAACAAATGATCAAACTTAAAAATACTAAACCATTCACTGGTTTCAAAAGAATTAAGAGCAGCCAAATAATCTTGATTGTAGTACTGCCATTTACCCCAGGTTAGTATTAGTCCGGGCAGTGATAAGATTAGAAAGAATCCTGCAAAAATTGCTAAGTATTTTTTTACAGGCAGATTATTTATTAAAGTCATATTTCGGTTTGATTGAATAATAAACTCCGGAAACCAGAATTGCAATAAGAATTACAAAAGCTAATTGCCAAATATAGTAGGTCTCGTTGCCTACGGCAGCTATTTCGTCATCGCTCATATTTAATTGACCCTTGGAAAGATCCTGTGATAAATTATCTAAGCCCTTTTGGCTTAAATCGTAATATTTACCTTCGGTTTGCGAAGAAATTTTCTCCAAGGTCTTTCTATCCAACTTGGAAACAACTTTTTCTCCTTCATAAATATAGTAATTATCTTGGTCTTCAGGCAAATTTTTAAAGCCTCTTACGTAACCGCCTTCTTCAGTAGCAGCTCCAAGCGTATAAACTTGAATTCCGTTTTCTTTGAGTTTTTTTATGGCATCACCGGGGTCTTGGGCTTTGGGTCCAATCATTTCTCCGTCAGATACAAGAATTACTGCCTTAGCTCTTTGCTTATCATCAGGGTCATCCGGGTTTATAAGTCTTTCAACGGCAGTTTCCAAGGGCTGTTTAAGATCAGATCCTTGAGCGTAAACCGAGTCCATTTCCACTAGTGTATCGATTGCGGTTAAGGCGGACTGCTTATCACCGGTTAGAGGTAAATCAACATTTGCTTGGTGTGAGAAGGAAATAACACTGTAACGGTGGTTGGCTGATTCTTGGATAAATTCTTTCAAAAAGTTCTGACTAACCTCCAACCTTCCTTTATCTGATTCCAAATCCCTAACGTTCATGCTCAGGGAGATATCTACCAAAATTGCTACATCCAAATTGCTAGTTACTTGAGAAGTTTGCCTTACTCCATAAACCGGCCTTATGGCGGTCAAAGTTAGTAGAATGCCTATTATGAAAACCAAAGCCAAACGGAGAAAAATGGGTGAAATTAATGATTTAATTCGGAAATTTGCCACAGACTCAATTTTACTGTCTTTTTTGTGACTAAGGTGCAAAAACTCCTTAACAGCCCATACAGCTATAACTAACCAAAAAGTAAAAAGTAAAAAAATAATCAATAAATCGTCCAAAAAAAGAAAGTTCATAAAGTCGGTTTAAGAATGTCTACAAAAAATAAAAGAATACAAAATATCAGCAAAAGTACAATCCAAGGGTAGGGTTTATCTATTTTTACTTCACTAACTATCTGTTCAAATTCAGTCCTTTCTTCACTTCTAATAGATCTAACAATTTCCTGCATATCTGATTCACTTTTAGCTTGAAACATTTGAGTGCCGGAGATTTCAGCCACTCTTTCAAACTGCTTTCTATGCTCGGAATTTTGATTTGAGTTAACAAAAACCGGGTAAACTTTCACCCCTTTGTTTTTAGCATACTCGGCCGCTGTGTCCAGTTCCAAGCCGGAGTCGGACTCAGCGTCGGTTATTACAATAAGGACCTTAGTTCTATCCAGATCGTGCTGAAATTTTTCTGTTCCATAAACAATGGCGTCGCCTACAGCCGTACCGTACCCTCCAGGTGTAAGATAAAAGATCGATTCGTCAGTTAACTTATCCGCATAGAAATCGATAATTTCATAATCATATGTTAGCGGAGACATCTGTGCACTAGATCCCAAGAAAAAATACATACCGACCCTATCTCCTTCAATTTGCTTGATAAAATCTTTAATCACTCTTTGAGAAGCTTCAATCCTTGAGGGCTGAATGTCTGTTTCTTCCATGGATCTGGATATATCTACCGCCAGCATAATATCAATACCGTTTTGAGAGTTGGTAGTTCTGGATGTTGACTGTGGTCTGGAAATAAGAATCGTAGAAAAAAACAGTATTATGATTACCAAGGAAAAGCTAAGATATTTCCATATTTTTATTTCTTTGTGTGTCTTAATTTTGGCTTTTTGAAAGATTTTTAGCGAAGGTAAGAAATAAGGCCTGGATTTAGACTTTCGGAGTTTAAACCAGTAAATAAATACAATAGCAACAAAAAAGATGATTAAAGCAATTAACATGATCTAATAAAATTAGCGGTTTTTTGAATAGTGCTAATGGTCTCTTCTTTGGAGCCGGGGTAGGGAGTAAATTCGATTTTATAGCAGTGTCCCATTATTTCATCGATTAAAAATTGATAATCTTGCTCGATTCTTACAACAACTTCAGTTTTAGTCATGGATTCTGCCGGAAACCTAAAATAAGCACTAATAAATTCTCTTAATAAAGTACTCAGTCGATAGTAATAAGTAGTGTATTCGGGGTTTTGACTGTTTTCAAGACCTGTCTTCATTTGTTCCAACTCAGTCAATAAAGCGTTTCTTAGCTGATTCAGATCAATTGTCGGTTGAGCTTGTTGGACTGCATGAAGTTTGCTATTGCTTTGAGTTCTTTTATAAAGAAATTGAAATATAATATAGGCCAGCAGGAGCCCAAGTAAACCCAAGTCTAGCAAGAAAAAGAAGTTTATTTGGATAGAAGGGTCAACAATTTCATGGATATCGGTCATATTTATTCTAGGATTTGGAGTAAAAGCTGCGTACCTGATGTAAACACTTTATTAACTCGATCAAAATTCGAGAATCAGTTTCTAAGTTTAGAAGTCCTATTTTTCTTTTTAGACAGAAATCTTTGAGTGATTTAAGATCCTGCTTTTGAGCTATAATTAATTTGTCTTTTTCTCTCTTAGAAAGGTCAACCTTAGCTATTTCGCCTGTTTCCGGGTCTTGAAATTCAAAGTTCTTTTCTGCAGGCAAGGAGTGAAAATAGTCTAAGTCAGACAACTTAACAATGATTATCTGATGTTTTTTGTTGATGGCAGCTAAAAGCTTTTTAACTTCATTTGAATCTGTAATTTCGGGTTCATCCGTAATCAAAAAACACACGGTTTTTTTTCTTATTTTGGCTAGAAATTCTTTTAGTACTTCTGATAGGTTGGCCTCTTTACCGTAGGCAGGCTGATTATTAAAACTTTCCAAGGTACGTAGAAGTCTGATTGTTTGAGCGTTGCCTTTTTTGAAGTTTATCAATTGGTCTATTTGAGAGGAAAATAAAGCCATCCCCAATCTATCACCGGAGTAATTGGCGGCTAAAGAAATCCAAGTAACAATGTTTTTTAGTCTTTCGTATTTCGGATTCTCCGGAGGGAATTTGAGAAAAATTGATGACGAAGTGTCAACCAGAAAAAGAATATTTAACTCCCTGGTTTCGATATACTTTTTGACAAACAAATCTCCTGTTTTAGCTGTAGATATCCAATCGATATCTCTAATATTGTCTTCGGGAACGTACTGCCTGGACTCATCATAATCAATTCCCTGACCTTTGAAAGTCGACAAATAATTTCCTACAAAAAGGCTAAAAACTTTTTTGCCGGCTGAGAACTTGACGTCTTTAAGGTTTCTTGCGTTTATCGTCATATTATTTTTTCACTGACTTTTAGGGTACGGGTACCGTTTGGAAAATTTGTTCAATTACAGATTCCGGTATTAGCCCGTCAGCTTGAGCTTCATATGATAATAAAATTCTATGACGCAATACTTCATGACGGATACCCTTGATATCCTCAGGAATGACATGGTCCCTACCGTTTATAAGAGCAAAGGCCTTCGCTCCCAGCATAAAACAGAGTGAGCCTCGAGGAGAAGCTCCATATGTAATTTTATCAGTTAATTCAGCCATGCCGAATTGAGCAGGGTACCTGGTTGCTTGTACAATCTGCACAATATAATTTTTGAGACTTTGGTCAATATAGACTTTTGGCAAGAGTGCTTGAATCTTTTGGATTTGCTCCAAAGGAACATTTCCGCTAAGCGTTTTTTTACCTGAACTAATTTCCAACATGTCCAAAATTGAGGACTCTTCTTGAGCACTTGGGTAATTGACGATAACTTTGAATAAAAACCTGTCTACTTGCGCTTCAGGGAGATTGTAAGTACCTTCTTGTTCAATTGGGTTTTGAGTGGCCAGGACCAAGAACGGTTCAGGAAGAGTATAGGTAGATCCGCCAAGGGTAACTTGTCTTTCCTGCATAGCCTCTAAAAGTGCACTTTGTACTTTGGCGGGAGCACGATTAATTTCGTCAGCCAAAACGATGTTTGCAAAAATCGGTCCCTTTTTGGTTACAAAGTTAGTGGTCTTGGGATCATAGATTTGGTTACCGATTACGTCCGAAGGGAGTAAATCCGGAGTAAATTGAATTCTTTTAAAACTCCCGTTAATACTTTCAGACAAAGTCTTTACGGAACGTGTCTTGGCTAGTCCGGGCACTCCTTCCAGGAGAATATTTCCTTTGGCGAACAAAGCAACCAGTAGTGCATAAAGCAGTTCTGTTTGCCCAACAACTTTCTGACTAAATGAGTAGCTGATGGACTGGACGGTTTGTTTAACGATTTCGATTTCTGCCTGGGTCACATAATTATAATTGCTTGTTTGGCCGGAACTTGGAGTTTTAGAAGAATTTGAATTATTTTGATTATAAGTCATGCACTTAAGTTAGAATTATTTTGATAAGTAAAGCTTTTTTGATTACTCTTCGTCATATGTATAGAAAGACAGCTTTTTTGGAAAATGTCTAGCAAACTGTTTTTTGGGTAAATTATGTGCTTATTATATCTTTTCTTTCGAAGAACGAGGTTTCGTAGTCTATTATTCGTTGCATAAAATAAAAAAATGTGAGAAAATAAGAAACTAGGCACTTAGAAGCAAGCTTTAGTCTTTTTTTACCGGATAGTATTGTAAGTAATAATTTTCAAAAAAACAAATAAAAATGAAACAAGAGCAGGGCTATCCGATGTTTACCTCTTGACCGGAATCTTACTTGCGGCTCATATTA
>CAYSWH010000024.1:0-24792 GCA_964434775.1 uncultured Candidatus Saccharibacteria bacterium | reverse complement strand
CAAAGAAAAATAAAATTAAATATATTAAATGAAAAAAGTTAAATCTGGAATTTAAAAAGAAAAATGGAAAATTATTTAAGTGGTCGTTCTAAAAGAGATATTATTTATGATGTTTTAAATGATTTAAAAAAACTTGATAATAATGAATTAATGAAATTCATGGATTTTTGTTGGGTATTGATAAAGATCTATTCTGAAAGCAAGGTAAGTGTTAAAGAAATTGATTTTGTTAAGAATAAAATTATTAAACTCAAAATAGATGAAGAATTATTTCATGAATTTATTAATCATGCTATATTTCATCATTCAGCACTCTTAATAAAAAATGTAAAACACATTAGAAGAGTAATTAATATTAATCGGAAGAATAATCTTGACTTTTTCTCAAAAACCTAATAGTTTAGGAATTTGTGGTGTAAGCCAAGATTGATAGATAAAGATGGAGACGTCGCATAGTGGTCTAGTGCGCACGCCTGGAATGCGTGTTGGGTGAAAGCCCTCGGGAGTTCGAATCTCCCCGTCTCCGCCATTTACATTATTATGAAAATTTTACCTTCACTACTAGAATACAATTTACAGAATTTAGCTAAAAAAATAAGCATAATCCAAAGCCAAAAACAGAAATTTTTAGAAACTACAAATCAGTCAATTATTAATTTACACTTGGATTTTGTCTTGCCTGAATTTGCGGCAAGTAGAGAAGTTCAGCCTAGTTTGGGCTTAACAGAGACAATCAATTTTTTAGCAGATCATTTTGAGGAAGAAAACCTTGAGCTAACTGTTCACCTAATGGGCTTGCAAAGAGATATGGATAAGTCGTTTATTGAACTCCAAAATATTTCTCAAGAAATCCTGCCAAGTTATTCTTGGAAAATTGATGTTTTTGTAGATCAGAGACTTTACTCCTCTTGGCAACAAGAATTTCAAAGTAAAAATTTGAATGTTGGAGTTTGGTACGATCTGGGAAATTGGCGTAATCAGAGCTTTTCGCCGGGAATGAAATATCTTCTCATGACCGTTTTAGCAGGAAAATCAGGTCAAGAATTGTCTTTGGAAGACACCTTGGCCACATTTGAAACGGCAAAAAACAACCCCGAGTCTTATTTCGTAGCTGACGGAGGTTGGAAGGTTGATATTCTAGATACTCAAGAGAAATCTTTGGAAAATCTGGATATTGTTAGTTATTCTTCCTTTTGGAAAGAGATGGGGTAGGGTTTTTTATCTTTGGGTAGATTGTTTTCGTTTAGAATCCCATTGAGAAGCTTTTTGTTGGAAAAGCCCTATCAAAAGTTTTCTCTGGATAGGCAATGACTAATGACTTTCATTTGATTCTGTTTTTTGACTTAAGGATTATCCGTCAGTTTTAGTATAAATGTAACCTTTATTAGGGAAAGGGCTTTACATTTGCGCTCTACTAAAAAATGTTTGAAATTTTTGATATTTAAAGTTGAAAGTAAAATTCTTTATATTTCCAAAAAAACCCAATTGTTTTTAGAATTGGTCAAAACATGCATTCTGTTTTTTGTGATTACCTCCCTTGACAAGACCGCTCGAATGAGACAACTCTTAAAGAGTAATTGCTTTAGTTACACAAATTAAAAATTATATCTGATATTATTATGTTTAGCGAATTAAAAGTAGGTCAACCGGCTCCGGAATTTGGATTAAAAGGAGCTCTAAAAGGAGAAATTAGTCAGTTCAATTTAAGCGATTTTAAAGGAAAATGGGTAGTTTTCTTCTTCTATCCAGCCGATTTTACCTTTGTCTGTCCTACAGAAGTAGTGGGTTTTCAAAAAAAATTAGAAGAATTTGAAAAAAGGGATTGCCAGGTGCTTGGTTGTTCAACCGACTCTCCTTTTGTACACATTGCTTGGGCAGAAAGCTTGGGAGGTTTGGATTACCCGTTACTTTCTGACGTGCATCACACTACCTCAATTGATTATAATGTCTTTTTGGATGAAGAAGCGGTTGCTCTTAGAGGGACTTTTGTGATTAATCCGGAGGGCATTCTTAAATGGTATCAAATCTCCGATAACAATGTTGGTAGAAGTGTAGATGAAGTTCTAAGAGTTTTGGATGCTCTTCGAAGTGGTAAACTTTGTCCTGTGGACTGGAAAGAGGGTGAGCAAACCTTAAACTAAAAAAAGAGCAAAAAGTACTTGGCAAAAATTGATTTTGTAACAATAATACTATGCAGTGACACTATAAGACAAATATAGTGGTCAATGTTGTAATAATATATGCAGGACTTTAAGTTTAAAAATTCGGGCAATCGCTCTACAGCAATACCGGTACCTCCAAAATCAGAATATGCCAAATTTAGGGCCAAAGGTAAAACATTACAATCTAGTCAACAAGGTGGTGTCTCAAATCATGCAGTTGAGGCAGTAAAAAAAACAAACAAAACATCTCTGCCAAAATACAATTCTGATGATAATCAGGAGAAAGCTTATCCTTTTTCCGACCAGTCTCATAGAAATAATCATTATAGCAGTGACGATCAACCAAGAAAAAAGTTTCCTCAGATTAGTCCAAACCAAGCTGCTAAAACTTTACAACCCAAGAAGGTCCGGAAACTGGGTAAAATAATTACTCTATCATTAATTTTAATTTCTACCCTTTTTCTTGGTACTTTTGGAGTTTTTGCCTACAATACAATTTCAGCCGGAAATAAAGTTCTAAATGAAGGCAATGGCAGTATTCTAGGAACTCTAGGAGAAATTACGGAAACTTCTTACTCAAAAGAAGATCTGGAGCAAACTAACGGTCGTACCAATTTTTTGATTTTAGGGATCAATCCTGATGAGGACCTGCTTACCGACACAATAATCATGGCCTCTTACTATCATCTGGTAGATGAGCTGGTAATAACCAGTATACCTAGAGATACTGCTGTTACTTATTATAATTATTTGGGCTCTTTAGAAACATATAAGATAAATGCATTATATTCCTACAGCGAAAGAAGAAGTAGCGGTAGCGGACCTTCTGCGGTAATTGAAGTTCTAAGTGATGAGTTTAAATTGGTATTTCATTATTGGGTCTCTATCAACTTTCAAGGGGTAGTTGACGGTATTGATCAGCTAGGAGGAGTAGAGATCGATGTCTCTGTGCCATTTACAGACTGTCAGTTTCCTAATGACAATTATCAGGTTATTGACGGATCTGTTTTTATGAGACCTTGTCCGTCTTTTGAAAAAGGAAGACAAACAATGGATGGTAGGACAGCTCTTATTTATGCCAGAAGCAGGCACGGCTATACTCCTGAAGGTATTAATGTTGATGTTGCCACAGATTTTGATAGAAGTAGAAGGCAGTCAGAGGTTATTGAAGCAGGTCTCTTAAAGTCGAAAGAAAAGATAGAAAGCGGAGAAATGTTTCTCAATCCCGGAAATTTGAATTCATACCTGAATATTTTTAGCGGAAACGTAAAAACTTCTTTAGGTGCCAAAGATTTACTTGCTTTATATAGTGTTTTTCAGGACTTAGACGAAACTGAAAAAAAATATCATACTTTTAGTATCAACACGAATGAAGAATTAATTTTTTGTGATGATCAACTAGAAAACGGTCAGTATATTCTAACTTATTGTGACGGATCAGTGATAGGCGGAGAGTATGCCTCGGAGTATAGATCCTTACTTGCAAATCGCCTACAAAACATTCTGGAAGAAGCTAAATCTCAAGAAAACAGCACCTTGCAAAATGAAACTCAAATAGTTCGATAGACCTTTACATTTTTGGAATTTTTTTTTATAAAATGATTTATGCCCGTAAGCCGATTTGGAGAAGAAACAAAAACAGCCAAACCTAATTTTCAAGATGAATCATTAGATGTACCCTTTACCAAGAAAAAATATGGAATAGAGCCGGAAGTTGAAGATAATTATCAAAAACCGCCAAGGAAAAAAAGATCTTTCGGTAAGGTGTTTTCATATTTAATAATTTTAGTTTGTTTCGGTTTTTTTAGTCTATTCGGGGTGGTCGCTTTTAGTGCCATTTCCACTTCCGGGGAAGTTACTTCTCAGGGCCAATCCAAAGGTCTACTGGGAATTTTAGGGGACTTTGGATCTATACTTAATCCGGTTTCACAGACTCAAGTTCAGCAAACAAACGGCAAAACTAATGTATTAATATTAGGTACTGCCCAAGGAGGTACGGATACAATTATTATTGCCTCATACTACCATCAGGAAAAAGCTGTAGCAGCAGTAAATATACCGCGGGATTTTTACGTGAGTGATAAATATCATACCGGTAAAATCAACGGTCTTTATGTAGCCGCGGAGAACGTAAAGGAAGGAACCGGGGGTAGATATGTGGCTAATTTTTTGGAAGAAGAATTTGGTATTGAGATTCATTACTGGGGAACTGTCGATTTTCAAGGAGTGGAGAAAGCTATTGATGAGCTGGGAGGTATTGAAGTGAATGTTGAAAACAGCTTTACCGACTGTCAGTTTCCGGCTCCGGGATATCGAGGTTATCTACCTTGTCAGACCTTCTCCGAAGGTCCTCAGATAATGGACGGGGAAACGGCTCTAATCTATGCCAGAAGTAGACATGGTAATAACGGAGAAGGGTCGGATTTTGCCAGAAGTGCCCGGCAGCAGAAAGTAATACAGGCTGCTTTGACCAAAGCAAAACAAAAAATATCTTCCGGTGAAATTGTATTGAATCCTCAAAGCCTTACTTCGTATATGGATATCTTTCAGAAAAACGTAAAAACTTCAGCCGAACTAGACGAAATGATGGCTTTTTACAATATTTTTCAAGACATAAACAAAGAAGAAATTAGAGAAAACTACTATTCATTAAACTGGAGTACTGATAACGGACTTTTATGTCCTACCCAAACAAATGACGGTGCATATGTAATTCGATATTGTGACGGAACTATTGCCGGAGGAAAAGGAACCTCCAAAACACAAAAAAAAGCTCAAGAACAAATTCAAAATTTACTCTACACTGCTCAGACAGAAGAGTTGTTTGAAGCCGAAGTGGCAATTTTAGGAAACCAAAGTAACGACGTAGTTAATACCTATAATAAATTAGTTGAAATGGGTTTTAATGAAAGTAACCTGACTTATAATCAGTATTATCAAGAAATTAAGATAGCTACAGCTACCAGCGTGGAAAAGACGACGATTTATATTTCAGACCCTAAACTTAGAGAACTCTTTATTAAGGCAAACCAAAAGAATGATATGGAGTTTGAAGTAAAAGCAGAAATTCCGGCAGATGTAGAACCGGGAAAGTATAGTGACTACCCTATAATCGCCTGGTCTGAGACTGTAAGCGACTGATTAATTTGATGACTTAATACAAAAATTTTTTACTTTCCGTTTGTTTGTCAATGTTTTCATACAATCAAGACAATTTCAAAGCTCGGTAAAAATCTCTCGATTTTTTTTCAAGCATTCTCATATGTTATATATTATCGTGATGATCATAGCCTTATCAGGCCATAAAAAAAATTTGAGCTCTTACACTCTTCAAGATAATTAAAGTATAGTCTATCCGAAAATAACCTATACACCTGTCATGGCGAACTCGTTTCGGCATCTCTTCGAATAGATCCTGAAATAAATTCAGGATGACCAATTGGCAAGTGACGGAGTGGAATTTGAAAATGTCTAGGTTTAAGAGGGGTTGGCTTATAAGTACCTGTTCTTTCTGAAGTGCTTTTAGGAGGTTAATTTTTGCTGCCGGTTGTCGGAATAAGTATGACGGTATAATTTATTGAGCGGAATTTATTAGATCCTTAGGGTTGGTAGTAATCATTTTATGTTCAGTTGGGAAAGCGATGATTTCAATAGCTACATGTCTGGGGCCCGCAAAGAAGATTCCTTGGCCGACATCGGAATTAAGTAACACTTGTCTTTCTCCTCTGGTTAGAGCAAAAATATCTCCCACCATATCAATCGCGGCCGTTGATTGCTTGAGAAGTAATTTCATGGCCGAATTAGTTACAATGGGTTTGCCATATGGAGAATTCAAAAAGTCTCCCACATCTTGAGTAATGGTTGTGACTCCCAGATAATACTTTCTGGCTCTTTTAGCCAAGCCGTAAAGAAATTTGGCTGAGTCTTCGTACTGCATCATTATCCATGCCTCGTCAATAGTGAGGATTCTTTTTTTTAATTCCGAGCGAATTTCATTCCAAACGTACTTTAAGAGAATATACATGGCAATTGGCCTTAATTGTTCCTGGAGGTCACGTATATTAAAGACAACGAAACCGTTGTTAATATTTATATTAGTTCTTTGGTTAAAAATCCCGGCAAAAGTTCCTTCCGTAAACCTATAAAGTCTTTGAGCAAGGCTCTCACCCTCAGTCATACCTCTCAAAATTTCTACCAAATCACCCATGGTCGGTACGGTTACATTACTTATATCTGCTTCGGGAGTAATATCTCTTTTGGCGTAGGCCTCCATTATTGCTCTTTCCATAATACCGGTTTCACTAGGATCCAGTTTGCCTAGCATGATGTTCATCAAACCCATAATGTCTATGATTGCTGAACGAAGAATATCAGCAGTGCTTTCGCCGGGTAGAGGTTTGGGTAAATCAAAAGGATTAATCCGATTGACCGAATTCAAACTCATGTTTATGTAAGTTCCTCCCAAGGAATCGGCTAAAACCTTGTATTCTTGTTCCGGATCAATAACAATAACATCTACGCCAAGCATCAAACTTCTCAGAATTTCCAATTTCACTGTATAAGATTTACCGGCACCAGAAGTGGCCAAAACAATCGAATTAGCATTTTCCAATTCAAATCTATCAAAAATAATCAAGGAAGTATTATGACGGTTTATGCCGTAAAGAATTCCGTTATCCGAGGATAATTCTGAAGAAACAAAAGGAAAGCATGCGGATAAAGGGCTGGTGTTAAGGTTGGCAAAAATATTCAGATCGTCTTTGAGGATCGGTAAGGTTGAATTATAGCCGTCATCCATTTGTAAAGCTGCTCTTTTTAGAATAATATTTTGTTGGCTAAGCACACCTTCAATAGATTGTGTGTACTTGTTTAATTCTTCTAAACTGTTACCGTAAACAGTTATGTATACTCCGACGCGATAGAATTTTTCTACTCCTTGCTGGATTGCGTCTCTCAATTGTTCTACGTCACCATATGCTGTTTCCAAAGCAGGGTCTCTGGCTCCGCCTTTTTCTGCGTTAATGGAAAGACTAGCTTGAATCTTTCCGACTTTACTTTTTAGTTCTCTGAGAACCTCTCCTGTATCTCTCGGATAAATGAAAATTGATAAGTCAAAAGGGATGTCGGCGTTAACGATCCCCTCCAGCCAGCCGCTAGCGATTACTCTGGGGTAGGTTAATACAAAGAAGCTTCTGACAAATTTGGTTCCTACTTGTAAGTGTCCGGTAGTTATCTTAATGCTTGCAGGGGCAATCAGATCTCTAACTGTGGAAAGACCTTCACGGTAAGATTTTTCTATCTCGATCAATTGTTTTTGGATGTCGGTCTGGGTTTTAATGACTTCTCGACGTAATTCTTTTGGGTCTAGTTTCCTCAAGTAATCCGGGCTATAGGTATCCTGCTTCTTTTCTTTTCCCGTCTCTTTATTCGGGCTTTGAGGGTTGGGGTTGTTTTTGTTTTGAGGGCCGGTTTTGCTGTAAGGCCATTTTTTTGGTCTGACCTGATTGGGTTGAGGGTGATTCTGACTGTTTGGGTGGGTCTTTATGGGCGGTTGCGAAAAACCGTTCGGATTAATTGCGTTGTTTTGATTTTGGAAGTTCGTATTGTAAGAATGATTTTGTTCCGATCGATAGTTTTCATTTGGGTTATTTTGATTCTGAGCAATCGAGCTCCGGGTCTGTGCAAAGCCGGGTTGGCGAGAGTCGCCGTTTCTTAAGTTTTCTCTTCTTAATTCCGTATACGGAACTTTTCTTTGGGGTCTTGAGTTTTTTCTTCTGTTAGAGCGAGCGTTTCGATAATTGGCAATACCCTGTTTTTTGTAATTTGAGTTATTCGGGTTTCTTGGAGCAGGAAAAGTAACCTCAAAATCATCGTAGCTTGTTTCCCGATTTAATTGATTTATTTCTTGCTGATTTGGTATGTATTTGGGGTTCTGTTTGTTCAAATCTTTCATTTTGAATTACTCTTATTGGCTTGTTAATGATTCTATTAAATTTTTTTTGTTTTGGCAATAAATTAATTGTGTGTTTTCCAAGATTATAAAAGGATTTTGAGTTTAAACGGTTTTTTAAAAAATTTGTTTATTAAGAATTAAATATACTCTAAGAAGAAATAATTTGACGAATTGTAAGATTTTTTTGTATAACTCTTGGAATATTTGAGTAAATATGGTAAAGGTGTTGTTTTTATGTCTTGGTAATATTTGTCGTTCTCCAATGGCTCATGGGTTATTTGAAACAATGTTAAAAAAAGAAGGTTTGGAAGATTCGGTGACAGTCGGCTCGGCAGGGACGGGCAATTGGCATCAAGGGGAAAATTCTGATCCGCAAACTTTAAGCACTCTCAGAAATAGAGGGATTATTTTTTCTCATGCCGCCAGACAGATTCAAGGTCAAGATCTTTTGGAGTATGATTATATTTTAGCTATGGACAGCAGTAACTATTATGATGTTAATCGCATGAAAGTATTGGTCCCTGATTCTAAAGCGGAAATAATTATGCTAAGGGATTTTGATCCTAAAGGAAAAGGTGATGTGCCGGATCCATATTATGATCGAGTGGACGGCTTTGAAAAGGTCTATCAAATAATAGAGCGGTCTTTAGAAAACTTTTTGGATTATTTAAAGCAAAATAAATTATAATTATTATGTTAATGCTACCTCAGGAGATTCATATTGAGATAGAAGACACCTTAAGTAAAAAACTGGGAAAGGAAATAATATTACATCATCAAGAAAGAGTTTTTGGGGGGGATATCAGTGAATCCTTTTGTGTAACAACCAGCTTGGGAAAGTTTTTCTTGAAATTAAACAGTCTTTCTTATCTGGATAACTTTGAAAAAGAGTCAGACAATTTGCAGTTACTCCGTAATACCGGTATTTTCATTATTCCGGACACGCTTTTTGTTAGCTCTACTGGAAATTACGCCATCTTATTGATGGAATACGTAGAAAGTACTGAAGAGAACGACCTTTTTTGGACTAACTTCGGTGAATCAATGGCCAGGCTCCACTTGATTTCTGCCGAGAAATACGGACTGGATTATGATAATTATATTGGTGGCTTAAACCAGTCGAACAGGCGAATAGAAAACTGGATAGATTTTTTTGTCACGGAAAGGCTGGAAAAACAACTTAATTTGGGAAAAGAAAACAACATAGTAGATGAAGAGCTATACTCAAAATTTCAAGATTTATACCGGAAATTACCTTCCTTATTGCCAATCGAAAAACCGTCGCTACTTCACGGCGACATGTGGGGTGGCAACCATTTTGCGGATATTGACAGCCGCCCGGTACTAATTGATCCGGCATGTTATTATGGTCACCGAGAGGCAGAATTGGCATTTACTCTGCTTTTTACTCGCTTTAGTCATATGTTTTACGAGGCATACCAATCAAACTTTCCCTTGGAAGGGGGTTGGCAAGAAAGAGCAGAAATTTACAATCTCTACTATCTCTTGGTACACGCCAATCTTTTTGGACCCAGCTACCTGGATAGAGTTCATTCGGTTCTTTACAAGTATCTATAGAGTTCCGTCGTCAAACTTGATTCTGTGAGGTATAATTTAAAATCTTTTTTCGTTTTAACTTCTGATGAGTGATTGAGAATATCAATACATCGGAAGCTGAGATAATTTTTTTAACTGACAGTGTCTAAGAACATTAAGAAGATCAGGATCATAGACTAGCTTTTTCAAATATCTGAAAACTGTTTTCTTTGCTTCGGCTCCACAGTTTGTCTATATCTATTTCCTTTATTTCTGCGATTTTCTCTCCCGCACTGGTAATATATTCTGGCAAGCAAGTTTTACCGCGGTGAGGTTTGGGAGCTAAAAAGGGCAGGTCTGTTTCTAAAAGAAAGTTCTCATTAGGGCAGTATCTAACGGTTTCTCGCAAGTATTCTGCGTTTTGTCCGAAGGTAAGGATGCCTCCGTAGCCGACTTTACCTCCTAGATCAAGTACCTGTCTGAGGTTTTCTATGTTTCCGGTAAAGCAATGGATGGCAAATCTACCATGAATTTGTGGGAAGTTGTGAATAATGGAGATAGTGTCTTCAAAGGCCTCTCTGGTATGGATCTGGATCGGCAAATTTAGTTTAAGAGCCAACTGAATTTGAGATTCAAAAAGGGTCTGCTGGATTTTTTGGTACTTTTCTTCGTTTACCCAATAATAATCCAATCCGATTTCACCGATACCCACGAGCCTTTCTTGTAAAACCTTGGAAATTTTACTCTCCGAATTTGCCTTACTTTCTCCCTTGTAAAGACTGGTAATTAGGTCAATTTCCAGGAGATATTCTTTCAAGTCAAAACCTTCCTTGACCATATCCGGGTGGGAGCCAAGTAGATATTTGACCTTGGGGTTATGGGCAAAAAGGTGAACCGAAGAAAGTAGGTTTTTGGCTGAAACCCCGGATTGAAAGATGTATTCGTGATTGTTTAGAAGTTCATCCAACTTGTTTTTGTCGTAGTCCGTTTTTTCGATTATCTCAGGTTCTACCGTTTGTAAGTCAAGTTTCGGATAATCGCTAATTAAGCCTAGTTTTTGCAATAAGAGATCCAGGTGGGCGTGAGTATCATGAAGGAGCATAATTTGATGTATTAAAATTATAAAAACAAAAAAAGATTAGTAATCTCTTATCATTACTTTTTTCATGCTAAGATCTTTTCGAAGAGTAGTTTTTCCCAGTATTTTCCAACACGCACAGGCTTTTTTTCAACCAACCTCTCTATATAAGTTTACCACTAATTATTCAAAAAACAGTCTTTTTGAGCAAGAAAAAGGTGAAAACGTTCTAATCCTACCCTACTTGAGAGTTAAAACAAGAATAAATGCCAAAAACAACCCTGTCAACGCTTACCGCATGTTGACATAAACCTAATCCTTGCCTTACTTGAGTTTTATATGCCCGAATTACCGGAAGTGGAAAGTCTGAGATTGAGCCTTCTGCCTTATTTGCTGGATAAAAAAGTCTTAAAAACCGAAGTCAGAGAACCAAAAGTGGTCTCCGGTAAAGGAACGGCTAGAAAAGCAAATTTGTTGCTAGCGGAGCAATTTGCCAATACTCTAGACGGGAAGACGCTATCCAAAATAAATCGTCGAGCCAAAAACCTGATTTTTGAATTTGCCGACTCTTCCAGGTTGTTAGTTCATCTCAAAATGACCGGTCAGCTTGTTTTTCAACCATTTGAAAGTGACAAGCAGGGATTGATCAGTGGAGGTCATCCTATAGAATTGTCTGAGAATAAACTCCCGAATAAACATACCCACGTAATTTTTCGTTTTGCTCACGGGAATTTGTATTACAACGATGTTCGTAAGTTTGGTTATTTGTTACATTATGCTAATGTAGAGGAGTTTCAGAGTGAGGAGCATTTTAAAGATTTGGGCTCGGAGCCTTTGGGAAAGGATTTTACTTTGGAGGTTTTTTCCAAGGCTTTGCGGTCCAAGAAAGGTACTCTTAAAAAAGTTTTTCTGGACCAAAAAGTGGTGGTAGGTCTAGGTAATATCTATTCTGATGAAGTATGTTTTGTGGCTAAAGTAAGACCTGATAGAGCAATTGGCTCATTAAAAAAACCGGAAATAAAAAGGTTATACGAAGCCATTCGAAAAATAATTCCTAGGGCTGTTGAGCTTGGAGGTTCTTCAGTAGCTAACTATTTGTTGGCAGATGGTTCCAGGGGAAACTACGCTAGAGAACATTATGTCTATAATCGTGGAGGGAAAGAATGTAGAGTTTGCGGAACTACTTTAGAAAAAAAACAAGTTGCAGGAAGAACCACAGTTTATTGTCCAAATTGTCAAAAATAGGAGTTGGTTTGTAATTAAAAGACATAATGAAATTTTCCAACTATACTAATGCAAATCCCGAACCAATCCAAAAACTATTTAAGAAGACTTTTTCTGATTCCGAAAATAACTCAGAAGGAGAGTTAATCAGTAATTTGGTCTTTGATCTAATTAACAAGACAGATCCGGAAGATTTACATGTTTTTATAGCCACAGATTACTATAAAGAAAAGGAGATAATTATAGGCTCAGCTATTTTTTCAAGGTTGGGATTTGAAACAACCGACGCTAAAGCTTTTTTATTGAGTCCAATGGCTATTCATACTGATTATCAAAAGCAAGGCATTGGGAAAAAATTACTTGCTTACTCCCACAAAGAGTTAGCCGGTGAAGGTGTAGACTTATTATTTACATATGGCGACATAAACTTCTATTCAAAATCCGGTTATAAACAAATTTCCGTTGAACTAGTCAAGGCTCCTCGTAAATTGACCTATCCAAAAGGCTGGCTGGCTCTTTCCTTAAATAATCAAGATATACCAAATGTTTCAGGTAATTCTTACTGCGTTGAAGCTTTAAATAAGCAGGTATATTGGTAAAACATCCTTACATTTAATGTTAAATAGTCCAATTTTAATCCTTGGCTACAAATCGTCTGGTTTTATCTCTAGCTAAGAAAACAGGCATTCTTCGTCCGTTACCGAAGGATTTTTCCATGACCTTAATTCCCGGAGGGGCTAATCTTCTTTTGTATTCACTGCCATTAATTTTATCAAAAATCTTCAGAACCAGCTCCTTACCGTATTTTTTGTACAAATTCTTAATTTCCAAGTTTTGAGCGATGATATCTTCGATTAATTCTGAAAGAATATCGATATTGATACTGGCGATTTCTTTGTCTAGATCTCCTTCTTCCAGCTCAATTTTGACCTTTCTCTTAAGAATATTGCTTGGCACGAGTTCTTCTCCTTTGAGTTGATTTACGTACTTACAGATATCAATAATTTTGTTCTTATGCAAATCATTGATTGGAGCGAGTTGTAGGGATTCTCCGAAGTTTTTGATATTAATTCCCAAACTTAGGTCGGTTTTATCTACACTGGAAAGCAGAACCCCGTTTTTGCTAAGAACCAAATTGTCTACAATTAAGTTTCTCAAGCCGATGAGGTAGTGTTTATCTTTTTTGTCTTTTAAATTAATGAAGTCATCAGTCTTGAGCATATGAATTTGGATACCCAATTTTTTCGCCACTTTTCTTCCGGTTAGGTTCTCGCTGTCGTCTCCAAAAACTATCCCGACAAGGTTTTCATGTCCAATTGCTCGAGCGGCTAATTCACAAAGTAGAGCTGAGTTGTAATTCTTCCCTAGACGGATAAAGGCTTTTTCTGCAGGAGATTGCTTATAAAATTGACGAATTCCGTATATTAAACCCTCATAGACGTCTTTGGTTTCATCAAAAACGTATTCAGCAACTCTATTTCTTTTGGCGAAGTCCACTTGGCAGTAATCCTCGGCAAAGCTATTGCAGGACTTAATGCACTTGCTGTTTTTATCCAAGACAAAGCTATGGCCGTCAAAAAGTGATTGTCCGCGATAGCCGTCGTAGCAGCCTACAACATTGACGTAAATAAAATCAACTTGATACTTTTGAGTTTTGTTAATCACTTCCAGGTATCTAAGTTCTTTCTTTTGATCAAAAAAGTTGGAAGCCGACAGGTTGATTATCAAATCCGCACCTCGTTTAACTTGTTCGTGAGTAATTTTGATCGGGTAATTCTCGTCCCAGAGATCGGCACAGATTTGTACTCCGTATTTTACTCCTTTACAATCAAAAACTTTTCTTTCCTCTCCACTGACAAAGTATCTTTTTTCACTAAAGATGTCATAGTTAGGAAGGATTGTTTTATGTACGATATCTTTAATTTTTCCGTCTTCCAAAATAGCAGCAGAATTATATTTTAAATTAGTTCCGTCATCTCCGAGTTCGGTGCTGTAGTCTACGAAGCCTATTATGGCAGTGATTCCTTGAGTAAATTTGGCTATTTTTTTTACCGCCTTGGTATTATTTTCAATAAACTCCCGGTTGAGGAAATAATCCAAGCACATATAGCCGGTTACCGCTGATTCGGGAAAAACAATCATGTCCGAACCGTCTTTTTTGGCTCTGGTGATATAGTGAATTATCTTGGCCGTATTATATTCAATGTTTCCCGGAACAGATTTAATTTGAGAGATAGTTACCTTGAGATTATTCATTTGTAAAAATTTTTTTAGCCGTTCTGATTTGAATAAATAAATATTTTCGACTTGTATTTTTCTGCCCGGAAGTATTTGGGCCTATTCTTAATAGTCAAACATAATTTTTGGTCTTTGTCTATAATCAAAAAGACTTTGTCTTATCCTTTGACCAAGTCAAAATTGTGTGCTAAGGCTTAGAGAACTTATTAAATGATGGTTATGAAGTCAGTAGATAGTATCAAGCCGGTCTCAGGAAAAAGTTTTAACCCCAGGCTATACCCCAAAGTTTCAGTGGAGGCCAGAGTTTCTCTGAATAACGATGAATATTTTTTAGTTGAAAAAGTTTATAATTGGATAATTTCCAACAAAGGCTGCCTCAATGAAAAGCAACAACAAGAATTTGCAAAGGTAAAGAAGCTTCTTAGAAAGTTCAAAAAAGACTATCGCTGTAAACAACTGGAATTGGACGCCAAAGAAAAACTCCTAGAATCAATAACAGTGCTCAAGCCATCCGACTTTGTAAATCAATTTCACTACCTTCAGCACTTCATGAGCAAAACCATTATCCGCGGAATCTTTGAAAAGATTTACCTCTCTTTGAATTCCAACAAACAACTCGAAAACCCGTATTATCTTGATATTCTAACCAGATTTTACATCGAAAGACTCCAAGACGTCTTTGAAGCCCTCAAACCGCACCTTACCTACCGCCAAAAACTCAGATGGCAAAACAACATCGCTCCTAGAATTAAGTGGTTTTAAACTACTCATCCTCAAGAAAACCGTTTTTCACAAGCTCACTCAATAGGTCGTCCAGCCATTCTTCAGCTGACTCGTATCTTTCCATTTCTTTTGTAGACCTTCTTTTTGGATTAATTATATCATCTCTAAGTCCGTGTTCCTCAATTATGCAAAGAATGTTAAGTCTTACTTCAGATTTGCTGATTTTTTCTTTAGCAAAGACATAATTTAACAAAGACTCTTGAATCAATTGTAGATACAATACTTCCCCGTCTTCTCTGTCAGCTAAACCGGTATCATGGCTTCTCGAATGATTTGTACTCTGTTGGGACCAGACTCTGTGGAAGTATTTGGAATATTTGGTAGATTATTCATTTTACGAATCTCTTGACATCGGTTTTTTTTTGATTCTCAATGATTAGCGGATAAGACCCGTAAAACAATCAATTAATCTCCTAAATTATACTTTAATTATATGAAAAAGGCAAATAAATCCGGCAAGGCTCCTCAAAGTTATGATTTTAAGGAAACAGAAAAATACTGGAAAAAGTTTTGGCTTGAGCATAATCTTTATAAGGCCAGGGATAATGATTTGTCTAAAGAAAAAAAGTACATTTTGACGGAATTTCCATACCCTTCCGGGTCAAGTTTGCACGTGGGTCATTGTTTTCGGTATACAGTACCGGATGTTTATTCCAGGTTTTTGAGGATGAAAGGTTATAATGTGCTTTTTCCGATTGGCTGGGATGCCTTTGGTTTGCCTACGGAAGAAAGGGCTAGAAAAGAAGGAAAGAATCCCAAGGTTACTACCAAGGAAAATATTGCCAATTTTAAGGATCAAGTTCTGCGAATGGGGTACGGTTTTGATTGGGACAGAGAGATAAATACCACCGACCCTGATTATTATAAATGGACTCAATGGATTTTTGGAGAATTTTTTAAAGCCGGTCTGGCCGAACAAAAAGAGGTGGAATTGTGGTGGTGTCCCAACCTAGGCACGGTTTTAGCCAATGAAGAGATTATAGATGGCCCCAAAGGGGAAAAATTAAGTGAAAGAGGTGAGCATCCGGTATATAAAAAAAAGATGAAGCAATGGGTCTTAAAGATGCCCAAGTATGCTGAAAAACTATTAGAAGGTTTAGAGCAAACTAATTTTCCGGGGCATATCAAAGAAATGCAGAGGAGCTGGATCGGCAAGAGCGAAGGCACAACCATCCAATGGGATGTAGTCGGTCGTCATTCAGTACAAAAAACCGATTTTCAAGAGGATGTTCAAGAGCTAAAAAGATCTTTGAATGAGGCTAAAGAGCAAGGCAAAATGCTAGTGGCTTGTACCGTAGTCAAAAACAAAGAAGGTAGGTTTTTGGTTATGAAAAGGGCAGATTGGGACACCGGAGGCGGAAGATGGGATTTGCCGGGAGGTCTAACCGGTGAAGTGGAAGATATTTTTGAAGCTGCCATAAGGGAACTTTATGAAGAGTCAGGTATAAAAACTAATAGAATTAAGTACTCTCATTGGTACGATTTTGATCTCGCTGAATTTAATCAACCGGAAAAGAGGTTTAGATGCTTCGTATTTTATACGGAAGCGGAAAATCCGGTAATTTTGAGTGAAGAGCATCAAGATTACAAGTGGGTAAATATTAATGAAGTGGAGAAATATCTCGGCTGGGAAAACCAGAGAGAGGCAGTTTATCGAATTGTTAGTAAAATATATCCGACCTACACCGAAGAAGGGTTGAGCGTTGATTACAGCATTAAACCAAGAGAAAGAGCCGTGGGGATAATCAAGATCAAGAATACAGATAAATTTGTAGCCTATTTGAAACCCGGGAATCGTCAAATGCATTTCTTCGGAGCGGGTACCTTGGATGAAGGAGAAACATCCGAGAAAGCCGTTATTAGAGAAATAAAAGAAGAATTAGGATTGTCCGGTTTGCAATGTGCGGCGGATTTGGGAGTGTGTCATAAATTTCTTAATTACCCAACGCATGGCAAAAAATCTTTAAGTTATAATGTGGAGCATTATTTTCTTTTGGAGTGTACTCAAGAATCTTGGAATGCCAGAGAGAAGGCAGAGGTTGATGAATCCGGGGGGAAAGTAGTACTTGTTAGAGAGGAGTCTCTGAGAAGAAACGGGTGGGATCAACTCAACTGGGCTTTGGATAACTTGGAAATCGTAGAAAAAAATAGGTTGGAAATTCTATTGGCAACCCACAACAAATCCAAAATCAAGAGATACCAGGAAAAACTTGATTTTCAAGAAATAACCTTTGTGACAACAGATGATCTGGAAATAACCATCAGCGAACCGGATGAAAACGGTAGTGACGAATGGGAAAACGCCAAAATCAAGGCCAAGGCTTACTATCAAAAAACCGGAAAAGTCAGTCTGGCTCAAGATACCGGACTTTATTTTGACTACGAATCTTTGAAAGGGAAGCATTCCGATGAAGAATTTCCCGAACAACCCGGAAAAGACTCACAAGTAATAGCAGGAGTTACCCTGCACGATTCGCAGGAAAAGAGATATGAGAAAATGCTTAAGTTTTATACAGGAATAGCCAAAAGGTTCGGTGGCCAGATTAAGGCTTACTTCAAAGATGTATTTTGCTTATATGACGGTCAAAAATTTTACAAAGCCGAGGGAATAAGACGCATAACTTTTACCGAAAAAGTGCATAGTCAAAAAGATGTTTACTTTCCGCTTTGCTCATTTTACAAAGTAGATCGATTTAATAAATATTATCATGATTTGAGTGAAGAAGAGATGGAACAGTTTTTGGAGCCTGGACTCAAGCAAGCTAGAACTCTCTTGGAACATTTTGTAGCCAAAGAAATCAATCAAACTCTTGAAACCTTTACTACTAGAGTTGATACTATTTTTGGGGCTACTTTTTTGGTTATTGCCCCTGAACACCCTTTGTTATTCAAACTGGCAACAAAAAACCAGAAGTTGAGTGTAGAAAATTATGTGAAGGAGGTAAAAAAGAAGAGTGAAAGAGAAAGGCAGATCGGTGGCGAAAAAACCGGAGTCTTTACCGGTAGCTATGTTCGCCAACCGTTTACAGGCAAAAAAATTCCTATTTATGTAGCTGACTATGTTTTGGGGGGTTATGGAACAGGAGCAATAATGGCAGTGCCTGGTCATGACGAAAGAGATGCGGAAATGGCTCTTAAGTATGATATTCCGTTGGTGGAAACAGTAAGTATTGATGGCAAGCCAAGGAATAATTTTTTGGAAAAAATCAAACAAGGCGATGTATTTACGGAAGACGGCATTTTATTTAATTCTCAGGAATTTTCCGGAATGATCTCGGCTGAGGCCAGAAAAGAGATTACTACAAAATTAATCAAGGAAAATAAAGGTAGGAAAGAAGTAAATTACAAATTTAGAGATTGGGTCTTTAGTCGACAAAGATATTGGGGTGAGCCTTTCCCGTTTGAATACCTCAAAGTTGACGGGAAAGAGCTAACCAGAAAAAAACAGGATACCAAGTATTTAATATTTGATTTTGACGGGGTAATCGGTGATACTTTGGAAGATTTTGCGGAAATTGTCCACCGTGATCTAGCCAAGAACATGACCGTGGAGGAAATCAAGCAGGAGTGGTTTATCGGCCACCATCTTTCGCCGAAGTACAAAAGAGGGAATGTGTATACCAAAGAAGACGCTCAGGATAGCTTAAGAAAGAGAAAGGAACTAGGAGAGAAGATACTATCCAGAGGACCCAGGTTGTTTGACGAATTTGTTGAACAGTTACTTGAATTTGATAATGTTAAAATGGCTGTAGTGTCTTCCGGGTCGGGAAATTACATTAAACCCTTTACAGCAAAAACAGGTTTGCCGTTTACTCATATTTTGGCTGCGGAAGATGATTTATCTAAAGAGAATAAAGTAGAAAAAGTTTGTAAAGATTGGGGGGTTAGTCCCAAGAAAGTATACTTCTTTACGGACACCAAAAGTGATGTTTTGGAATTATGGGAGATTTTAGATGCTCGGAAAATATTCGGTTGTAGTTGGGGTTGGCATGGTTATGATAGGCTACGCGAAGTTTTGCCGGATGAAAGAATACTCAAAGAATTTGATGAGATAAAAAACATATTTGACTATAATAAGTATACATATATTAACCACGAACCTTATCAAATCAAACTTTTGGGGGAGTCAGATTTGCCTTTAACACTTCCTGATGTTGAAGATTATCAGCCCTCCGTAGACGGTTCTTCTCCCCTTGCAAAATCAGACTGGGTAGAAATAAAGGACGATAACGGACGTCAAATCGGATATCGGGAAGCTGATACCATGCCGAATTGGGCAGGTAGCAGTTGGTATTATCTAAGATATTTGGACCCTCATAACTCTGAAGAATTAGCTGATCAAGAAAAACTAAAATATTGGTTGCCTGTAGATCATTACTTCGGAGGCTCGGAACATACTACTCTTCATCTCCTATATTCCAGATTTTGGCATCGTTTTTTATTTGACAAAGGGATAGTGCCCACTCCCGAGCCTTATAATCAAAGAACCAACGGCGGGATTCTTCTTGCTGAAGATGGTAGGAAGATGAGCAAAAGTCTGGATAATGTAATCAATCCGGACGAAAAACTGGAAACGGTAGGGGCAGATGCCTTGAGAATCTACATTAATTTTATTGGTCCATATGATGCCACGGTTTGTTGGCAAGAAGGTGGTCTCAAAGCCTGTAAAAGGTTAGTAGATAATGTTTATGCTTTGAATGCCAAAACCGTAAAAACTCCGGTGGTAGATCGGAAGTTGCAAACCGGTTATCATAAGATGGTTAAGGCTGTTACTGAGTATTTAGAAGATATGAAAAACAATGTTGCTGTGGCTGAAATTATGACTTTTACTAATCTTCTAAAAGAGTACGAAGAGATCCCCGAGCAGATTTGGACCGGATTTCTCAGGGCTTTTGCTCCTATGGCTCCTTTTATAACCGAGGAGCTATGGTATAATGTTAACGGTTATGATAGAAATGACGCTTCACGGTCTATCCATTTGCAACCTTGGCCGGAATACAACTCGGAACTCATTATTGAGGAAAATGTGACTATTGCTGTTCAAGTTAACGGCAAATTAAGAGCTACTTTTGAGGTACCCAAGGACAGCGAAGATCAAGAAGTTTTGGACAAAGCGAAGATTAAGGCTGAGAAGTGGTTACAGGGTAAAGAAATCAAGTTTAGTAAGGTAATTCGCAATAAAGTAGTCACTTTTGCGGTAATATAGATTAAATGGAAAACTTAAACCACTAAGTCAGACAGCAGCTTTTAGAAGAAAATTTTATTATTAGTCTGCTGCTTGAGTTTCCTCTCCTTCCTCTTTCTGCTTCTTTAATTCCATGCTTAATAGCTGATTGGCAGCTGCAATAATTTTGCTGATTTTTACAGCATCCTCTTTATTGTGAACAGTTCCTTTGACCGGGATTATGTTAACTTCATAACTATCACCTTTCTCACTTGTTCCTACATACCTGATAATAATTGAAAAGACTCCGCTCGGTTCAAAGACTTTGAGTAGAGATTTATACATCTTGTTTAAAATACCTTCAGTTTCTTCGTTTAGTTTTAAATCAGAAAACTTTAGATGTGTATTAAAGTAGTATTTTCCGGCTTTCGAATCTATAATAACTAGCCTAATTTTGTTATCTTTACTAACTAACTTTGAGTTCTCTTCTTGCATAAATTAATTTTTGGATTTACTTATGATTTATTAATAACGATTCGAAACAGATTGTAAAGTCTCTTTATGAAAAATCATTTTGAAATAATCAAAAAGAAACTTGAATCTTGGTCCAAAGTGAAACCTTTTATAATTGGTATTAACGGTATCGATGCTTCGGGAAAGACTGAATTTGCTAAGTCTCTTAACGTATTTCTTCGAGATAGATATTTTGATACTCAGCTTGTACATTTAGACGATTTTCACAATCCAAAATTAATACGTTATTCCGGCAAGAATGAGATAGATAATTATTACAACCGTTCATTCAATCTGGATTCACTGATTTTTGAGATTCTTGAGCCTATCTTCAGAGGAAATACAATCAATAAAGATTTAAAAACCCTAAACTTACAAACGAATAACTATGATCTTACAAGAACTTATAAAATAAATTCACAAACAGTCGTAATTCTCGAAGGAGTCTTTCTTTTTAGAAAAGAATTGAGAGATTATTTAAACTACAAGGTATTTTTGGATGTTTCCTTTAAAACAGCTTTAAAAAGAGCTTACTTTAGAGACTACAAATACTTGGGTAAAGATTTAGAAAATAAGTATTCACAGAAATATTTTCCTGCTCAAGTGAAATATCTGGAAGAAGCTAGGCCAATGTCATTAGCGGATTTGATTATTAATAACGAATAGCTAAAATTAGTTTAGTTATTTACCAAAAAATAGGCGTTTATCTTAGCAACCAAAAAAGTCCCTTGCCAAATTTGACTTTTTTTCTTAACTTTGAAAGTAGTTTTATAAAACCAGATAATAATAAACAGGTAATTGTCAAAGAATAAAAAAACTATTAAAATTCACAAGAATAAAAAAATAAAAAGATAAAGTTTTTAAAACCTAATTCAGCATTTATTTTATGTCATCACTACCCAAATTTGATAATCGAGCTAAAAACGCCTTAGCTATTGCTCAACAAATTGCAATTCAATTAGGTTATTCCTATATCGGAAGTGAGCATCTCTTATTCGGGATTCTTTCTCAACCGCAAGAAGGGCTGCCTTTTCAGGTAACTTTTATGGATAACCTGTCAAATCAAGAGTTATTGGAATTAATAAGAAAACAGGGAAACGAAAGTGCGGAAAATCAGTCTAAGTCCAAGAGTCAATCCCAGTGTCCTGCACTTCTTCCGGAAATAACTGAGGAACTACAGGTCTGTTTGGATGCTGCAATTAGAACGGCTGAGACTTATAATTATAGTTATATTGGAATAGAACATCTAATTTTTGGAATTTTGGAAACCAAGGAATCCAATGGAAAGAAACTAATGAATCTTTCTGAGGAAAATAATAAAAAATTAATTGAAATTCTGACCTCGCTCTTCCGATTTTATAATACCGGTACCAAAGTAGGCGATGAGACAAAGGCCTCAAAGCAAAAGAATAAAAAAAATCAGGGATCAGCCTTAGACTACTTTACCGTCAATCTAAACCATAAAGTTCAAAATGAACCTGATTTCGATGTAATTGAAAGGGAACGGGAAGTAGATAGGTTAATACAAATTCTAAGTAGAAAAAACAAGAATAATCCGATAATCCTAGGAGATCCCGGAGTGGGAAAAACTGCTTTGGTTGAAGGGCTGGCCAAACGAATCGGCGAGGGATCTGTACCGGAATGGCTTAGTGATAAGAAAATTCTTTCTTTGGATGTTGGTGGTTTGGTTGCCGGTTCTGTCTTTCGAGGTGAGTTTGAACAAAGGTTAAAGGCTATATTGGAGGAGATTATGGAGAGAAGGGATATAATTCTTTTTATTGACGAAGTACACACCGCCATTGGTGCCGGAGGTGGAGGTTCTCAAGGTGGTCCGGAAATGTCCTCAATTCTAAAACCGGCTTTGGGAAGAGGAGAGATAAGCATCATCGGGGCGACTACGGAGGATGAATATCGAACAATTATTAAAAAAGACAAGGCTTTTGAGAGGAGATTCCAGCCTCTTAGATTGGAAGAGCCTAGTGCCGAGCAGACCCTGTCCATTCTTAGAGGGATCAAGCAGATGTATGAAAATTTTCATAATATTACTTTTCCCGAAAATTCTCTTCCCAAAATGGTCGACCTGGCAGACAGATTTCTGCCGGAAAGGAAGTTTCCCGATAAAGCTATAGATTTGCTGGACGAAGCTTTGGTTAGGACTCGATTGGATACAGCACAAAAGAACAAGTTCAATAAACAAAGAGAAAAAAAATGGATCGACATTGAAAAACAGATTCTTTCACTTATCAAAGAAAAAAATGAAGCGATTTTGAATAATAACTTTGAATTATCCGAGAAATTTGAGAAAGACCAAAAAAAGTTGGAAGAGGAGCTTTCTAAGCTTAATGTAAAGGAAAAAGAGGATAAGAAAAAAGCAGTAGTCTCTCTTCCGGTGATTGAGAAAGTAGTGTCTGAAATGTCCGGAGTACCGTTAGTTAGAATCAGCTCAAATATTTACACCCAAATCAAGAGTTTGGAAAAGGCAATAGCACACCAGATTTACGGGCAAGATGAAACAATTAAAGAAATATCCTCCGCTCTCAAAAGAAGTTATGCAGGGGTCAATGTTCATACCGGTCCTATTGCCAGCTTTCTCCTGCTGGGACCGACTGGAGTAGGAAAAACTGAAACCGTTAAGGTCTTAACCAGAGAGTTATATGGCGATCCAAATAAATATCTTCTCAAGCTGGATATGTCTGAATTTAGGGAAAGGCATCAAATTAGTCGTCTCTTGGGTGCACCTGCCGGGTATGTCGGATATGAAGATGCTCCCCAGTTGACTGAGTTTCTACGTAAAAGACCGTATTCGGTTATCCTCTTTGACGAGATAGAAAAAGGTCACCCTGAAAACCTTAATATTCTCCTACAAATGCTGGAAGAAGGAAGGGTAACGGATGCTAGAGGTAATAGTGTTGGTTGTGAACATGCGATTATCTTTTTAACTTCAAATCTGGGGAAAAACCAATTCAATAAATTCGCTTCCAAATTAGGTTTTATTGATTTCAAGGAAGAGGACGAAGCTGATTATACGAGCTTGAAAGAGCAGGTAATGCAAGACGTGGAAAAGAATATTAAGCCCGAGATATTAGGTAGGCTTACCGGAAAAATTGTATATAGACCAATAACCAAAAAAGTTTTAGCCAAAATCATTTATAAAGAAATTAGTTTCTTACAAAACCATATGCTTAAGCAAGGAAGGTCCTTGAGCGTAAGTGACAAAGTGGTTGAGAAGTTAGTTAGTTTGGCAAATGAAAAAATTGAGTTTGGTGCTAGGGAAGTTAAGGCTCTCATTGCCAGAAATCTGCAAGATCCTCTCGCTGAATATATTTTGGATAATCCAAATGTCAGGAATGTAGAAATTGTTATAGAAAAAGACTTTATTGTAGTACGTACAAAAAAAATAAAATCAGTCAAAAAGAATCACGAAGACAAAAGAAAAGAAGAAGCCAGGATGATAGATAATCAAAAATAACCAAGATCGTTGCTCTCTTTCTTTTTCCCGAAGTACTACTTCGGGTTTTTTATTATAGTCTATCCGAAAATAACCTATACACCTGTCACGGCGAACTCGTTTCGACATCTTTTCGAATAGATCCTGAAATAAATTCAGGATGACCAATTGGCAAGTGACGGAGTGGAATTTGAAAATGTCTAGGTTTAAGAGGGGTTAGCTATAAATTTTATCTGATGAAGTGAATGTTCTTATTCCACCTAAAAAACTTCTTGAATCTATAGAGTATCATTCATATTTACAATTGATTTAAGAAATATCAATTTTTTAAGACTAGAATATCCTTAACATTTTTTGTGAAAAAAACTTTTATTTGCAAAGGTTGAATTTGTGTAGTATAATTTTTTTAAGTGTAAAAAAAGCTTAAAATAAACAAAAAATACATTAATACAAAAACAAAAATTGTATATGTCACCACATAAACCACAACAACATGGGCCTTCTTTTATTAAAGGGCTGATAAGAGCTGTAAAGTCACGCAATCCGATTTTGACTCTTGGCATATTTTTTGCCTTTGCCTTAACTGCAGTAGGTGTAGCCGGAACGATCGGGTATCTTGCAAATCAGCCGCAAGAGCTAGCCCAAGCCGCCGAGACCGGCGGAGTTCTAACCAAAAGCGGAACAGGTCCCGGA
>CAYSWH010000023.1:0-25111 GCA_964434775.1 uncultured Candidatus Saccharibacteria bacterium | reverse complement strand
GTATCCGCTTTCCAAAAATGAATCTTATGAAATTCCCTTGGTCTTTGATCGGAATTCTAAAATCCCTCTTAATTGGGATGATGATTATTTGTATCGGTTTTTTAATTTCTAATCAGGATTTATTGATAATTTGAATACAAAAAGCAATCTTGTAGCTAATTCAAAAGTTTATTGCAACATATTTAAGCCGGGCATTTGATAGCACTAATTTCAAGTCAAATAAAAAACATTTTTATTAAAATTTCTTGGAGGATATTCGCCAAGATATCTCAACTACAGACTTCTGTGGATCAAAGCGAATAATTGAAAGTCGATTTGTTTTGACTAAATGACAAAAATAAGTTAAATTTAAGAATAATCAATTGAGATTTTAGGCACTATGGCTCAGAATCAAATTCTATCAAAATTAAAATATCCACTCGTTTTCTCCCTGATTCTTTCGGTTTTCGGTTTGGCTGGGTTTTTAGTTCTAGGACTTTTTGCTCAAAGTTCTACTCACGAATATCATTATAACGATAACTATACAAAATATAATCCTAATTTGGTTTCCAAAGCAGAAAAGGGAAAAGTTTTGATTCTATTTAAGGCCGAATGGTGTTCCAGTTGTACCGGATTAGTTGAAGATATTGAGTCCAATAGGGAAAGTATTCCTGAAGATACCTATATCATGCTGGCCGATATTGATAAGGATAGACTTCTGGTCAAAGAATACGGAGTTACTATGCAACATACTGCCGTTCAGATTGATAAGGAAGGTAAAGAATTAAAAAAGTGGGTTGGCAGCCCTACTTTAGACGAACTCTTGGCCGAAACAGTTTAGTTTGAAATTCCGGTTAACTGCTATATAGGATAGTTTATTTTTGGAGACATTTTGATCTCATGATTAAAAGCTCTTTCAGTAATTAGGTGCCGGGGATAAATTCAGTTTAGTTTGATTCGGGAAATTTTTAATTGATCCAAATTGACTGAAATAATTAAAAACTTTTAGTATCACAGAGCATTATCAAAAATATGGATACAATTACTTTGGGAGAAAGTCTGAGAATATTTAATCTTAAGAGTTTGAAAGGACACACAGAAAAAAGTCTTAGAGATATTTATCACAAATTAGCTCTCAAATGTCATCCGGATAAAGGTGGTTCCGGTAAAGACTTTATCAGGTTGAGACAGGCTTATACTCTTCTAAAAAAAGTTGTTAATGATCCTGAGTTTTACAGACAAAAATCAGGTGACGGTTTTCAAGAGAGCTACAGAAAATCGAGTTATGGTCAGTCCTCTTCGGTTCACGATAATCATAACTATGATGATATTTTTTCCAAAGAGCAAATACTGCAAGAACTACAGAGATATAAACAAGCATACCAAAAAGCCGTTGAAACAGTAGTACGGTATGAAAAGGTCTTTAATTCTCAGATTAGAATTGTTAACAATACCCAAAATAAATTAAAAATATTGATAGGTGAGTATGACCGGAGACGAAATGAGGCCGAGGAAGAACTCAATTTTCAGCTAGAAGAACTAAAAAAATTACACTATCGTAAATGGTGGCAAAATCTCTTCCCGGTTAGAAAGATTAGTCGTGAAGAGTTTATTTATCGCAATAATACTATTGTTCAAGATTTTAATAAATATAGTCGGCAAATTGATGACGAGTTTTCTCAAAAAGTTGTAAAACTTTATCAAAACAGCTTTTCTGAAATAGTGGATTTATTTGACTTTTGATTTGCTTAAAATTTGAGTTTTTGTTGGGAAAGAGGCTAAAACGGTTTTCTCCTAACTAATAAAAACGAGATTATCTTTAGGTATTATCTTAACTTATTTTAAGTTGACTTCCTGTTTAACTTTCGGCAAAATTGTCAACAATCAAAACAACTCTTGCCAAGAATAGATTTTTTTTCGAGTATCAACAATTAAATACACAGACTAACAAATAGAGGTTGATATGAGTAAGTCATTAGAAGGTTATAAAATTGCTACTATCGGTAGCCACTCGGCTTTACAAATTCTCAAAGGGGCTAGAGATGAAGGGTTTGAAACAATCTGTATTTGCAAAAAAAGAGCCGAGAAAGTATATCGTAGTTTTAATTTGGTTGATCAATTTATTATTTTGGAAGATTACGAGAATGACTTTGAAAAGATTGAAGAAAGACTTATTGAATTGCGGGGCGTAATTATCCCTCACGGTTCTTTAATTGGGATGAGAAGTACTCAAGAAGTCAGAGATATGAAATCCCTCTATTACGGTACTAAAGGTATTTTAGAATGGGAATCTGATAGGAATAAAGAAAGAGAGTGGCTTACTAAAGCCGATTTGAAATTGCCCAATATTTACAAAGATCCCTCTGAGATTGATAGACCGGTTATCATTAAATTCAACGGAGCCCAGGGAGGCAAAGATTACTTCATAGCAAACAGTGAAAAAGAGTTTTACGTCCATATGGAAAATTATAAACATATCACTAAGGGCTATCTAATCCAGGAATATATAGTAGGAGTTCCGGTATATTGCCACTATTTTTATTCCAAGCTCAACCAAGAACTGGAAATAATGGGTTTTGACAAAAGATATGAGTCCAATGCTGATTCCATCGGTCGTATTGCCTCCAGAGACCAGTTATCCAGCAATATTAATACCAGTTATACAATTACAGGCAATATTCCGTTGGTTGTTAGAGAGTCTTTATTGCCGGAAATATATGAGATCGGAGAAAGAGTTGTAGAAACTTCCAAAGAAATAGAACCGGGAGGTTTGTATGGTCCGTTTTGCCTGGAAGGAATAATCGACCCAAATCTAAATTTTTACATCTTCGAAATATCAGCCAGAATAGTAGCCGGCACTAATCCTTTTATTAACGGCTCACCTTATACTTGGCTTAAATATGATGAAGATATGAGTACCGGTCGGCGTGTCGCTCGTGAAATAAAACAAGCAATTGAGCTTGATAAGCTTGATTTGGTAGTGGAAGGAGAAACTAAATAATTGATGGCCAAATTTACTATATTAACTGGTTAATAGTTTTTTAATTCAAGATGGATTTTTAACTTCTATAAAAAAAGAAAAGAGGTGGTTTGAGATAATGTTTAGCTTCTAAACCTCAATTAAATCAGCATTACTTCTTGACAAGATGATGTTTTTTATTCAGTTTATTGGAGTAAAATTAAATGTTTAAAAATTTCTATGGAAGATAAAAAGTTCTCATTAACCGGAGTTGGAGTTATTTTGTCGATTATGTCATTACTATTTTTAACAGGTGTCTATGTTTTTACTCAACCGCAGCAGCAAGAGTCCGTAAACAGACCTGAGGTACTTGGAGCTACCGAAGACCGTGATCATCCGGAAAAAGGGGAGACGGATAGGTATCAAACAGATGACCCTGCGTTTGCCGAAATAGTGAATAATTTACCGTTAGTAGAAGCAGATGAGACTAGTAACACTTTCATTATTTTGGGCGGTACCAGAATCGGTAATCAGACTCAATATGAAGTAGCTAAGGCAATTACTGAATATTGCCGGGAGAACGGTTGCACGGCAGTTTTTCATACCGGAAATATTTTGGCCAAGGAAGGGATCGAATCCATCGGTGACCCGAAATTTGAAACCAGGTTTGAAACCCCTTATCAGAAATTAAACATGCCTTTTTATATGTCTCTGGGTAGTCATGACTATTGGGGTTGTGTTGATTGCTTGGTTGATTACTCTGAGCAATCCGAAAAATGGGAACTTCCTGCTAAATACTATACAGCTACTTTTCCGGAAGTAAATTTTTATGTCACCGATTCTCAGGACTTTGGTCAAACTGCCGAGCAAGAAAGTTGGCTAATACAGCAAATTGAGAATAACTCTGAGTCAGATGCTTGGGACGTGGTTATCGGGCACAAGGCTTTAATCACCTTTGATGAGGTTAGAAACGGAGAAAACTGGAAAGGAGAGGAAGAAATGCAAGAAATTGTCTGTGATTCGGCAGATTTATATGTATCCGGAACTTCCTTCATCTTGGAATATTTTGATCAAATTTCTGAAAACTGTCCTACCGGTCAAATTTCCTCAGGTAGCGGCGGTGTAACTCCTCGGAAAATTATGGAAGACAGTACAGCAACCTTTGGTGAAAGTGTCAACGGATTTGTAGCAATGAAAGTTTCCGGCGAACAAATTGACTTGGAATTTGTCAACAAAGACGGACAAGTTATCGCTACTGAAACCAGAACAAAATAATAATCAAATCTTAAATAAACAGGCCTCCGATCGGAGGTCTTCTTTTGTCAATGGAAAATCGGTTTACAAAGTTAGATTAAATAATTATCTTTAAGTACTACGAGTTATTTTTCCAAGTAAATTATTTGAAATGTATGAGTCATATTAAGGAATTTCGAGTCGCCGGATTTTACGAACATTTTGGTCTATATCGATTTTTGCTTAGCCAAAAAGATTGGAAAAAATTTCTTCAAGATGGTCGGCAAATTGAATCAGTCTATGGCTCCCTTCCCGGATTTGTCTGGGCCGGGGGAAGGAATAATGATTATGGAGGAGCCCTAAATCTAAATTTTTTGGAAAAGGCTGTTGAAATGTATAATAGTCATGGAATTGGGGTTTATTTGACGGCTACTAATGTTTTTGCGGATCAAGAAATGTTTGGCGATTACTACTGCAACCAAGTCATGAAAATCTTTAACAGCAATGCGATAAACGGCGTAATTACTTTAAATAACAGTTTAGAAGATTATTTACGGAACTCTTATTCAAACCTTCGCTTTGTTTTATCGGTAGTCTGGTGGTTTATGAATCAAAAAGATATCTCTCATTACTCTGAATTAGACACTCCCAAGTACTTCAAAATAGTTTTGCGTTCAGAAGATAGCAGGGATTTTTCTCTTATCAAAAAGAATATCTCAAAAAAAGAATGGCCGAGAATTGAAATTTTTGTAAATGAAAAGTGTAACCCGGAATGTCCTTTGAGGATTGCTCATAATGAAATTATTTCCCGGGCTAATATGTACCAAGCAAAACCACACGAAGGAAATGAATTTTTAGAAAGAAGAAAAAAATACAATTGCCCGCGCACCAAAGATACTAAATTTTCTGATTTACCCAGAGAACTGTACTTAAATAATCAAGATATTGAAACATTTACCGAGTTAGGGATTAACAAGTTTAAAATGGAAGGCAGAGATGCTTTGCTGGTTCATTACATCCAAGAATTTGCCGACTACCTATTGAAAGAAAAATACAGGGAAGACTTTGTTCACGATACAATTGCTTTTCTCAAATCCAGACAGAAATAATTCTTGACAAAAATCCCGTAAATAAGTAAAATAACCACGTTCATAAGCAAATTGTAATATATGTTTCAGGATACGGATACTCAAAAAAAATTATTGGTTCTAGTTGCTTCAATTGTTGTAGTGACCGGAATTTTGGCCTTTGGGATTTATACATTTAATTCTGCTCAAGCCAGCGAAGGTTCCTCAGAAAGCTCTAGCTATGATGACGGTCTTTTTCGATTAACTTTGGCTGAATTAAAAGAATATGACGGGAAGGAAGGAAGGAAATGCCTTGTAGCCTATGAGAACGACGTTTATTCGGTTAATCAAGCATTTAGTTATGCTTGGTCCCAAGGTGAGTTTCTCCCTGGAAGCGGCAGAGTCTTCTGTGGTCAAGATGTAACATTACCCATTCAACAAGAGGAAGAATTAAAGGGTTTAATGGATAACGAAACCAAGAAAGAAAAAATCGGTGTTGTAGTGGAAGAATAACCCTTGGTTACCCCCATTTTAAAGTTAACTGTCTCACGTGGAGGCAGTTTTTTTTGATGAGAAAATTAAGTTATATAGCTAACCCCTCTTAAACCTAGACATTTCCAAATTTTTCTCCGTCACTTGCCAATTGGTCATCCTGAATTTGCAACCCGTCATCCTGAACCTACAACCCGTCATCCTGAATTTATTTCAGGATCTATTCGAAGAGATGCCGAAACAAGTTCGCCGTGACAGGTGTAAGACTATAGAAAGTAAGTGAGACGGGAGTTCAATAATTGCTATGATCTCTTTGGGCTACAATTTGAATTGAAAACACAACTCAAAAAAGCCCTTCAGTATTGACCTAAGTCTGAATATCCTGATTGTTGATAGCCGCAGCCATAAGATCGGGAAATTTATCCGGGCTACAGGCAAAGGAGAGAATTCCGATACCAGCCAAAGTTGAGGCGTTTTTCCGGTCATAGTAAGGCTTACCCTCGTTGTTAAGAGCCAACAAACATATTACATTACTTCCGTTAGTAGAAATGTTTTGCAATCTGCTGATAAACTTCTCCGGGTTACTCCATTCATACAAATCGGTAATTAGCACAAATATAGTATCTTTAGGTCTGCTAATTAATTTTTCACAGTAAGCAACGGCATTATTAATGTTAGTTCCACCTCCCAGTTGAGTGCTAAAAAGTAATTCAATAGGATCGCTGAGGTTTTCACTAAGATCGGCAACCTGAGTATCAAAAACCACCATTTTGGTCTTGAGAGCGGGCATTGAAGACATTACGGCACCAAAAATACCGGCATAAACTACGGAGGTGGCCATGGAACCGCTCTGATCTACACACAAAATTACTTCTTTCAAACCCGGTCTTTTGGTTCGGCTATAACCCACCAACCTTTCAGGGATTATTGATTGGTATTCCGGTTGGTAAGTTTTTATATTTTTTAAAATCGTACGATGCCAGTCAATTTCATTGCTTCGAGGACGCATATTTCTGACTGCCCTGTTCAAACTACCGTTAATAGCTTGCCTAGTCGGGTTACTCAGTTTCTTTAACAGCTCTTCCACTACCTGTCTAACCACTTCTCTGGCAGTTTCTTTGGTTTTTTCGGGAATCAAGTCTTTTAGATCCAATAAAGTAGCTACCAGGTTAACGTCAGCCTCGATAGTTTCCAGAACTTCCGGCTCCAGAAGGAGCTGTTTGAGGTTAAGCCTTTCCATAGCATCTTTTTGCATTATTTGGACTGTTGTCTTGGGAAAGTACTCCCTGATGTCACCGAGCCAGCCGCTAAGCTGCAACTTGGACTTACCTAGGCCACCTTTACGATTATCATCGGAATTGTATAATTGACTTAGTGCCTTATCTATTCTGATGTCATCTGCCGAGAGGTTGAATTGATTTTCCTCTTGACTTTCTCCGCCTAAGATAAGCCTCCATCTTCTTGCAATCTCTTTATTTTCAATGATTTCAGACATGTTAAAGATAATTAATTTCTTTCAAGAAACGATGATAGTAAAATTTTTCTTATATAATCATTCATATCAATTTTTGGTTTCGGGACGGTTTGCTTGTAAATATTCTTCCAGAATTGGTAGGATCTTGGCAGCTCTTTCTGTATTTATTAAAGACGTGAAGTCAGGGTTATTTGCACTTTCCTTTCTTCTTTCAGGGATGGGTTGTTTGGCTTTTTGTGTAAGCATTTGTCTTTCGGAGAAACCAAAAGCAGAGAAACAGCGACGAAGTAAGGGTAGGAGGCTAATAAAACTGTTTTCTTCCAAGGACTTTACCCAGTTATTCAAAATTGCCCACAGTTCATCATCTTGCAAAAGTAAACTACTACTTCCGTGCAGAAAACCTTCCAGCCAACCGGCTGCTTGCAAAGTGTCTACTGAGGTATTTAAGGCCAGGTTAATTTTTTCTGAAGCAACCGCAGGCTTTATTTCGCCTGCATCCAAAAGAATGCGAACTGCCAAACCGTTGGTAACTCTTTGAGTAGAATCTTGGTCCACAATTTGCTGAAGGCACCTGTTCCAGCGGGTTAGGGATTCTTGGTCTTGTAAAATTCTAATCCAATAGTTTACTTCTTGAATTTCAGTCTTTAAATTTGAGCCGGTTTCGTAATCAAGACTGTGTATACTTCCCGGCAAACCTAGCGAAACTCTTAGAATTATCTCCTTAAGAATTGACAAAATTGATTCTTGGTCAACCGAGCGAACACTTCCATAACGAGTTAATCTGGCAAGTGGCGGAACTATTTTTAATAATTCCAGGTTATCCCGGCTATCAATTGTTTTGGCTTGAAGTACCCGAATTATTTGCTCAATACTTTCAGATAAGTCAGCCAAAATAACTGCCTCCAACAGCTTACTAAGCTTTTCCAGACCGGACTCTGTTTCAAGCTCTTCCTTAATTTTGTTTCGACAAGCCTCCGGTAGCGTGTTTCCATATTTACCGGCATCAATGATGGCAATATTTAATTCAGGCTGCCATTCTAAAGTCCAAAGTTCGTGAAAAGTATTGGTTTTATTATCCAACTCTCTTTTTTGCCCCCAATTAATTTCCAATAATCCAAGTCGATGTAAAAAATGACTACGTTTAAGATGGGTCTCTTTTCTCAAATCCAAATCCAGCTCTTGGAATTCTGATTGAGATTTGAATCTCAGAGCCTTCATCTCGTCTTGAATATCTTTTTGCAAGGGGATCACCGGAATATTTTCCGGAACTTTACCAATCCTATCAGTAATCAAAAGCTCTTTTTTGATTAATTTAATTTTAGTCTTCTTTCCCTGCAGCATTGAAGTTTGGGTGGAATCCATAAGCTCTCTCAGTCCCGGCATTCTTTGCCCTCTCAAGATTGTTAGGTTTTCTGCTAGTCTAAAGGTGTCTATCACTTCGGCTGTCGAAGAGTCAAAACCATTGTTTCTAAGCAAGCCGGCAATTTTTACTAACCATTTGACACTGTAATCCTTGGGGTTGTGCCACAAATGATGATACCAGCCCGGAAAATCAATCCCAGCTCCGTATCCTCCGGCAAAAGTTAATCTGTTGTATGTCCAGGGAATCCAAGTAGCAGCAACTTTTTCGCTCTTTAGCCCTTGGAGGATTTTCTTATCTTCCTTTTCTTGGTCAGTTTTTTGTAAAGCCGAAACATGCCAAGCTCCACAAATAACGGCAATTTTGGAATAACCTTTAATTTTGGCTTCTCGAATTTCTTGTCTCATGTAGGCCTCACGTCTTTCTTCTCTTGGACTTTGAGGTAAATCCAGGTCTTGTCTTAAATCTTTTAGCAAATTAGCTACTTCAGCAAAGACATCTTCTCCACTTTGATTTTCTTCAATTACCCGGTGCCACCACCTCTCTCCGTCACCGTCTCCGGTGAGTTGAGCAATTTTGTTAAGTGGATCAGCCTTAATTTTAACTGTTTCCTCTTTGGATTCTTCTTGTTTAGGTTCAGATTTTTCTTGAGTGATTAATTGGTATTTTTGTGGTAAATCAATAAAACTTAAGTTAATATCTTGACCTAAGGCATATTTCATCGCCTGCCATTCAGGAGAAAATTCAGCAAAGGGGTAATAAACTGCTTTTTTCAGGTCTTTGGTATTATAGATTAAAACAGCTACCGGTGGTTTTAGCTGCTTATCCTTTGCTAGGGGAATAATTTCTTCGGCATCAGGCGGCCCTTCTACCAATAAGCAGTCAGGTTTGAACCCGTTTAGTGCTTTTAGCAAGCTCCTACTTGAACCGGGTCCGTGGTGTCTGATTCCAAAATATTTGATTTCTACTACCATTTTACTTCATTATTTTACCACCTCCCTACAGGCTCGATACAAGTCTTTCCATTCCGGTCTGTTTTTAACTACCGACTCCAGATATTCCTGAAGAACAACTGTGTCTTGTACACGATCTTTGATTATAGCCCCGGTAAGACTGGCCGCCAAATCTTCAGAGGTGAGACTCCCGTCTCCGTAATAAGTGGCTAGAGTCAAACCTTGAGTAGCAACAGAAATAGCTTCGGCTGGAGAAAGTGTTCCGCTGGGTGATTTTAGCTTGGTCTTATTATCTTCCGTTACTCCGGCACGCAACTCTCGAAAGATAGTGACAATTTTTTTGATTTCATCGGCAGAATCGGGCATTTCAGGTAACTGCAAGGTTTTGCTGATACTTTTTACTCTATTTTGAACAATTTTTACTTCCTCTTCACTAGTTGAGGGTAAGGGTAAAATTACCGTGTTAAATCTTCTTTGAAGGGCACTGGAAAGGTCGTTGACTCCCTTGTCTTTATCATTGGCGGTGGCAATTACGTTAAAACCTCTGTTTGCTTGTACCTCTGAATTTAATTCGGGAATGGGTAGGGTTTTTTCTGAAAGAATAGTGATTAAGGTATCTTGGACATCTGCCGGAATTCTGGTTAATTCTTCCACTCTTACGATCTTACCATCCTCCAGACCTTTCATTAGGGGTGTTTCCACCAAGGCTTCCCTACTTGGACCTTCGGCGATTAATTTGGCATAGTTCCAACCATACCTGATAGAGTCTTCACTAGTTCCGGCAGTCCCTTGGATTAACAAGGTTGAATCTCCGGAGATAGCCGCTGAAAGATGTTCGGAAATCCAGGTTTTGGCAGTACCAGGTACTCCCATCAAAAGTAAGGCTCTATCGGTAGCCAAAGTTGCTACGGCAGTTTCGACAAGTCTCTCTTGTCCAAAATATTTGGGGCTGATTTGGGTGTCATTTGCCAGTTTTCCTCCGAGTAAATATTGCAGCACAGCCCACGGTGATAGTTGCCAGTTGGGAGGCTTGGGCTTGTCATCAACTTCTTTAAGAGCTTCAATTTCTTGTGCAAATTGTTGTTCGGCATGTTGCCGGAGAATTTCTTTTACTTGAGATAAATTCTGTTGATTATTGGAAGACATATAATAATTTTTTTAAATTGAGTTAGTTTAATCTATGTTGAAAGCTCTGTATATCCTGTATCTAATTTCAAGTATTTGTAAAGTATCTTCAAAGTAACCGTCTGTTATTTCTTTACCTTCAGACTTAACTTTGTTTTCAAAAAGGACATAAATTTGTTGTTTAATTTCCGGGTTTATAATTTTAATCCATCTACTTAAATCTTGGGAAGGCTCTCTTTTGTAGTAGTAATATTTGTCTCTGATATCAGTTTGAAGAATAAGGTATTTAACCATCTGGAGAGCCGCTCCTTGTTCGATAAATTCACTTTCAAAAGTCGGTTTATAACAAGTTGCAATAAGTTGCAATACCGGATTATAACCCTGACTGTTCAGGTTGGAGAATTCTTTACTAATAATTTGTGATACTTCTTGAGGTTTAAGCAAATTAACAACACCTCTTTCTTCTCCTGATTCTCCAAAAATTGAAGCAAATTTGGTAAATAATTTTGCAGCCCAATCTTTTCTTTGTTGTCTTTTAGCGGCTATGGACAAACCCCTAGTCCAGATAGTTCTGTTTTTTGAGCTTTTTTCCAGCAAATCAATTATTTTACCAATATCCTGTTCTTGCAGGATTTCTGTCCAAAAGTCCAAATATACCAACTTAACAAGCTCTGTTAGCCAGATATCCAGGTCCCATTTCTGATTCTTGTTCAATATATTAGGTACCAAATCAACATTTTCATTCAGCAGATCATAATTTTCTTCTATAATAACCCTCTTTCCTTTTAGAAATTCCTTGTTGACACTGATGATTTCTCTAAGAAAGATATGTTGCTGTTTCGAATATCTCGAATCGGGAATTTTTGCGAGAAGTCCAATGGCTATGTTAGACAAATCTTTAGATCCCTTCTTCCAAAGATCGTGTAAAAAATCTTCGTCATCTTGGTTGGTATTAATTTCCAAAGTTTCCAGAAGGTCTAATTTGCTTTTCGTTTTTTCTTTCTTCCAGGCATCTTTGATCAGATCAAGGGCTTTTTGGGGATCATTTTTTCTTAGCTCCTTAAGGTATTTGAGCCTTTCCTCCTTGGTTCCGTAATCCCAATTATCTTGATTTAAATCATTGTTAGTAAACAAATTCTGCCAGGAAATATTTTCCTTAACCAGCCAGTGACCTCTTTCTCCAATTATCGGTTCTAAGAGGTCGGCTTCAATTTTCCCTTTATACAGCTTTTCCAGATAGGGAGGTAAGAATTCCGAAGACAGGATTTGCCCGTGCTTTTTTACCAGGTAAAAAAATTCCGGTTCGTAATCATCCAAGTCTTCGGCGAATATTTGGTGTAAAATACTTTTAACTTGTTTGGAAATGTATGGTTTACTTTCGGTAGGAGCTTTGCTCAATTTGGTCTGTGTTTTTTTTGGTACTTTCCCGGTTAATTCAAAGTAGTGAATCATTGCTGACTTTGAAAGAAAAGTCTTTACAGGGGTGCTTTGGTTTATTTTTTGGAATGACTCTTGTAGTCTAGGATCAATTTCTTCCGTCAAAAGACCTCCTGAATTTACCCCTCTAATTGCTTGTTTTACGATAGATTGGAATTTGGTCATAATGTTAATCTTCGTTTATCTTTGGATATTACCGTCGGATAGAGATCATTCTCTCGCCATTCTCCAAACACTTGTAAGCTTTCACCACCACTAAAAGCGATAACTTCCCAAACTCTATCGAAGTTTTCGGAAACCTCAAAAAAATCATTATTTGAGTCCACAAGTAACAGTCTCTCTTCCTCAAATACAGGGGTAATGTTGTTGAGTGAAATTGGTAGCTGAAGTAAAAAAGGGTTTTGACTCAAAGCCTCAGCCTGATATTCCAAAAAATGTTCCCAAGTTTCGAATGTCCCTATTATTTTTTTACTCACACCCTTAACTTCTTTTTCTAAGATGGCTCTTTGTGGGAAATTACTTGGATAATAGACTACAGCTCCATCAAAAGCATTTTCCGATTCCAAATTATATTTAAACGGAGACCCTTTGAAAGAAAAATCCAAAAGCATGGCAAATTTTTTGGAATTGACTCCCTGAAGCCAGGTCCTCTGAGTTTTCATTTTACCGTCAGTTTCTTTGATTTTGGTAATTACTTGCCAGGTATCCTCAATTTTTAGTGAATCGGGGTTTTGTAATACCTCTTCTTGCTTGAGACTGACACCTAAAAAAGTCAGAACGTCCCTTTTTTTGTTTTCCTCAAGAGCTTCCAGGTTTTGATACGCATTCTTGGCCAGGTGAATTTTACCGAGATTAACCAAGGTTTTTTCTGCCCAGAACCTATCTTGCGGGAATTCTTGAATTTCTTGAATTAAGGCTGCCAATCCGGGAAGTTGTTGGTCATTTAATCTGGTAAAGACTTGTTGCCAGTAGTCTCTGCTTTGATTTTGTACTTGGCCGAGCCCTTGAGTCATTACATCCTCCAACCAATTTCCAATTTCTTCCAAGCCGTCAGCCATCTTCTCACCTCTTTGTCTAGCAGTTTTTTCTGTTTGTTTGGCCTTTTTAGCTTTGTTTTCCGGAGATTCTTCTTTAGACTCAGCTTTTTCATTCTTTTTTTGCCTCTTTCCAATCCACTCCTGAAGCCAAGTCGGAGCTTCTGCCGGAGAAAAAATGCTTGGGCTTTCAGCATAAATTAAAAACAGAGCCAGAGCATGTTTACACGGAAACTTTCGACTGGGGCAGTTACACTTAAAAGCAGGTGAATTATTACTTAAGTCTATTCCGGTGCGATAAGGATTTTTAGCACTGCCCTGACACTCTCCCCATATACTGTTTTCGGAAAAACTGAGATTAGTCCATTTCTTGGAATTAGTAAAGCCTTTGGCTGCCTTAATACTGGATTGGTCCGGAGCCATTTCCAGAATCTGCTCGGCACTATATTTTGTCATAACCTTTTAGGCCTTTAGTAAGAAAGGTGTATTTGTCAAGGTTTTAAATAATAATAACCAGCCTTTATTTCCGATTTAGTTAAGACATATAAATCATAAATCATTCAAGTAATTATATTTGCTATCTAACAGCACATCTGAACTTAATCAATTGGACGGCCGTTTTACATAATTTAAGGATGTTTTGGCCTGTACTCCCGGAGATAGTATTGGATATAAAGTAATATATAAGGCTCAAGCGAATTTATTAAGTCAATCACTTATTCCTCTCTAAATTGAGGCTGAATGAAGAGTAGGGCCAAGCTCTTTTCACTCAGAACGTAAGAAGAAATAATGGAAAAATGGTTTTCTTCAAGAACTTTGGCTAATTCATGGTAACGGAAACTAAAATGCTTCCAAGTATATATTTTTTGATTTTGTAAAAACCGTATTTTTCGGTTTAGTCCCTTTTCGTTTATTATCAAATCAAAATCTTTGCTTAACTTGTAGTACCTTACAAAATCTTGCTTATTACCGGTAAATTTGTCTTCGGGAGTGGCCACTTCTTCATTTATTCCAAGAAGGTCAGGGAGCCATGAGGTCACTTCCTCCACATTTTCACTGTCTATAAATTCTTGAAATCCAAAATCCTTGTCTTGGGAAATAATTCGACTATCCAAGAGAACAAAGCTGTCACGAGTTAAATTTTGATAAAGATGAGAGAAGAAAGAGTCTCTGTCTTTAATGGAATTAAGTCTATCTCCGGTTAGTAATATCAAATTACATGTTTCCTCGTCGGTTCGGGCGTAAAAGAGATCGCTCAAAAGAAAGTCCTTTTGAATGTCTTTCTTGACCTTTATTTTGTTGATTTCGGGTAACTTTGATTGGAGATATTTTTCCGTAATTTCCGTAAGTTTGTCATTAGGACTACATAAATGATAGTTTATTTCTTTCTTGTGTTTGGCTAGTCCCTCAGCCAGCTCAACGGATAAAAATCCGCAGTCCCAGCCACAGTCAAAAAGATTTACTTTTTTGTATTTCCTAAGTTTTAGTAAAATTGATTGCAAATTTGACTGTAAAATATTTCTTTTTAAGTTGTGATAAGAATCTTTACGACTAAAAGCTGAATAGTTATATTTTAACCAGAAATCGGCTCCTTGATGTTTCAAGTTATTTTCATTTCCAATAGAGTGACTGTTCTCCAGGTTGGAAAACAAGCCGGCCACTTCCTCCTCTGCAAACATTTCATACAGTTTAGGGTTAACCTCTTGTTTTTGATGAACAATTTTATTTCGGTATTTTTGACCTTTTTCAGCTAGTCTCAGAAGTTCGCTGCGGTTACTTTCCGAATCGACAATATACAATCTGTCCTTACTTTCTTTGAGTTCCAATTTATTTTCTTTCTTCTCGGCAGCTTCGACCCATTTGGCAACAGTTGGTCGTGATACCCCGTATTTTTTGGCTATATGAGAGTTACGAATTTTTTTCATATATTATTATGTTGACAAGTTTTACTATATTTGTAAACCATAAATAATCTTCTTAATTCTCAAATATAGTTTTTTACAGTAAGACTTACTTCAAAACATTAAGAAAATACCTATAAATGTCAATTTGGAAATGTCGGAATACTTATTTACAGTTCAATTATGTTTTGTCCGTGCTTGGGAAAATTAACAACAAAATTGTATGAAAATTTCTGATATCCCTATTGATGAGAGGCCTAGAGAGAGGCTTATGCAGGGGGGAGCAAAGACTTTATGTGATAGTCATCTTTTAGCTATTATTTTGGGTAGTGGAACTAGAAAAACTTCAAAGGGAAAAGGTAAAAACGTAATTGAATTGGCGGAAGAAATCTTCACTTACTATAATCCCAAGAGATTCTTGGATATTACTTTTGATGATTTAATTAAAATTAACGGTATTAATACAGCCAAAGCTTGTAGTATTTTAGCTTCGATTGAATTTGTAAAAAGAATTATTGATTATAAAGACACCATCCATCCGGTAATTGAAGATCCTGAAGATGTAGCCAAGCAACTTTTTGAATTAGGAGATTACACCAAAGAACACTTTGTCTGTCTCTATTTGAACGGTAGAAACCAAATAATCAAACGTGAAGTCATTTCCGTAGGGATTTTGGACAGTACACTGGTACATCCTCGAGAGATATTTGAGCCGGCAATAAAAAATTTAGCTTCTTCGGTAATTTTAGCCCACAATCACCCTTCAGGTGACCTTAAACCCTCGGATTATGATGTGGAAATCACCAAACAAATGATGGAAGCGGGTAGAATAATGGGAATTGAGGTTTTAGACCATGTCATTATTTCCAAAGAGGGTTATGTTAGTTTAAAAGACAAGGGTTTGATTTAAGATAAGCTAGTTTATTCTAAATTATTCTAAGACATTTGCATATATCAAAAAAAATAAATATACTTAAAGAAGACAAAAATAAAAAAGGTTACTATTTATGCAAGAAAGACCGCTAAGATTCTTTTTTATGACTCTACTGTCAGGAATATTCTTGAGCTTTGCAGTTATAAATTACGTGCAAAACCCTACTCTGGAAACATATGACGATGCAATTAATCTGCCTTATTATATGGATAGTTCTGATAGTAACCAAGTTTTGGGTGCCAGTTCGGAGACCGAAGCAGTGCCGGTTTCAGCTAAAGAGGTATGTCCTGAATCTAAACCGGTATTGGGTTGGATTGATCATGAGGGTAAGAAACTTATCTTAGAAAGCATTCCTGAAGGAGAAGCGCCTAGTGCCTGTTTTGAAACTGTGGAGGGAGCTCAAAAAGAAGGATACTATTATAACGACGAGTTGTATAAAAAATAAATAAAAAAGTTTGTTCAAAAACTTGTGCTATTGAAAGTTTTTCTAATCAGCAGGTTATTTTTTTATTAAGAAAATAGGTTTTCTCTGAATGTTTTTTTAATTATCAATTCTGTCATATTTCTGGTCGGGATGCAGGGAATTGAACCCTGTACCTCCTGCTCCCAAAGCAGGCATGCTACCGGTGCACCACATCCCGAATTCAATCGTTTGACTTTGTTTGATTTGTTCTTTGCTGTCAAGTAGAATCACTTTGCTTATTGAATTTTTATGTAATAACCAAATTTAGTTTGTTTCTACGTCTATATAGAGTTTACCTTCTCCAAAATAATTGTCTTTGAATCAGTGGCTAATAGCCAAATAATTTGACTTCTAAATGAGAGTGTCATAAGAATTAAACACATTAAGATATGGAACAAGAGATTATAAAGGTAAAAAACCTCAATATTTCCAGAAACGGCAAAAAAATTCTTAATAATCTAAATTTTACGGTTAACCAAAACCAGAGAGTAGCCGTAATTGGTCCAAACGGAGCCGGCAAGTCCTTTTTGTTGAGAGTTTTGTCAGCCGATTTAGTACCTAGCTATGGAAGTAAGGTAGAAATTTTCGGTAAAAGATTCGGAGAAACTCCCTTACATCTTTTGCGTAAAGAAATCGGTTTTGTGTCCAGTCGCCTACTTTATCAATTCGGGCAGAAGCAAACAACCGGAGAAGTTGTAGCTAGCGGTGAAGATGGTTTTTACAGCTTTGGCAGAGACAATGATCAGGAGCAATATTTTAAAATCTTGGAGAAAGCCAAAGAAAAACTAGCCTACTTCGGAATTGCAGATAAATTTGAATCAAATTTTGAAAGCCTTTCTGACGGTGAGAAAAGGAAATCGTTGCTGGCTAGAGCATTAATTAATAACGCCAAACTTTTAATCTTTGATGAACCGGCAGTTGGACTGGACCTTCACGCTAGAGAGTTTTTCCTGCAAGAAGTTGATGCCTTGGCTGAAGATAGACCGTTGATTTACGTCACTCATTATCTGGAAGAACTGCCAAAATGTATTACCGACGTAATTTTACTAAAAAACGGAGAAATCTTTGCTCAAGGATCAAAACAGGACTTTTTGAATTCTAAGATTATCAGCGAACTACTTGACTTGAAAGTTGAAATAATTCATAGAAACAATAAATATTACGTTTTGCAAGTGTGAGAATGTTAAGTTATGTCAAATTTAAGAACAATTTTTTACGACGATCAAGCAGATACTAGTCTTTTGGAAGAAAAAACAATCGGGGTTATCGGTTATGGTGCACAAGGAAGAGCTCAAGCCAGAATGCTTTTTGAATCAGGCGTGAAAGTAGTTGTAGGAGTTCGAGAGGGTGGAAAATCCTGGACTCAAGCTCAGGAAGACGGCTTGCCGGTAAAACCCATTTCAGAAGTGGCCGAACAAGCAGATATTATCCACATTTTAATACCGGATGAACATCAAAAAGAAATTTATTCTCAAGAAATTGAACCTAAGCTGAAACCCGGTAAAATTATCAGCTTTTCCCACGGTTTTAATATAGTTTTTGAGAGAATTAAGCCTCAGGAAGGTGTTGGGGTAATTATGGTAGCCCCCAAAGCTCCCGGCTCCGAAGAGTACAAAGAATATAGACGAGGGTTTGGAGTGCCGGCTCTTATTGCCGTGGAAAAAGAAACTTCTGATAACAGTGCTAAATCAATTGCTCTAGCTATGGCTAAGGCTATGTTTTTTACTAAGGCAGGAGTAATGGAGGCCACATTTGCCGAAGAAACATATGAGGATCTGTTTGGCGAGCAGGCTGTTCTTTGCGGTGGCTGTACGGCTTTGATTAAAGCAGGCTTTGAAGTCTTAACTGAAGCAGGTTACCCTCCGGAATTTGCCTATTTTGAATGTCTCCACGAAATGAAATTAATTGTGGACTTACTTTACGAAGGTGGCATGGAAAAGATGTGGGAAGTGGTCTCTAATACAGCAGAATACGGCGGACTAACTAGAGGTGAAAGAGTCATTACTCCGTTAGTAAAAGAAGCTATGAAGGGGATACTTAAAGAAGTAGAAAACGGACAATTTGCCAAAGAGTTCGTAGAAGAAGTGGAGGTTAATAACTTTAAAAATATGTTGGACATGAGGCGGAAAGAAGGTGAACACCCTATAGAGGTAGTAGGTGAAAGTATCAGGTCTATGTTTGCCAAGTCTTAACCATTATTGCTTATTGATTATACCTCTTTATAAAAGATCAAACATACTTTAGAAATTTTTTTTGACAATAGAGTGATTAGGCGTTAACTTTAGGGCTCTAGGGCTTAGAGAAAGCAATTATGTTCGTCACAATTATTACTGACTGTCAAGATCCCAACACTTTTGGTAGGCAACTAACCAGAGCCAGTTTGCTCTTTGGTTTTTCTTCTATTCCTGTAGCGATCAACAATGATGTGGAGGCCGCCGGTAATTTGATTGATATTTTGGATGCTTCGGAAGGAAGGGAAGGGGTAGTTTTGGTTAATATAGCCCCAAGGCACGGAAGAGCAAAGAAGTGGCCTAACGGTACTCCTTTTGGTTTTTTCAATTATCATAAAACTTTGGTAGTTTCCAGTATTGACGGTTACGCTCTTTCTTTAGTTAAAAAACTTGGCATCATCTCCGAAATTAATGTAATGGATATACCTACGGTGCTTGACTTTATGGAAGAAGAGAAAATATATGAAGAGCAGCCGGACTACATAAAAAACACCCAATTCCGAAGCTTTGAGTTTGTTCCTCGTGCTGCCAAATGGATTTTTAACGGCATAGATCTTCCTGTTGAAAAAATGCGTATTGAGCAAGTTCCCGATATTCCTAAATGTGTTTGGTGGGTAGATAGTTTTGGACAGAACATCTATGGAGGTAATTGCAAAACAACCATTTTACCTGAAGAGGTAGAATTTGAGTCCGGTAAGGAAATTAAGCTAAAGAAGGTGGGACAAATAAAATGCTACGAAAGGTTAAAAGATGTTCCAAACAACGAACAGGGTTTAATCATCGGTAGCTCGGGAATTCTTAATAAAAGATTTTTGGAGGTAGTTATCCAGGGAAATAATGCCTCGGAAAAATTTCATTTAAACACCGGCGATGTTCTGCTTTAGATTGCTGTCCTTGGAAAAACACTCTTTTTATTTATTACTCAAGTTTTTTAATTAATTTCAAGTGTTTAAAGACAAAAACCACTAAAAATGTAGGTTTAATGTAAAAAGTTGTTAAAGCTTCTATAGGAATAATTAACTATATAATGGTCTAATTATCTTTACAAAAAACCTAAACAAAAAATTGACAATGCTTGTTTATTAAGATAAAATAAAGGAAAATAAAAATATACATGAGACTATATAGTACCAATCATTCTTCTCCCGAAGTAAACTTTAAAGAAGCGGTTTTACAAGGTCAAGCTTCGGACAAGGGTCTTTATTTTCCTGAATCTATCCCTAAATTGGAACAAGATGAACTTCATATGCTGATTAACTTAACTTATCCGCAGTTAGCTACTAAAATCAGTGAAAAATTTTTATACAAGGAAGTTCCTCCGGCAAAAATCCGCCAAATATGTGAGACTGCTTATAATTATAAAGTTCCTTTGGAAAAAGTTGATGAGAAGAATTTCATTTTACGTTTAGATCAAGGTCCTACAGCAGCCTTCAAAGATTTTGCAGCCAGATTTATGGCCGGTTTGATGAGCTATTTTTTGGAAGAATCCGGTAGAAAAATTAATATTTTAGTAGCCACTTCAGGTGACACCGGCTCAGCAATTGCCAACGCTTTTTGGAAAAACCCAAATGTAAATGTGTTTATCTTATACCCACTGGATGAAGTAAGTGATAGACAAAGAAGGTTGATGACCGTATTGGATCACAATGTCTTTTGTTATGCCGTAGAAGGAAAGTTTGATGATTGCCAAAAGTTTGTAAAAACAGCCTTTGCTGATTCTGATCTTACAAGATACAACTTTACCTCAGCTAATTCGATCAATATCGGCCGCTTAATCCCCCAAAGTTTTTATTATTTTTGGGCTTATTTTGACTTACTAAGGCATGGTCTGATTTCTCAGGGAGAGGAAATAGTATTTTCAGTACCTTCCGGTAACTTTGGAAATGTTATGGGAGGTCTAATCGCCCAAGCAATGGGTTTACCGGTCCAAAAATTCGTGGCTGCAACCAATCTAAACGACAGTTTCCCCAAATTTTTGCAGACAGGGAAGTACAGTCCGGTCAGTCCCTCCAAAAATTGCCTGTCTAATGCTATGAATGTCGGACACCCTAACAATCTTGCCAGAATTATTGATTGGCTAGGAAAGGGAAGAGTTACGGAAAAAGGCGAGATTCAAAAAAATCCGGATTTGCAATCAATCAAAGATTTGATTTACTCTTCTGCTTTTACGGACGAGGAAACTGTAGTAACTATGCAAGAGTTTTATGCCAAGCATCAAACTGTAATCGAACAGCATGGAGCTGTCGGGTGGTTGGGTTTGCAAAAATACTTCCGGGAAAATCCAAGTGAAAACACTATTTCCATACTTCTTGAAACAGCCCATCCGGCCAAGTTTCCTAAAGAAGTTAAGGGTATATTGGAAGTGGAACCGGAATTGCCGGAGAGTATGAAAGGTTTGGAAAATCAAAAAGAATATTTTGAAACTATTCCGGCTGATTATGATAAGTTTAAGAAAACCTTGATTGACAAAATTAGTAATTTATAAAAGAATAAACTACTATATATGTTTGTGCAAAACCAATTCTATCTGCTGACAATTTGATTTTTCTGGAGCTACCAAAATCTTAGGCAATAGGTAATGCACGGCTCCTTTTAAAGAAGGAGTTTTTTTAATTTTATTTTAACCTAAAAATGTTTTCTACAAGTCCAAAACCAAAAAACATTGTCCAAAAAATCTGGGAAAAACACGTGGTGAAACAAAAACCTAATCATCCGGCAGTACTGGCTATTGATCTACAGTTACTCCATGAAGTAACTTCTCCACAAGGATTCCAAATGCTCAGAGACAAGGACTTGCCTGTTAAATTTCCTCAAAAACAAATAGCCACTTTGGATCACTCCATTCCAACCAGGAAGAATCGAGAAGAAATTTATGACGAAACGGCTAGGAAGCAGGTAGAAACTTTGCGAAAAAACGTGAACGATTTTGGAATTGTTTTGAAAGACTTCGGCAGTGGTTACCAGGGTATTGTTCACGTGATAGGACCGTCTTTGGGCCTAACTCAACCGGGTATGACTATAGTCTGCGGTGACTCGCACACAGCAACTCATGGGGCTTTTGGGGCTTTGGCTTTTGGTATAGGCTCTACGGAAGTCGGGCTTGTCCTGGCAACCGGTTGTTTACTCCAGAGTGAACCCAAAACCATGCAGGTTGATTTTACCGGTAAATTACCCAAGGGAGTCTACTCCAAGGACATGATTTTGAATTTAATTAGCCGTATCGGCGTGGGTGGGGGCAACAAACACGTGTTTGAGTATACCGGCGAGGCTATTAGAGAGCTTAGCATGGAGGCTAGAATGAGCATTTGCAACATGAGTATCGAGGGCGGGGCTCGTTCCGGTCTAGTCTCTCCTGATGAGAAAACCTTTGCCTATATTAAAGGTAAAAAACATGCTCCTTCGGAAGAAAAATGGGAAGAAGCGGTAGAATACTGGAAATCTTTTGCTAGTGAGGAGGGCTGCCAATACGATAAAATCGTTCAAATCGAGACTGACAAACTCTCGCCCATGGTCACTTGGGGAACTAATCCGGCTCAGGGTATTCAAATCGACGACGCTATTCCAAATATTGGGGACTTGCCGGAAGATGCTCGTCTAAATGCTCAGAACTCTTTGAAGTATACAGGTTTGAATCAATCTCAAAAGATGCTCGGATTGCCGGTGCAGTGGGTTTTCTTGGGTAGTTGTACTAATTCCAGAATTGAAGATTTAAGACTTGCTGCCGGTATCCTAAAAAATAAAAAGATTAAAGACGGGGTAACCATGTTTGTAGTTCCCGGTTCCGAACAAGTCAAAAAACAGTCTGAAGAAGAAGGTTTGGATAAAATCTTTAAACAAGCCGGAGCTGTTTGGCGAAACCCCGGTTGTTCCATGTGTTTGGGAATGAATGATGACAAAGTTCCTGCCGGAGAAAGATGTGTTTCCACTTCCAACCGAAACTTTGTAGGTCGCCAAGGAACTGGTTCCATTACCCATTTGGCCAGTCCGGCTACGGCTGTAGCTTCTGCCATAGAAGGGCGAATTGCTGACCCCAGAGAATATTTATAATGTTAATATCAAAATTATATGCAACCATTTACTAATTTATCTTCCAAAATAATTCCGATACCCCTCAAAGATATTGACACCGATATGATAATTCCGGCTCAGTACATGACTCAAACCGGAAAAGAAGGTTACGGCGAACATGTTTTTGAAAGATTTCGACAAGCTGACCCCAATTTCCCTTTAAATATACCAAAATTCCAAGGATCTGGAATTATTCTGGCTCAAGAAAACTTTGGTTGCGGCTCTAGCCGTGAACATGCCGTGTGGGCACTTGCTTCCGCCGGTATTCGGGTGGTAATTGCCCCGAGCTTTGCAGATATTTTCTTTAACAACAGTGGTAAGAACGGACTGGTAACGATTGTTTTACCTCAGGAAACCGTTGATAAGCTCTTTACTCATACTCAAAGAAAGGATTTGGAAGCAAAAGTAGATTTGGAAAATCAGAAATTAATCGTTGATGGTGTGGGGCAGTTTACATTTGAATATGATCAATTTAGAAAGGAGTGCATTCTTAAGGGTTTAGATGACCTGGATTATATTTTGAATTATAGCCGGGAAATTGATGAGTGGCAGAAAAATCATCAAAAAAATATTTACTTCTCAACTTTAAGAACTAATAATTAAGTGTGATGACTAAAAAAAACTATAAAATTTTGATTATTCCCGGGGACGGTGTAGGTCCGGAAATAACTGAATCGGCAAGAAAAGTATTGGATGTCCTATCAGAAAATTTTGATTTTGGGTTCAAATGTGATTATGGTTTACTTGGTCATGCGGCCATCAAAGAAACAGGGGAGGCTTTACCTCAAGAGACCTTAGAAAAAGCTGACCAAAATGAAGCAATTTTATTTGGGGCTGTGGGTGATCCACTGTACGATAAGGGGGAACACAAAGTAAGACCGGAGCAAGGACTCTTGGCTATTAGAAAGAAGTTGAATCTGTTTGCCAACCTAAGGCCGATTAAACTTTTTGACTCGCTTCTTCATTCTTCACCGCTCAAACCGGAGATTTTGCAAGGTACGGATATTTTATTTTTTAGAGAACTTACGGGGGGGATCTATTTTGGTATACCCAGGGAAAGGAGGGAAAACGGAAATTTGGCTGTGGATACAGCTCTATATTCTGTAGTCGAAATTCGTCGAATTGCCGTAATGGCCTTTGAAGCAGCTCAAAAGAGAAGAAAAAAAGTAACTTCGGTAGATAAAGCAAACGTCCTGGAAACATCCCGACTTTGGAGAGAAGTGGTAGAAGATGTAGCTAAAGATTACCCGAAAGTTCAATTAGAACACCAATTAGTGGATTCTATGGCCATGAAATTGATTTCTTCACCTGCTGACTATGATGTGGTTTTAACTGAAAATCTTTTTGGAGATATTTTGACTGATGAGGCTAGCCAAATAGCCGGTTCTATCGGACTTCTACCGTCAGCTTCGGTCGGTTCTAAGATTAGTTTGTATGAGCCAATTCACGGTTCTGCTCCGGACATTGCCGGTCAAAATAAAGTAAACCCGCTTGCTACGATACTATCGGTAGCCTTGATGCTGGAAATGTCCTTTGAAGAAAAAACGGCCTCTGATTTACTTGTTGAAAGTGTCAATTTAACTTTGAAAGAAGGATACCGGACAGCAGACCTAAAAGAAGAAACTACTGAAAAATCCAAAATACTGGGTACACAAGAAATGACAGCCAAAATTATTGAGACAATTAAATCAAACTAAAATATGTCTATTGTTATCACGAGACCTTCGGAAAAAGACCTTCCGGAGTTAAAAAAAATATTTCAAATCGTTATCTCACACACCTTTAAACAAGACGGAATTGGCCATCTTAAAGAGGCTATTGAGGAAGAAGTGGAAAAGCAAATGAATTTTGTTAATCTGGATTTACAGTCTACAGGGCAAGAAATGTATTTTTTGCTGGCCAAAGGAAAGGATAAAATCATTGGTACCGGAGCCTTTGGAAAACCGTCCCAAGATGTAAGAAAGCAGTTGAAAATTGAAGGCGACAATGTTCCGGAAATAACTTCATTTTATGTTTTACCCGGCCATCAAGAAAAAGGTGTCGGCAGTTTGCTTTACAATGCGATTCTTCTAAGTTTGCTTGTGAAAAACGTCAAAGAAGTCTGTCTGGACGGAGGTTATCAAAAATCAATTATTTACTGGACAAGAAAAATAGGTGAGCCGGATGTAGTTTTACCCGATTACTTTGGAAAAGGGTTGAAGTATGTTTTTTGGCGAAGAAAATTAGCTGGGCTAAATATTGAATTTAAGACTTAAAATCCTAAGGATTGTTTAAGGTGTAAAGTTGAAAGCCGCAAAGAATTATTCATATGTAGTAGATGTTAATTTCTTTCCTTAAATATCCAAATATAGCTAACCCCTCTTAAACCTAGACATTTTCAAATTCCACTCCGTCATTTGCC
>CAYSWH010000022.1:0-25613 GCA_964434775.1 uncultured Candidatus Saccharibacteria bacterium | reverse complement strand
AATATGAGCCGCAAGTAAGATTCCGGTCAAGAGGTAAACATCGGATAGCCCTGTTTTTTAGGTATCATTATTTGACACGATTAATTTTTTATGCTAAAGCGTAAGAGTTTAATTATTTTTAATACATTAGTTCCAAATAATATAATTTATGAGTCTATTCACCAAAAGTTCCGGAATAAAATTGCTTATTGTTGTTTTGAGCATAGTTCCATTAATTACTTTTTTAATCTGGCCGGCAATTTTCACTCTTGCCAGTCAAGCAACGATTGAACAGAGCGAGCAATCGGAAGAAACTGCTCAAGAAATCGTTTCTAGCGAAGTAGAGGTTACAAATGAACAAGAATCTGTTTTAAACTCAGATAACCAAGAACAGCCTCCGGAAGAATCGGCAGCTGAAGATTCAAATATGGTTGAAAATACTGAACAGAGCGAGCAATCGGAAGAAACTGCTCAAGAATCTGTTTTAAATGACGGAGATCCATCAGAAGAAAATTCTGAGGTAGGGGTAGAAATTTTGGAAAACGGAAGTCTACGAACTTTTAAGAATATTAATGTAGGAGAAGTTTACAAATATCCGGTTGATCAGCGTGTTCAAATTGAATTTACCAAATTTGACGAGTCTGTAGATGCTCCCGAGTTCAGTTTTGACCAAAAAACCGTGGAAGTAGATGATCGCAAAGTTGATGGCTTTGAAATCAAGTCAAATATGAGAAATGGCTATTTTCAATATAATTTAACCTTACCCAACCCTACACACTCTGCTAATATTGAAGTCAAATATTCTGAAAATGGTAATGATTTTAAAGAGATTGAAGACAAAAATGTAGTTTCGGGTTTGGTAAAACTAGAAGGGCTGGATCATTTTACTATTTTTGTAGTAATAAGCCCAAACCCGGTTAACTCAGACTGTAGCGGCGCAGGTGTTGGGGTAGTAGGGACTGACGAATGTTATAACACAATCCAAGAAGCCGTTGATTCAGCAGTAGGAGGTGAAACAATTCAGGTATTTGCAGGTAACTACAATGAAACTATAATCGTTGATAAACCCTTACAATTACAAGCTGAACCTGGAGTTATTTTGGATGGCAATGGTCAAACCGGTTCCGGTATTTCAGTTCGATCCAGCAATGTACTTATTGATGGATTTGAAATAATTAACACTCCTAACGATGGAATTACAGTTGGATACGAAAACACTCCACCGGGAAATTTGCAAAACATAATTATCCGGAACAATACAATCCGTAATACAAATCCGGCTCCTCACGGTTTCGGTATTTATGTTGGTTATGAATTTGAAGGTTATGGTGACGGTACTATTTCCGAGCCTTTGGATTACTCAGGATTGATTATAGAAAATAACGAAGTTTATGATACTAACAATGCTACTCTGGTTTTGCAGTCAATAGCATCTTCCGGTGATCCGATCCAGGTTACAGGAAATAATTTTCATGATGCCGAGGCTAGTGGTATTTGGATAGATGGAGTTAGAAATTTGAACATTCAAGATAATCAGATAAATGAGAACATTACCGGAATATTTATAAGTTCTTTTGGCGATGGTTGGTATGTGGAAGATGGTCTTTACGGAGCTCAAAACATCACTGTTACCGGCAATACGATTACCAATAATGATCAAGATGGAATTTCTGTGTATGCGGGTTGGGCTAGTACATTCGATTTTAGCGGTAATAACCAAATCTTTGATAACGCTAATGGTATTAACAATACTTTGTCTACTTCAATATCTGCTATTGAAAATTTCTGGGGTGATGACTCAGGTCCATCCGGTGTAGGAGAGGGCAGTGGTGATACAGTTAGTGATGGGGTTAATTATTGCCCTTGGCTAGACGCTGATGGCAACCCGGTCGACGACTGTTTATTGATAGCTCCCGAGCAAATCGGCTACAACAGCTCGGCTGATATTGATGCCGGCAATAGGCCAGCTCAGTTAGCTTGTGGCACCAACGACGATCCTGTTTATACCAATCACAATCAAATTGCGGTGCTTTGGGACTGGGATGACACCGAAACTGTAAAATACCAAAGGCAATACAGCGTTAACAACGGACCTTGGACAGGAAATGAAGTTTACACTGAGCAAAACACGAATTATAGAAACTTATCAACAGCCGCTGGTGTGGAAGGCAAATATGGTTCGAGAGTAAGAGCTTTTGTGGATGCCAATAACAACAATCAAGTGGATATCGGAGAACTGACCTCCAATTGGAGTAATGAATGTTACATCATTTTTGACAGAACTCCTCCCGAAGTCCCTGAAATGGTTAGCATTACCAACCAATCAGGAAAAATGAACTTGATGTGTTCGGATGACACTGAAGCTTATACCGGCGGCACCGAAGCGGCAGATAGAGATATCACCATCACTTGGGAACCTTCTTCTGAAACTGACATTGATTTTTACTACTACGGCATAAAAGATAATCCTTATTTCCAACAAGTAGATCACAGAGTGGATGATGATGGTAATTTAGAAGTATATGAAGTAAGTACAGGTGGACGAACCTACGGTTTTGACGGAACGCACTTCTATTTTGAAGGTGCCATGAACAACAACACAGATCGAAACCCTTTCTGGTACACAGTCATCGCTGTGGATGAAGCCGGTAACGAGAGCGCTTTTGATAATGAAATTAATGATGAAACTGATAAATCTGCTCTACCATATACTTGCGGAAACGTGATTTTGGGTCAAGATCCTGAACCCCAAGAACCAACCGGCTCTCTCAAAATCAAAAAATTGGTTTGTGAAGAGGGGGTAACATTTGCACAAAATGAAATCAGACCGGATAATCAAGGAAATATTACAGTAGACGGACAAACTATTGCTTTTGATGATATTAACAACGAAACAATTGAAGGTTGTCAGATTGCTACTAACGAAGACTATAACTTCTCAATTTTCTATCAACCGGAAGTAGATTCCGGGGCCGGAGAACCTAACCCTTGGAATGAAACTGCTGAACCTTTTTCTTATACTGACACTTACAATTTAAATACCGATGTAAACGGAGATATTCTCTTGGAAGATGTGCCGGTTGCTGGAAGATACGCAGTTTACGAAACTATTGATGAAAACACTCAATTACCGGATGAAGAAGTTCTAAACTTTGCTTGCTTTAGAGACGGTGACGGTGACGGAGCACAAGAAGGGGTAAATAACACTCAGAACTTCGGTGAATACGCTACTCTTAGAAATACCAATGAAACCAACACCGGACATTGTATTGCCATTAATACTCTTAGAGAAGAAGTGGAGCCTCAAGAGTTGGCAGAAATCTTTTGGGTAAAAGTGGCCGGAGAAACTGAAGTAAATGAAAGAGGTGGTACCGGTATGGCCGGGGTAGCCGAAGAATCAAGAACTTGGAGTGCTACAATCAGGGATTCTGAAGGTCAAGAAGTTTTTCAATTAGACAACCACGGAACTTTGGATAGTACTAATTCTTATACTAGGGAAATCTACGATGGAAATGAAGAAACAATGCCTGCTTGTGATCAAGCTGAAGAAGGTGAAGTGTGTTATGATAGAGCAGTTGTTGCACCCGGTGATTATCAACTTGAAGAAAATCAACAGGATGGTTATGAGCTTGTTTACGGAAGATGTCACAACGGATTAACTAACAGTCTAATTGACTCTTTCGGTTACAAATCTGGTGAAGAAGGTTTCCCTGTGAGTGCCAACGGAGACTCTGAAAGAGAATTTGGTCAGTTTTCTATTGAAGCTGAAGAACAAGTTTACTGTGTCTTGTTCAATGAGCCGGTAAGTTCTGATATTACTGTTTGTAAAGAAGATGCACAAGGAAATCGTTTAAGTGGATGGGAAATGAATTTAGGAGGTCAATTATTGGCAGAGAGAACTTTCACAGATTCTGAAGTGCAAAATGATCAAGGATTTCAAATTGAGGAGTTGCCTGCTGGAGACTACCGAATAGAAGTAAGTGGAACTTATCAATACGGAAACTCTCAAATGATTGCCGATGCCGGATATTCATACAGACCCAACGGTATTCCCGAGGGTTGCGATTGTTGGTTCAATAATGATTTTACAACTTACGCACCCGGCACTTTAGAAGTGCAAATTGACGGGCAAGCTATTGACTGGGGTGAATATAATGACGGACATGTGTACGAAACAACTTACACTTTGAATAACCCCCAACAACTTAGGTTTAACATTACCGACAATTCATATGGGGATAACAGAACTTCAACTCAAGAAAATCCTTTGACTGTTAGAGTTTATAGTATTGAACAAAGTCAAGTAACTCAAGAAGATGAAGAGAATGAAGAAAATGATGGTTGTACTACTTTTGAAGATGTTCCTTTTGGTGATTATAGTCTTACCGAAACAATTCAAGAAAACTGGCAAGTTGTTACTGATCCGACAAATGACGGATTAATCAGTGTAGAAGAAGACGGGGAAACTACTTACACTTTTGTTAATGAATATGTTGAACCGCAAGAACCTCTAGGCAATATTAGAATAAAAAAACTGGTTTGTGACGAAACTTTATTTAACCAAGAAGTAAGAAATAACAATCAAACCGACATTAGACCTGATGAAAACGGAAACGTAATTATCGATGGCCAGACTCTTGGTTTTGACGATATCGATAATGAAACAATCGAAGGTTGCCAAGTTGCTACTGAACCATATTACTTTGATTTTCACTATCGATATGAGAGAGGTGATGAGTTGTACGGAAATTTGAATCAATACGATGAAATTGAATCTATTGATAATTTTGAAGTAATTGGAGAAAATGTACTTGAAGATATTCCTTCTGCCGGAAGATATTGGATTTGGGAAATAGATCCTGAAAGTACAGATGTCCCAAGCTCAACTCTGGATGAAGAGATTCTTGACTTTGCTTGTTACAGTACTCCCAACAATGAAACTTTGGGTAATGCTATGGGTAATGCTATTATTCCTGATAATGGTACAGGTCACTGTTTAGCATTTAATAAAGTTGAAACTGTTGAACCCCAAGAACCAACCGGCTCTCTCAAAATCAAAAAATTGGTTTGTGAAGAGGGGGTAACATTTGCACAAAATGAAATCAGACCGGATAATCAAGGAAATATTACAGTAGACGGACAAACTATTGCTTTTGATGATATTAACAACGAAACAATTGAAGGTTGTCAGATTGCTACTAACGAAGACTATAACTTCTCAATTTTCTATCAACCGGAAGTAGATTCCGGGGCCGGAGAACCTAACCCTTGGAATGAAACTGCTGAACCTTTTTCTTATACTGACACTTACAATTTAAATACCGATGTAAACGGAGATATTCTCTTGGAAGATGTGCCGGTTGCTGGAAGATACGCAGTTTACGAAACTATTGATGAAAACACTCAATTACCGGATGAAGAAGTTCTAAACTTTGCTTGCTTTAGAGACGGTGACGGTGACGGAGCACAAGAAGGGGTAAATAACACTCAGAACTTCGGTGAATACGCTACTCTTAGAAATACCAATGAAACCAACACCGGACATTGTATTGCCATTAATACTCTTAGAGAAGAAGTGGAGCCTCAAGAACCTTTAGTTGCAGATTTAACTGTTTGTAAGGAGAATGAAGACGGAATGAGAATGGGAGGCTGGGAAATGCAGCTGGATAGAGTTTTGGTGGAAACTATTGAAGTAGGAGCTGCTAATGTTTTGGATAATAACTACCAATCTCAGGTTTTGGAAAACGGTCAAAATTATATTATTGAAGTAACCGGAACATATTCAGCAGGAGATGAGATAACTGCCGATGCCCAATATTCAGTAAGGAATCCCAATACTGAATGGACAGACATTGTTCAGAATTATGAAATTCATGGGGAAGCTTTACTAGACTTGCAAGTAAAATCTCAGTCTGAAACCTTGTTTACCAGTCCTACTTGGGGTGAGTACAATGAAGACCATCAATACGAGGTTACTTATACGGGTCAAGGTGAAGCTTTGGATCTTAGAATTAACGATATCTTAATCAGTGGTCAAGATGCTTCCGGAAATAACAACGGATCATTGATTGTGAATATCTATCGAGCTGAAACTACTCAAACTACCAGAGTTACTCAGATTGGAGATCCGAATGACGGATGTACTACTTTTGAAAACTTACCTTTTGGTGAATACAACCTCAGAGAAGTTCAATGGGAAGGATGGGAAGTTGTTACTAATCCAATCGGTGGAGTAACAGAAGAGCTGACTGTTTCAGTAGATGAAAATACTTCAAATGAACAATTTATCTTTGTAAATAAGCAAGTAGAACTTCCTAATGAACCTGTGGAACCGGAACCGGTAGATCCTGAACCAGGCGAGACACCGGAGAATGAAAATTGTGATGTAGATTGTTCTGAGTCAAATTATATTAAAGAATATCATCGCTATATAAAGAAAATTGACTCCTTACTTAGAACCGGAGGGAGAGATTAACTTTAATATGTAGATTAAGTTGGAGGGCAGCCTTAGAGCTGCCTTTTTGTGTTTCGGTGCTTGGTAGTTTTAACAGTTTCCACAAAAATCAAATATCAATATCCGGAGAGTTAGGGTATTAATTAACGTAAAACTAAGTTTCTTTATCTCAATGAGTATAACTACCTTGCAAACAAGACTATAATTTGTTGACGGTATTAATTCCAAGAAGACTGAGGCCGAAGGATAAATGCTCCTTTAGATACATACAGAAAAGAAGAAGTGTGCGCCTTCTTGATTTTTCTTTCTCGTTAGTTACCGAGTATTTTGCGTACCAGCTGTTGATATCAGTAGCTAATTCAAAGAGATAATTACACAGGTGGTGAGGCTTATAATTTTGACATATTTTTTCCAGGACTAAAGGTAAAGTATAACTTCTTTTGAGAATTAGCAGCTCTTCTTTATTAAGAGTTTTTTCTTGGAAGTAAGTTTCCGGAATATCTTTAACGGAATTATTCTCTAATATACTGTTTAACCTAACTATAGTGTATAATTGATAGACTCCGGTGTTTCCTTCAAATTTTAAAAACTGATCTAAATCAAAAATAACATCTTGTTCTCTATCTCTATGTAAGTCCATCCATTTGAGGGCAGCTACTGATATTATCTCTACTTTTTGCTCTTCCACTTGCTCCTCAAAATCTTTTTCCAATAAGGTTTGCCTAACTTTATTTTCTAGGCTTTGTTTAAGTATTCTAAACTCAATTATTTTCCCTTTTCTCGTGCTCATCGAAGCTCCTTCAGGTAGGTTTAGATGTCCAAAACCTTCAAATATAGCCATCTTTTTTTCGAGAATCTCCAAAGCCCTATCTGTTTGCTCTCTATTTAACCAACCTATATTTCTCTTCTGGTAAATTTTACTACTGACAATTCTTTTGAGTACAGCAAAAAATTGATCAAAATTGTGTTTTTGTCTGGAGTCGGCAAAAGTAACAGCATTGTCAAATCCAAAGAGTCCGCTATACACTATTCTTGAAAAAATATCCCTGGTCTGATAAAGAGAATATCCTTCAGAAGAAATTAAATAACACCTTCCTAAACTATCTTCTTCTAAATCTACATAGATTGCCTTGCCTTCTTTTTTTGCCAGACCGGTTTCAACCAGATATTCAGTTTCGGAGATAAAACTAATATAAAAACTCTCACCCAAAGTTAGGTCAAATTCTCCGTTTTTATGAATTGAGTTGGCGTAGTGGCAGCCGGTTTTATCTTTTACCAAATTAATTTTATATTTTTCTATTAATTCAGTATTTTCTAGCCACCAAGGATTTTGATTTAAGCATAGATAATTTTCTACATCTTTGAATTGGGTCAAAGAAATTGAAACTATTTGGACATATAAGTTGTGCAGGAGAATGTATTTTTCCTCTTCTTTAGGCTCAAGCTTTTTTCCTTGCATACCCTTTTCCAGGAGTTTTGAATTTGCTTGACACTCCTTTTTAATATCCGGCCGATCTTCAATTAGCTGGTTCATTCTAACATAGATCCGATAAAATTTATCGATTAGAATTTGCTGATCTTCATTTTGCAAATTTATTTCTTGGAAATCCAAGTTTAATTTCTGAAGATTAAGAATACCCCAAGTAGTGTAACTAAACTGAATACCCCAGTCACCCAAATAACTGTCTGAGACAACCTTGTCATATTTTAAAGACAGAATTCGTCTCATAGATTCACCCAGGTTGCCCGAACGCATATGACCGACATGAGTTTTTTTTCCCACGTTCGGATGAAACATATCAATCACAAAGCTTTCCTTTTTAGTCTTTAAATCTGGAATTTGAAATAATTTTCCTGATTCTTTTCTCCAATATTTTTCTTCTAAATCAACATTAAGGTATGGTCCGGCAGTTTGTGCCCTAAAAGGAAGGTTCTTGTCCGAAAAGCAACTGTTAAGTTCTCGAGCAGCATTTTGGGTTATTTCTACAGGGTTTCTACCGATTTTTTTTGCTTCTTCAAAAGCATAATTACTGCTTAATATACCCAATTCAATTTTGGGTGGAATGCTCCATTTACTACCGGGAAGGAATTCTTCCAGAAAATCAATCAAATCTAAAATATTCATAGAAATATTTCCACTCTTGGATTTATATCTAACCAAACGGCCAAATTTTTTTGAATACTCCTTTTAGATTGTTGGAGCCGCCGGAATTTCCTTTGTTTCCGGGGTGACTTTTCCCCGAAGGTCTGTTGTAGGATATTTCCTCAGAATGATACAAATAATAAGCTGCCAGAGAAATACTGTTAATAAAAGCGGGGTCATCATTATAATCCGGCACAAATTCGATTTTATTTTTATCAAATACGTATTTAAAAATTGGAATTTTCATTACCTTTTTGGCTATTTCATCGATCCCTTTCAAGGCCGAGCCCCCTCCAATCAAAACAGCTCCTCCGGGTAATTGGGTGCTTTTACCAACGGATTTTAATTCTTTGTTGATATATGCAAATATTTCTTCTACTCTGGCTCTGGCATATGTCCTAAGCTCTGATAGCCTAAATGTTTCGTTAATTTGCAAGTCCGGATTGTACATCTCTACTTCATCAACGTCGGACTCAAAATTGGGACTTAGGTCAAGATGCTGTTTCTTTAATTCTTCAGCCATTTCCATCGTTGTCTGTAAGCCTACAGCCAGATCTGCAGTAATATGATCGCTGCCGATTGGAATAATGCCGGTTGTAAAAATTTCCTCGTTCTCCCAAACTATGAAAGAAGTGGAAGACGCTCCAATATCAATCAAAACAGTCCCGGCCTTCTTTTGTCTCATGGTGAGGATAAAGTCCGAACTGGCTAAAGGTGTAAAAATTTGGTCGGTTAAATCTATGTTGGCCTGGTTGATAACTTTAGTAAAATTTCTCAAATAACTGTTTTCGGCACTAACGATAAGAGTTTTTGCATCCAATTTGGAACCGATCATACCTACCGGATAACGTATCCCTGATTGGTTATCTACCGTAAAACTTTTGGGAATAACATGAATAATTTCATTATTGTTAATACCGAAGGCTTTTCCCAGACTGTCTTGAATTACCCGATCTATATCGGTTTCAGTGATTTCACTGTCGGCTCCGGAAATAACTATCAAACCTTCTGAGTTAGTAAAGCTAATACTTATTCCGTTTACACCAAAAACCGCTTCTCTGATTGGTAGGCCGATTACTGTTTCCGCTTGATCTATTACATCCACCAAAGACTCAGTAGCTTCGCTCATATTAGTGACCACTCCTCTTTTAATACCGTTGGAAGTTCTTTCGACAAGAGCAAGGATCTGTATTTTATCCTGTTCGTCCAAAGAATCTTTGGCAACTGCCAGTTTTATTGCACTGGAACCAATATCAATTGCAACTAAAAAAGGATCTTTGGCCACTGTATTAAATATTCGGTTTGTATAAGAGGTTTTGTTTAATAGTATGAGGTTTTGTACAGAAAATTATTTCTTTCCGATTCTGTCTTGGATTTCTTTTTGAGCAAGGAATTTAGCTGTGGAAATAGCTTTTCTTTTTTGAGCTAAGTCAGACAAGGGCTTGGAAAAGTGTTTTGTCTTTCTTTTGCGAGTTACCAAAGAACTCTTTTTAACTCTTTTTAAAAAGTTGCTTACAACCTTCTGACTTGTATCGTTTTGACCGCGTTTTACTAATATCATATATTTTGTATTAAGAAGTATCAAGTTATATAAAACAATGTCTAAGCATAAATAAGTTAAATTTATTCATTCTCGTCAAGTTTGGTAAATATTATAAGTAAAAAAGAAGCGAACGGAATAAAAATGCTACTCAAAAGTAAAGCTCTAACTCCGGTAAAATTAAATATGTAAGGATAAAAACCGGAAAGAATATTGAGTATGAATATAATGAAAAGTCCTGTTCTTATCGATATTAAATTTATGCCGAATATTTTCTTAGGGTAAGCTGTGGCTAGAGTTGTTATAATAATTATCAAACTAGTTAAAGTGATTGTTATTGTTATGGAAGAGGACGGTGAAGAAAGAACAGACAGAGAAATAAAAATAAGTTGAAGAAAAATGTTTGCAAAAGCAAAAACCCTATAGTTAATCCAGGATGTTTTCCTCATACTTTATTATCTACTTATTAACTTTCAAGGGTTTGGCTCTTACCGACTTAATTGGGTCCTTAATTTCTTTGAGATAGTACAGTTTTGATCTTCTTGCTCTCTGAGCCTCAACCACCACAATTTTTTCAATAAACGGCGAATGAACAGGAAAAGTCCTTTCTACTTTAATGCCGGCAGTAGCATTTTTCAAAACAGTAAATGTAGCGTCCAGGTCATTTTTTTTGTGCCTGGAGATGACAATGCCTTTGAAAATTTGAATTCTTTCTTTTTCCCCTTCTTTAATTTTGTAATGCACCTCCACGACTGATCCGGAATCGAAATCGGGTGTATCTTTTTTTAATTGAGAAGTTACTATTTTGCTTTGTCTAAGTAGCTGATGAGACATAATAAATCAAACAATAATTACAATCTTAAAAGGATTGATAGAAAAATCTGTTTTCGTCAAGCATCCCCCAACCACTTATTTATATAAATCTTGACCTGGTAAAAAGAATAAGATAGTTTTAATCTGTATGGTAAACTCCGGAAAATCAAAAAACAGCACTTGGTCTTTCTTGCTTGTATTGGTTCTTTTAGGAGTATTGGCGGCTACATATTTTAATTACTCACAGTTACAGGCGTATTTTGCAAGGAAAGATATCCAAGAAGAGGTATCTTCTGAAATAATAGCAAATAAAAATGCTCCGGCAAATTCTTTTCATGAATCCACTGAAGATGCTTTGAAGCAAGAGGTTGAAACAGAAAAATGTTATCCTGATTCGGCGGATTGCGAATTTAGTATAGTTTTCTTGGAAACTGATAATTTCGGCCGGGCTAAAGCTGCAGGAGAAAACAAAGTAGTTATTTTTGATCCAAGGTCTCCTCGGTTGGATTTTAAAGTTAATCTAGGTTTGAACCATCTGCTTTATGAAACTGATGCCAATGGAAATCTTCTACAAGACTATACTGCCAAATCATTTCGTGAGTTGGTTACGGAAGAAAATGCTTTTTTGGACAATCAAAAACCTCTGGCCGCTATAAACGCTGATTATATTGATACACAAAACAACCCTCAAGGCTTAAATATATCCAAAGGAGAAGATTATTCCGGAGAGTTTAGAGATAGACGTTCTTCTTTTAGCATTTCCAAAAAAAGAGTCCCTTCAATAGGAATAGTTGAAATTGCCGATCCAGATGGCTTAAACTATATATCTGTGGGCGGTAACGGACGTTTTTATAATAATGGTCAATTTAAAGATATATGTTCTGATTTGGGAGAGTATGCTTGTTTGGAAAGCACTGAACGGTCAATGGCAGCAATTACTAACCAAGGCTACGTTATTTTGCTGACAAATCGTGAGGGTGACCTGTTACCGGCACAGTTTGAAGATGTTTTGACCGGTATTTCAAAGGGTTATGGTTTGGGCGATATTCAAGAGGCAGTTCTTTTTGACGGGGGTAAATCTCCCTCCATGTATTTTGACGGTGAATTTGTAAACGAAGGGCCCGGTCCGATTGGGTCAGTGCTTTTGATATATAAGAAAAAATCTAGTTAAGAGTCTCGTATACTAATTTGGTTATATCACTGATTTTGGTTTTAGCCTTTTGAGGGTCAATATCTTCATTAAGAACAACGATGATAATGTCGGTGTTTTTTCCATAAATAATTCCGGCATCATGGTAAGTTTGCCCGTTATCGGTATCAATCTGGCCTATTTTGTGTGCCACTTTTGCATCCGGCTTGTTGGCCACTCCTTCAACAATTCTATCATCAAACCTGGAATCGGTATTCATTAAAAGATTTAACAGGTATTCATTATGTTCTTCATCCAGATACTCTTGAAAGTATATCTTTTTGAACATTTCTTTTACATTTTCGGCGTTTGTTTCATGAGGATATTTAGTTAGGTTTTCCAGTCCCAGCTCATCTTTAATTCGGCGATTAACTTCTTCATATCCTCCCAAGTGGGCTTCTAAGTGCTCCATAGCTGTGTTGTCGCTTTGAGTGATTAACCTTTCCAGGTATTCCGACAATTTAACCTGAGAACCATTAGGGTAAAAGTACATGCCGTCAGTCTCATATGGTTTGTAAGATTCTTGAATAGGGTAAGTGCTATCCAGAGAATGTTTTTCTGATTGAATATCTCGGAGGGTCAAAATAGCATATGGAATTTTGGAGATGCTGGCCGGCGGTTTGCTAATTGTTTCGTTATGACTCAACTCTTTATTATTTTTTAAGTCATATATATAAAAAGCGTACAAATCTTGTTCATTGCTCAGAATAGATAATATTTGCTGATTTAGACTTTCTAGATTTTGATTGGGCGGCAAGACTTTAATATTATATGTATGTTTATATGTGGTATTGCTACCGGCAAGCACGTTTAGGCTAAATGAAAAATTACCTTGAATATTTTTATCAGGAGTGATAACTATGGTTTTCTCAGAGATACTCACAAATTCAGGTAGGTTATCAATTAGTTGATAGTTATCAAATGGTAGTTCGGTGGTATCAGTCTCTCCGGCAATAATTTTGATACTCTCGTTCTTGTCGGGAATATTTTGGTCTGTAGATGAAAGAACTAAATTTTGGCTAAGATTGTCCCTTTCCCGCTTTTTTGATTCTACCGTACTGTAACCTATGATTTTACTTTCAATAATATTAATGCAAACCAAACCTAGTGCTAAGCCCGTACAAATAATTATTACTAAGTAGTGTGCCTGTTTAATCATCTCCCGCATATATTTTTGTATCTTATTTTGTTGTGCAATTATTTTGCTTAAGATATGTCGGAATATTAATAAAATCAAAAGATTGGTCAACCAAAAACTTGTTTTTAGTCTGGGATATTATTTTATTCCTTAAAAAACCAAAAATTACTTAGCAAGTTGAATGCCATCGCAATCATTTATAAACCGCAAATAAACATTTTCTCATCATTATTCATTTTATAAGCCTGGTGATTAAATTTTTATTGGATAAAAAAGAAAAAGTGTTGTATACTTTAAAGTAAACAGCAAAAATATAAAATTAACATTTGCAAAAATAAATACAAATAGGCGCATATGACCAAAGTTAAAGCTGAAAAAAAGAAGAAAAGTGTAAACAAAACTTCATCCAAAAAATCAAAAACCAACGATAAACCAAAGCAAGTCGAAAAAAAAGTTAGGTCTCATAAAAGTAAATCCGCTAACAAGGAAAGACTTACTACATACGAGTCACTAACCAAATATTTTAAAGAAAGGCCTTTGGCTAAGTATTCCCTGATGGGTTTATTTTTCGGTTTGGTTATGTTCGGAGCAATTTTTGGAATTACACAATATAATGCCAATAGAGCTCAGGCGGATGTTGCAGAGAATCCCTTTGTCGGGGATATAGCAAATTGTTATGTAGGAACCGCCTTGGCTATCGGATATGAGAATAAGCCAAAAAATTGGACCGAACAAGAAATTGAAAATGCTGAAGATCTGCAAGACGATGAGGTTAGGATTTCCTACAAAGAAGAATTTTTTCAAGCAGTACCTTCAGAGGAAATAACTACTTATACAATGTATAATGACAATGACGGTTTTGAAGATGACAAGCCAGGTTTGGTAGACGATGCCAACGGAGAGCAAGTTCAATCCGGGTGGGTTAGAAACAGTCTTGCCAGTGAAGGGTTTGTTACTCCTGGTACTGATTTAAAGTTTGTTGCTTATTATACTAATTACACAGACGGCATAATTGATGCAGTAAATCCTCTCTATGTAGAAAACACCTACGTATTTTTGGAAGAAAAATGTGCAACTATTGAACCTGATGAAAGAGAAATATGTGAATCTATGGGGGTTACGGAAAGTGATGACAGGCATCTGACTGTGATCGGAGCACCCACTACCGGCTTTTCACCCGAAAGCCCTTACGATGTTTACGAAAGTGAGTCAGTTGATTTTATTATCAATAATACCGAACAAACCAGAAGAGGTAGGTATTATAAACATCCTGAGAGAATTGACTTAACAAGTGATCAGAAAAAGGTGGAACACAGGGAAGTAATGAATTTTACTGTTCCTTTTCCTGCTAAAATTGTAAGTAGAACTGTAGATACTTCAAATCTTCCGGAAATAAATATTAGAGTAACCGTGGCTAATGAAACCGGATTTGGTCAGGATCCACAGAATGTGACTCTAACTCAGCCGGGCTTTTTGGGAGAAAGTGACATAGTTGAGCCAGTTGGTCTTGAAGCTGCTGATGCAGATAGAGAAGGTGGAAAAGACGGATATTATTGGGAAACGGATGTTGAGTTTGTTTTCACTTTAGACGAAATTCCTACCGGCGATTTCACAATTCCGCCAACAGTTCTGGAGTGGAAAGGCCCTGATACTCCTGATCCGGAAAGACCGGATTGGAATATATTTAATGTTAATTTAACTTCACAAAATTCTAACGGAGTCGGTTCTTACGATGATGCCCCAATTATGGTTGAGAGAAGCAGTAACGGTAACGCTGGCTCTCCAAACAACCAAACTTCTTGGAGAGGAGGCAATAGAGTTGGAATTATTCCTTATAAACAGTATTCTGAGGGAGATGATGTTAATGTGGGTGACCCTAATATTGACCATGAAAAACAAGTTTGGAGTGAAGAGATTAATGACTGGACTAACCAGGAGCAAACTGTATCTCCGGAAGAAATAGTAAAATATAGGATAAATGTAACTTCCTCGGGTGAAGGAGTTATTGTAGTTGATGATTTGGATGATGTGATTGAAGGAGAAATTTTTGATTTTGAAAGTATAACAGTTGATGAGAGTACTTTGCCGGAAGGGGCATCTTGGAATAAAGTTGATAATGGAGATAGTGTAACCATTGAATTTACTGATTTAGGTGAATTGAATGCTGATGAGGGCGAGAGCCTGTCTTTGGAGTATCAAGCTCAGGTAAAAGATGCTGATGATTTACCCATCGGAGAAGAGCGTTGTTCTGAAAATGTGGTTACTGTCAGAGGGGGAGGAGATGATCTAACTGACAAAATTAGAGTTTGTGTAGAGGAAGATTTGGAGCTGGAATATATTAAAGAAGTTTGGAACCAAGAACTTGGTGAGGACGGAGAATGGACTACTGATGATCAGACTGTAAATCCTGGAGAAGAAGTTAAATACAGAATTAGAGTAAATGCTATTCGTGCAGACGGAAATGATGACAGTTCAGATGACGGAGAAGATGACGAAGGAGAGCCTGAAGAGCCTGGTGACGGAGAAGAGACTGTGCAGGAAACTACATATGCCACTTTAACAACAAGAAAAGAGCAGGACGGAAGCAACGTCTTATACACTTATACTATAACTGCCAAGGATTCTGTCGAGGATAGAACTTTGAACGAATTCACAATCCAAAGAGAGTGGTTGGATAGCATGGAACCTGATTTAGCCTCGGCGGCTGTTGTTGAGGGTAATCCCGGTTCGGTTACAACCGATAGTGATGATAGCGGAGATAATCTGGAAACTCAAATTGTCTGGTCTGCAGATCCTGGTTTAGCTGCGGGAGAATCTACTGTTATTACCATGCAAGCAACTGATAATAGTCAAAGTGGGAATTCCAATGGAATTAACTTAGTTTTAGCTCAGGCCGAAGAGGAAGAAGAAATCCCTAGTGATGAAATTGCAGTTCCGGACTTGGATGACATAATTGAAGGAGAGATTTTTGATTTTGATAGTATTACCGTCGATGAGAGTACTTTGCCTGAAGGAGCTTCTTGGGATAAGATTGAAAGCGAAGATTCACAGGTCATTATCGAGTTTACTAACCTCGGTACTCTTAAAGCCGGTGAAAGCTTATCTTTGGAATACTCGGCGGTTGTGCTTCCTGCCGAAGTCTTACCAAAAGACGACCCTGATAAGTGTGCAACTAATGAAGTATCAGTTAAAGATGCCGGCAAAGTAACTGACAAAATTAAGGTCTGCGTGGAACTTGGTGAGTATGATTTTATCAAAAAACATGACGACGGAAATGTTACTGATCCGGATGACATAAACTGGATTAGAGATCCCGTAGCCAGAGATCCGGGCGATAAAGTATATTACCAAATTGAAATATACAATCCGAACACAGAGGGTGAAGGTGAAATAGATGATGATTTGGTTGATACTTACCCGAATATTTTTGATGAAACCGGACCTACAAACATTCATTTAATTAATGTTGACGGAGAAAGAGAGGAAGTAGGAGAAATACAAGGGGAAACAATTGTTTGGCCGACTGCCGGTAGAACCGTAGGCCCTGATCAGGTGATTTTTGCCAGGTTTGAAGGCACAATAAGAGATACTATTATTGAAGACGGTATCCCGGATGACGACGAATGTCCCGGTTCGGTTGGTAATTACCCTGATAAATACACAAATGTAGCTGAACTTGGCGGATTAATAAGTTTAGTTAATGAGTGTCTACCAAATCCCGGTGATTTTGAATTCTTAAAAACTCATGATGACGGAGAAGTAAGCGATCCCAACAACATTAACTGGGTAACATATGATGTTGACAGGGAGCCTGGAGATACGGTTTATTATAATATTCAAGTAAAAGCTACCGGAGAAAATGAAGTTGAATTACCAACTGATGTTATTGATATGGTACCGGCAATCTTTGACGACCGACCTACAAACATTAACCAAGAGGGGCAATTAGTTTCAGGTGAAGACTATTCAGGGGAGGCTAGGCCTTCCGGTGAAGCTCAGTACGAATGGGTTATCACTTGGCCGGTGCAAGGAAGAGTTTTGCAGCCTGGGGAAGTTTTGGAATTGCGGTATCAAGGTGTGGTTAGAGAGATCGAAGGTATACCCGAACCGTTGGCCGAAGACTGTGATATTCCGCCGGCAACTTATCCTAATAGATATAGAAACATTGCTATTTTTAACGGTTTGGAAGATTTTGTGGATGAGTGTGTAAATATGGGTGGAGAATTTGAAATGGTTAAAGAGCATGATGATGGTAGCGGATCTGTATATCAATGGACCAGAAGACCGATTAGCAGGGATCCGGGAGATATTGTTCATTATCGGATTGTTTTGAGGCATATTAGTGGTGGTACCGTAGTCTTTGAAGACGATGTGGAAGACACTTATCCTGATATTTTTGATGTTCAAGGTCCTTTTAATATTAATTACGAAGGACAGGTCTATGGCAGAAAAATTGTTTGGCCTATGCAGGGTAGAAAATTGGAACCCGGAGAACAAATTGAATTAAGATTTGATGGTAAAATCAGAGGATCAATCATGGAAGACGGTGTTCCGCAATCCGGTGAATGTCCGCCAAGCAATGTCGGTCATCCTGATAAATATACCAATGAAGCCAGGATGGGTAATTTAACTAGTGAAGTTGACGAATGCTTACCAAGAGAAGATATTGATACACCTCAATCAGGTGGAATAATCGGTACGATATTTGTCGGTATGATTTCTGCCTTGATAATGGCCGGAGGGTATATGTATTACAAAAAAACCAGATCAGATATGCAAGTATAATCAAGGTACTTAGAACCTAACAAATAAAAACAATTGGAAAAAATATAAAAAGTAATATATACTTATAATTAGAAAAAACAAAAAGAATTAGTTCAGAAAACAAAAACAAATATTTCTATGGCCATCAAAAGTAAAAGCACTCGTCCAAAAAAAACCACAGCCACCAACAGAAGGGTGGGTAAAAGTAAGCAATCGGAACCCAAAAACTTCCTTGATCAGATGAAAATTCTGTTTCAGAAAAAACCGGCATACAAATATGGGGTAATAGGTGCCTTTGTAGGGTTGGTAATGTTCGGGTCGGTTTTTGCAGCTTCTTTGTATAATTCAAACCAAAGTGCTTTTGCTGATGGAACTTGGGATGGTGGAAATCTACAGGATTGTAAATTGAATAGTGCATTTGCAATTGGAGGTGATAATTATCCGGCTAATTCTTCTTCTCCGACACCAGGGGGAATAAGTTACAGCGGGGAAACAAGAGGGGCAGAAAAAGGTGTCTTGCTTAGTAGGAATTTTGATTCTCTTGTAAGGACTGACAGTGGTCTGGCTCCGGGAGCGTTTGTCAGAAATAATAGTTTCACTTCCGTATCTGTTCCCCCTCATGCAACAGTTTTCTTCTCTGCACATCATTATAACCAGGAGCCTGGTCAAGTTGGAGTTTACGGGTATGCGGTATTTGCAAATTCTCAACCTCCTGATCCTAATGATGGTAGTTCTCTTGCAACTATGGCTAAAGACGATATGTTAATGAATGATGGGAGAACCGGTCATGCTACAGGAAATGGAATTAATTATAATTGGGGAGGATCTCCGGGAACCAGGCAAGGTACTTATTTTTATGCTGATAGTGGTAAGATTACTTATAATCCCTTAGTGCCTTGGATTATAAATCGGGATGAAAAGACTCAAGGGGATTTAGCTAATGAGTTTGAGACGGGAATGACTGCCATGATAAAATCAGTTACTATCGAGAATAAAAGAAAGCAAGGAAGTAATACTATAATTGATTTGAATTTTACTTTAAAAAACGAAACGGGGTATAATGTTAGTCCACAAATATCTTTAGTTGGAGGGGGTGGTAATTGTGATCAGTTAACTCTAGGTATGTATGAAGAGAAATCTGGGAGTTGTACCGGAATTGATCTTGGTGTTATTGCACCCGGAACTACCAAACAGGTTCCCCTTTTAGAAGTAAAAGATAATGAAACCAGAAAAGTTACAATTGAGCATGGTAATAGTATATCTTTGGAAGATAGGGGTTTTTGGACAAAGAGAACTGCAAATAATGCCGGTAGCGAGGCTTGGCAGGTAACAGCTCCTTTTGAAAATCCAGCAGAGGTAGTGATGATTCCGTATACTACTTGGGGGCCGGAGTTAACAGTAGAAGAAACTGAGGAGCGCCCACTTCCTTGGGATTACGACAAAAAAGTATCTACCGATCAAAATAACTGGCAAGAAAGGATAGAAAATGTCCAACCTGGTAGTACTGTTTACTATAGAGTTCAAGTCTGGGCCGGAGATGGAGAGGGAAATGAAACGGAGGATATTCCTGACCTTCTTGATATCTTTTCAGGAAATTATGGTGAGATGTTCGACTATAATAGTCTGCAGGTAGTGCAAACGGATAAAGGTGACGCATACAGAAACGGAGACAGGCTGGATTGGGTTAATATACCTAAACTAACTAAAGGAGAAAGAATATCTTTGGTGTATTCTGTTCAAGTCAAAAGTCAAGCAGAACTTACAAATGTAAATTCGGGAGACTGTAGAGACAATAATGTAGTAGTAGCCGGAAGCCAAGATGGTAAAAAATCCACTACTTGTATTGATATTCCTGAGCCGGATGAGCTTCCTTGGGATTACGACAAAAAAGTATCTACCGATCAAAATAACTGGCAAGAAAGGATAGAAAATGTCCAACCTGGTAGTACTGTTTACTATAGAGTTCAAGTCTGGGCCGGAGATGGAGAGGGAAATGAAACGGAGGATATTCCTGACCTTCTTGATATCTTTTCAGGAAATTATGGTGAGATGTTCGACTATAATAGTCTGCAGGTAGTGCAAACGGATAAAGGTGACGCATACAGAAACGGAGACAGGCTGGATTGGGTTAATATACCTAAACTAACTAAAGGAGAAAGAATATCTTTGGTGTATTCTGTTCAAGTCAAAAGTCAAGCAGAACTTACAAATGTAAATTCGGGAGACTGTAGAGACAATAATGTAGTAGTAGCCGGAAGCCAAGATGGTAAAAAATCCACTACTTGTATTGATATTCCTGAGCCGGATGAGCTTCCTTGGGATTACGACAAAAAAGTATCTACCGATCAAAGTAATTGGCAGACTAGAATAGATAATATTCAACCCGGAAGTACTGTTTATTATAGAGTGCAAGTTTGGTCCGCTGACGGACCCGGGGAAGAGACAAATGAAGTATCTGATTTTAGAGATATTTTCTCAAACGATTACGGTGATATCTTTGATAGAGGAAGTTTAACTTTGATCACTCAGCCGGGCAAAGGTAACGCTGTAAAAGAAGGAGACGAAATAACTTGGACAGGCATTGGAAAACTGGGTCAAAGTGAAAGGCATTCTTTGGTGTATTCTGTTCAAGTCAAAAGCAGAGATCAGCTAACAAATGTTAATTCCGGAGACTGTAGAGACAATAACGTAGTGGTAGAAGGAAGCCAAGATGGTAAAAAATCCACTACTTGTATTGAAATTCCTGAAGGCGGTTATAATTTTGAAAAATTACACAACAAAAATCGAGTTGCAGCGGATTGGGATGCAGTAAATGCGGCTGATAGTGAATGGACGGGTGACCCCGTAAACAGACTTCCCGGAGAAACGGTTTTCTACATGATAAGAATAAGGCACGAGGGTGATGGTCCTGTCAACCTTCCTGAAGTTAGAGACAAATACCCCGATATTTTCAAAGAAGGTTCGGTACAATCAATTCAACCTGATTTTAGCAGTCATGATCCTAGTTCGGATGCAAGAAGAATTGTATGGGATAATCTCGGTACTATGAATCCGGGAGATCCTGACAAGAAATTGATTTTTAAAGGTGAGATCAGAGATGTTTTCGGACAGCTAGGGTCTCCTGAAGGACAGTGTCCGGAAGGTGATCAGTATTACGATCATAAATTTACCAATTTGGCTAGGATGGGTGATGGTGAAGATACCGTCGACGAATGTTTGGAAGAAGGAAGATATACCTTTGAAAAACTACATAATGTAAATACCGTACCTGATGATTGGGATCCGTTAAATTCAAGTGACGGAGATTGGACTAGTGAACCGCAGAACAGAATCCCCGGGGATACAGTATACTACAAATTAAAACTTACCCATGAGGGTGACTCTCCGGTCGAAATTCCGAATGTAACAGATACCTATCCTGATATATTTAAGCAGGGAAGTGTTACCGCTTTGCAACCATCTTCTTTTGATCAACATGATGAAGGCAGTAGAACAATAACATGGGCTAATCTCGGAGTCTTAAATCCCGGAGATGCTCCTATTGAACTTATATTTGAAGGTGAGATTAGAGATGTATTTTCAGCTTTAGGTCCCCCCGATGGTCAATGTCCAGATGGTGGAAACTACTATGAACATAAATTTACCAATACGGCTACTGCAGGTAGTGAAACCGATATTACCGACGAATGTTTGGAAGAAGGAAGATATACCTTTATTAAGTACCATGATGACGGAAATGTAACTGATCCAAACAATATTAATTGGGTGCAAAGCGATGTTGATAGAGAATCAGGAGATACCGTATATTACAAAATTGAAGTTTCTACTGTTGGAGATATTCAGGCAGAGCTAAAAGATGACGTTGTTGATACCTATCCTGATATTTTTGACGAAGATACAATAGAGATTGACGATATTGAGTTTAATGGACAAGCAATTGAATCTACGCATGTGCCTACGGTGACAGGTCCAAACGGTACTGAAACAAAAGGTACGATTACTTGGGCAACTACAGGCCTGGTCATGCAGCCTGAAGAAAAGATAGATTTGACCTTCAAGGGTACAGTTAGGGCTATGAATTTGATACCTGACTTTCCTGAGGACCCACAATCTACGGATGACCCTGAAACTGACGAACTTTGTGATATTCCGCCGGCTACTTATCCTAATAGAGTCTTTAATAAGGCACAAATGGGCGATGAAGTGAATTACGTGGATGAGTGCTTGGACGATAAAATTAGAAAACTTACAATTGATAAAACTCATGAGGAATCTGAAGAACCATATGCTGATGGAGATGATGTTACTTTTTACTTGAAAATTACTAATCCGGCCTATCCGGAAAGTGAATACGGATTTACGGAATTTCAAATTGAAGATACTTTCCCGGCTACTCTAACAAATCCTAGAGATTGGACTATACAAAGTACCGAGGGGGATGTTCAGGGTACTTTGGTGGATATTCAGACTGCACCTGCTGATGAAGAAGCAGAGAGTAGTAGAACAGTTGTTACTTTCAAGTGGCAAGCGGAGGGTGACTCTAAGTTCGATCCGGGTGAGAGTATAACGATTAGTGCGGTAGCTACCCTTCAAGGAACTTTAGAAAGTATCGAGCCGGTAGTTAATGATGCTTGTGTTATTTACACTAATGCTCAAGGTGAACTAGAGGATGATTGTGATCCGGATGATGTACCTCTTGTAGACTTATCTCTCCTAAAGAGTCATGAAGGTACCGGTCCTTTTGTTGACGGTGCAACCTTAACATATGTCTTTGAAATTGATAATGTAGGAACTACTGCGGTTGAAGAGTTCACATTATATGATAAACTGCCTGCCACTATCAAGGATCCAACTAATTGGCGTGTTATCGAGGGGCCTGCTCCAATAGATCAAATTGAAAGACCACCTCTACAAAACCCTGATGAAGGTTCGGACCAAGAAGATAGTCAAGAAGGTGACGATTCTTCTGACGATTCTTCTGACGATTCCGGAGATGATAATCAAGGTGGAGATGATAATCAAGGTGGGGATGACAGCGGAAATGGTGATGAAGTTGATGATCAAATAGATACTGATGAGCCTGAAAGTGAAATAACTACTGAACAAACTCAATATGCGGATCTTGAGATAGAAAAAATTCAGACAGGCAATGATATTTCTTATACCTATACAATTACTGCCAGAGATACTGTAGGTGACAGGAAGTTAAATGAGTTTACTTCCAGAAAAGAATGGCCGAGTAATGTAGAACCTGATTTAGACTCAGTACAGGTAGTACCCAACAATCCCGGGTCAGTACAAGTCTCATCTTCAGATTCTGACGGACAATTGGAAACAACTATTGTTTGGTCCGATGAGGAAGGTCTGGCCGCGGGTGAATCAACTGCCTTCACAATTAATGCTAATGCTGGCGAACCCGAAAAAAGCGGTAGTAGGAACGGAATTAACCTAGTATTGGCTCAGGCAGGGGAAGGTGAGGAAAATGTTGAAGATACAGAATATGCTACTTTGACAACCAATACCGAAAAAAATGGAAACCAAATAACTTATACTTATACGATTACGGCTAAGGAAGAGAATGAAGATGTTAAATTGGATGAATTTGAACTTAATAGAGTCTTTCCTGCAAATGAAGGTGTTGTGCCTGATGAAGACTCTGTAAGGGTGGTTAATGGAGACAAAGGAGAAGTAACGGTTTCCAGTGAGGGTGCCGATGATATTAATCTTACTATTCTTTGGCAGGATGAAGAGGGTTTAGAAGCAGGAGAATCTACCGACATAATCATGTTAGCCGAAGATACTTCTGAAGGAGGTAATGATGACGGTGAAAATAATCCTTCAGACCCTGTAGAACCCGGCCAACCAAGACCATCTGAACCGGGAGTTCTTGATCCGGCAAGTACGGGTGTTGTTGATCCTGAGAGTGGAGAAGTACCGGAAGGCTTAGGGGAAGTCCTGGAAGGAGAAACCATAGTTAAGATTGACTGGAAGGACGGAGTCTTTAATCCCGGAGATAGGATTTTGGTTGCTGTAGACACAACTATTGAAGGTACTTTGACTGAAGATATCTTCGTTATAAATAACGCTTGTGTAGAACACGTAGATGATATGAATGAGGAAAACGATTGTGACGATGATGAGCTTCCTCAGTACGATCTAAGTATTGAAAAAACACATACTGAGCCACCTGTTTATTACAATGATGGAGATGTTGGCACTTTCGTTCTCAAGATAACCAATGAAGGAAGGGATCCGTTTGATAAATTTACCATTGTAGATGCCTTGCCGCAAACCTTGGAAAATCCAACTAATTGGAAAATCTTGGATGAAGCTGAAGTAGGTCAAACCAGAGAAGTATTGGTACCTGAAGAGAGAATTGGAGAGCTTGGACCGGAAGAGCCTAATGTGAGTCCTAATAATGTTGCAGAAGTGTATTGGGAAGGTGGAGAAATTAGAGCCGGTGAATCAATTTTTATTTCCTTTGAGGCAACGGTGAGGGGTACTCAAGGCAACACTGACCCGATTATCAATGATGCATGTGTAGACGAAGAAAGAGATATGATTACTGATAATAATTGTGATGATGACGAACTACCTCAAATTGATTTGGCTTTGCAAAAAGTTCATGAAGGAGAGGGTCCGTTCACTGATGGAGATACAATAACCTATACTCTTGAAATAACTAACAACGGTCCAAGTTCTGCTGAAGAGTTGGAAATTGTGGATACTCTACCTGAAACGTTGGTTAACCCTAGAAATTGGAGAATGGATCTGACTAGAAGTAATCTAACCAAATTGGGTACGTTGGGTGTAGCCACCGTTGATCCGCAAAATCCGCAAAAATGGACTATTCCTTGGACTGACGGGGAGTTTGTAAAAGGTGAGGTAATGTATATTTCCATGGATGTAACCTTGCAAGGTGATTTGCAAGATGTAGAAGAGGTTATAAACAATGCTTGTGTGGAGCATCCCGGAGATCTATCTACCGGCATTAACGGAGAAAACAACTGCGACGACGATAGATTTAATCCCGAGGATAAATTTGCTTCCGAAAAAGCGGTATATGATGATAACGAACCTGATCCGGGTCCAAACGATTACAGCCAAAAGAAGAATACTGTTGAAGTAGGGGATACTGTTTACTATAAATTAAGAATAACCAACTTAGGAGGTTCTCCCGGTTCAACCAAGGTTGTTGATAACTATCCTGACCATATTCGAGTAACTAGAGTTTATCCGATTGGTGCCGCCAGTCTGACCTCTTTGTTGACTACCCCGAATATTACCTTTACTACAGGTGAAATCCCGGCTGCCGGAAGCGCCGAATATCTTGTGGAAGCAGTCGTAGTCCAAGGATTTCCCATCGGTAGTTGTGAAGTTAATGTAGTATCTGTAGTGCCTGAAGATCAAGACAGAAATCCTCTTAGTGAAAGACGAACTGAAACCTGTTCTGTGCTTAATACTACTGCAACAACCGGTGGTGTAGTTGGAATAATTGGCATTGTCGTAGTCCTTTCAATTGTAGGTATGACTTATTACTACCAAAACAGAAAACAAGTCAAAGTAGGGGTTTAGCCTTTTCTTTACTTTAGA
>CAYSWH010000021.1:20746-29671 GCA_964434775.1 uncultured Candidatus Saccharibacteria bacterium | reverse complement strand
ATTATTCTGGATTCTGTTCAAAAAAAGTTAGAATTTCAACCAAAAGGTACCGCCAGAAATATTTTAAGAAATTTCGGCTTTAAAAGCCGGTTTTTTTGTCGATTTTTTAAGGTTATTTAGGGGATGTATTTTACTTTTTTGTTGTAAGCTCTTCCTGTTCACACAAAGAAGTAACTTCTTATTCTTTACCTGGGTTTTGACAATTAAAGAAATTCTCAACTTTGAAACATTTCCTAAAAATAAGCCGGACCTACGAAGTGTGAGATAATAAGATTATGGCCGAGTTAATCAATAAAGATAATCGAGTTTTAAGGTGTGTATTGAAAAAATTAGAACTTAATGAAGTATTTGAAGGTAAAAAAACAACTTCAGTCTCTCAAATCTAGATTTCCAAGAAGTATTATCACCTGCAAGGTTTGTAATTCCGGAAACTGTTTCATGATATCTAAGCTAATTTTAAGGTAGATGTGTGGAACCAAATTAAAAAAAACCTACAGTTTTTTCAATCCTTCTTCCAAGTCTTTCAGCAAATCTTCCGTGTTTTCAATCCCGGTGGATATCCTGAGTAAATTATCGCTTAAGCCGATCTTCTCTCTTTCTTCTTTGGGAATAGAGCCGTGGGTCATGGAAGCCGGATGGTCTATTAAAGATTCGACTCCTCCGAGGCTTTCGGCTAGGGGAAAGTACTTTAGGTTTTTCAAAAAAGCATAGATATCGTATTCCGATTTTAACTCAACGGAGATCATTCCCCCAGGTTTTTTCATTTGAGAATCGGCAATTTCCCTTTGCCTGCCTTCAAATAAACCCGGGAAGTAGACTTTTTCCACTTTTGGGTGTCGATTTAAGAAATTAGCTATTTGCAGGCCGTTTTGGCAGTGTCTCTCCATTCTTAGTTCCAAGGTTTTGAGGCCTCTGAGGGTTAGCCAAGAGTCAAAAGGAGATAAGATAGCCCCAATAGCATTTTGTAAGAACTTCAATTGTAAATAAACTTCTTGATTATTTAGTGTAACAGCTCCGCCAATTGAGTCGCTATGTCCGTTAATATACTTTGTAGTCGAGTAAACCACCAAGTCGGCACCTAACTCAAGGGGTTTTTGCAAAATCGGAGTAGCAAACGTGTTGTCAACTACAAAAAAGGACTTATGTTTTTTGGCTAGTTTTGATAAACCTCGAACATCAGTTACTTTAAGTAGTGGGTTGCTGGGTGTTTCCAACCAAATTAATTTAACAGGAGTTTTTTGTAGCACTTTTTGGACCTCTTCCAAATTACTCAAATCCGCAATTTCCAGATTAAGTCCGTAGTGCTTGGCAGCTACTTCCACAAAAAAACGGTAGGTCCCTCCATATGCATCCGTAGAGAAGAGAATAGTATCTCCGGTTTTGAATAGTGAGGCGATATTCGCCAGAGCCGCGGAGCCCGAAGTGTAAGCCAGTCCGTACTTTGCTTCATCAAGTGCAGCTAGAGCCTCTTCCAATGTTTTTCTAGTCGGATTTACCGTTCTGGAATAATCGTACTCACCTTGGTTTCCAAATTCAAAAGTAGTAGTTAAATGTAGTGGAGGGATAATTGCTCCGTCTTCCATATTTGGCTTGTAACCTGAGTGTATAGCTTTGGTAGAGTAAGAGTTGTTATTAGTCATAATAAAATTGTTTAATTAGTAATTTATATAATTATTTTGCAAATTTTTTAGTTTATTTATATCCTTTGTTTTTCATCCAAGTATCATTATAGACATCCTTTCTATAGAAAAAACCCATGTCCGGGAATATAACCACAGCCTTGTCTTTTTTGGAGAGAATGTTTCGAGTGAGAGCTTCCAATAACCCGGCAAAGGCGGAGCCGGAAGATTGACCTCCCAGAAAACCTAGGCTTGGTAGTATTTGAGTTAGTTGCATACCTGTTTTATCAGAGACTCTAATATAGTGATCAATATATTCATTTTGTAGGTTTTGCGGGTGAATGTCCTCTCCAAACCCTTGCAGGTCGTAACTTTTGGCGTATTTTTCTACTTCCTCCAAAGAATAGCCTTGATGCAACAAGTAGAGAATACTACCTACTGTGTCTACACCAATAATTTTGATATTCGGATTTTTCTTTTTCAAGTAACTGCCTACTCCTGAAGCGGTGCCACAAGTACCTGTACAAATTACCGCAGCCGTAACTTCTCCATTTGTTTTTTGCCAAATATTCGGACCTGTTACTTTTTGATGACTACGAAAATTATCAAGATTATGGTATTGATTGGGCTTCCAGCCGTGGACTTTTTGAGTAACATAGTCTCTTGCACTGTAGTAACTTCTTACGTCTTCTGCTTCAACCTTGGTTGGGGTGACAATCACGTGAGTCCCCAGATCCCGCAGACGATTGATTTTTTCCTGACTCTGTTTATCCGGAATAGTTAAAACACATTTCAAACCGTAATGTAAGGCAACGATAGCCAAACCGGCACCGGTATTTCCGGAAGTACCCTCTACAATAATAGTTTCCGAGTTTAAATCACCTCTTTTTAGAGCTTCTGTGACCATTTCCAAGGCTACAACATCCTTTATACTAAAACCCGGATTTTCTGTAACATCCAAAGTCCAGATGGTGTCAATTTTGTCTTTCAGATATGGGTCAGAATAATCTTGACTTGCTTCTTGGTGAACAATTTCCAAAGGTAACCACCCTATTTTTTCCAGGTCAAAACTGATTGGCTTAGGGTTTGGGAGATTTTCTACTTGAGCTACAAAAGTATTCAGTTGTTCAGTAAAATTATCACTTTCTTTTTCGTTTCGTAAATCTAGATATAATCCCGGAACAATCTTTTTTCTTAGAGTTTTATCAATAGGTAATCTATTTTGGGCTTTGCTAAATAGGCTTTGCAATCTTTCAAATTGTTTTGGAGTGTATGTTAGAGAAAGTTTTAAAAAAAGTTCTTCAATTTTTGCAGATTCTAAGGATTCCGGTTGAGAAATATTTGTTCGAAATTCTTGTAGATCTAATTTTATACCAGGTGGAATTTGCTCCAGATATTCTTTGGTGGAAAGGGATAGTTGGAACCTGTCAGCTTCAAAGTTTTCAATTTCGGGGTGTTTTTGTAGTAAAGTCATACTATTTTCTGCTAAAAATTAGGTGGGATAATTGAATTTGCAGTCTTTTATTTTCGACTACTTTATTTTGCAGTTCAAAACCGATTTTAGCAAATTCTTTTTTTATACTCTCCAAACTTTCAAACCATTCAGATTCTTGTTTTACGGCACTAGTCAAAGCCTTGGCAATACCGGCACAGTAATTTTCTAGATTTTCAGGGGATTGATTGGTCAAAAACAAGGGTTTGGTCCATTGTTCAAAATAAAAGCGGTACAAAAGACTTATTCTCATTTTCTCCCTTTCTTCCAAGGGTAAACTATCATTTTGTAAACTTGAATTGATGTTAGCCAGTGGTAAGTTAGGACCAATCGAGTTTGGCATTAAAGGTTCAATCAAATAGACTCTTTTTACGGAAGAATTATTTATGGTCCTCAAAATATTTCTTTTATTACCCAGGTCATGATAAATTGCTGACATGTAGATTGCCTCAACTTCCTCTTGGAGCTCTAGGTACTCATTTAGATCATGCTTAAAAAAACTAACCGATGCTGACGAGTTTGTTCTTACCTGATGAATTATTTTTTTTATGGTTGGAAAGTAATGATTGATGTCAACTCCGGATATTTTTTGCAACGAAGAAACTTCCTTGGCAATTTCCCAACATTCCTTACCGCCTCCGTATCCAAAAATGGCCAGATCGGATATCTTTCTTTTTCTCATATCCTTGATTATTTTAGCCCTTTCCTTTTGAATTAGAGGGTGGTCGTTGATAATTCCTTCAGCCACTTCTTTCCCTTGTCTTTGTCTCACTTTTTGAGCAACAGTACTTGTATTCTTTCGGAGTGACATTGTTGGCTTTACTTTAACATTTGCCTTGGTTTTGTAGTTCATAATTAATAAGTATTTAAATTTATAAAAAAATCCCCCTAATTTAGGGGGAAGTGAAAAAAGTTGTAATAATAAATCAAATTTTTCAGACAGCAGTTCCAGCCCCCGGATTTATGTGAGGACAACAACAAGTTACTGTTTGAAAAGTGGAATTAAGCATAATATTTTATTTGCTAAACTAAATTATAGTATAGTTTCTCTACCTTGTCAAAAATGTTTTTTATTTGCTGTCTTGGACTTGTAAAATTATGATATATTTATCCCTAAAGTAGACCGAACGATTTGATCAAAAAATCCTTTAGATTCACTGATATCATCAATTTCCAGCGTGGCGATAAGTATGTTCGAGTCAAGTCTTTTTTTTAAACTGTTTTCAAAAGCCCTGTCTTTATTTATGGCTAGAACCATCTTTAAATGTGTATTCTTTTTGGCATACTTTTCTGCCTCTTCCAGAAGTTCCGAGCCCTCTTTATCAAGAATATAATCACAATTAATATTAACAAACAAAGGGGCTAAGTAACCCTTAGTAATTACCAAAATTTCCGGCTCTTTGCTCAGATTTTCCTCACCTTCGGAACCACCCTCCAAATCTTTCTCTGATCTATTGGTCTTGCCTTCATCTTGTAAAAGATTAAGGGTGTGTAAAGTTTTGATACCATAAAAGAGAGCATAGTCCTCTTCATCATTACTAAACAAACCCGGAAACACAATTTCGGAAACTTCATTTATACTATTTCCTCTATTTAACCATTCCAATAAAGAGTTCTGATATGGAGTAGAAGGTTTGATAGTAGGTTCAAATATCGGGTCAACAACCGGACTGATTAGTTCGTTCCAGAAACCGGCAGCAAATTTCATGTTTTCTTCTTGAAGAAGTTCGTTGTATCTTTTACTGAATGTTTGTCTTAAATTATACAGTAGTTCGTTGGGGGTGAGGGATTTGTTTTTCTCAATATCGTCTCTAGTAATTCCCAGAACCTCAATATTTTCATAATCACCTTCAGAAATTCTTCTGTGAATTTCGTCTAGTTTAGATTCATAATAGTATAATTGACCAATAATCATGTCTTCTAGCTGGCTAAAGATGCTTCAAGTAATTTTTTCCTCAGAATTTTCTTAACTTCCTCCAAATCAAAAATATACTCTTTAGTGGGAGAAATGACCCGCAAAATTCCTTTCTCTTCCTTTACTGTATCCGGTTGAATTTGGCCCAAGTATTTTTGCATATTGCTGCTCACCACAACTTGAGAATCATTTTCTTTTGCTTTGATATCCTTAATTGCCCGGGAGAGAAAGTCGTGAAATGAATTTCCGGCAAAGTAATTATTAATAGCCTCTTCAATTTTTTCTTCCAGATTTTGCCTAACAACCATCTCTTCTTCCCTCAAAATCTCTAAATCTCTGTGAAACTTGTCCAAGTTTTGACTTACCTTGATTTTTTCACGCAGATTAGAGGCTTCCAATTCTTCCTTATTTTTGTAATCTTCCTTTTTCTGCTCCAAGTCTTCTTGAGTCACCTGTAATTTCGCCTCAAGTTTTTGTACTTTGGCAACTAATTCACTAAGTTCTAGAAGCTGACTATATTGTGGTTTCGGCATATTGTATACTTAAATCAATTCAATTTTCATGACAATTTTAGCCGGCAATTCCAACAAAGACGATAAGCAAGGAAATAACCAAACCAAAAATAGCAAAACTTTCAATCAAAGCAGATAAGACAATTGCTTGAGATAGGTTTTGAGGTTTTTCGGCTAAAATTTTAACTCCGGCACCGGCTACCACTCCTTGTTGCCAGCCTGAAGCAATACAAGCTAAACCGACCGGCAAAGCCGCCATAATATAACCAAAAGCAACACTCTCAGTAACTTCTACGGAAGGGGTTCCGCCCAGCATTCCGGCCTGAATCAAGATTATGAATCCAAAAAGCAGACCATATAAAGATTGAGTAGAAGCTAAAGCACTTAAGGCTAATACTTGAGGGAATTTTTCCGGTTGTTTGGATAATAAGCCGGCGGCACTTCTGGCTGCCGCACCAACACCTAAAGAGGAACCAACGGCACCGAACCCGGCACTAATAGCTACTCCGATCAAAGTTAACATTGTTGCATCAATAGTCATATTTTTACTTATTTAATTAGTTTATTTGATATAATAATGGATTTGTCAAGTTTATTGAGTTTTGTTCTCCAGTCTTAAATGTTTAAATTCCAGACTTACCGGCTCCAGCTTTCTTCCTTTTCCTTCAAAAAATTTGGGAATGAATTCTACATAATGAAGTCTTAGAGGGTTAATATAAGCACCAAACAAGGTTACACCCAAATTAAACAGATGTCCTAAAATCAGGAATATTATACCTGCAATTAGGCCGATAATAGACCCGGAGTCAATTATTAACATAGCTAAAATATTAATTACTACAGCAATAATAGACCCTGTTAAACCTACAGCGACGAGACGGGTGTAGGAAATTAAATCGGAAAATAGTCCGATCAAACCATAAAGTTGACCAAAACCACTGATTATTTTTCCAAGAATTCCTTTTCCTCCATTTAAAACAAAAAGGCCGATTGCAGAAGCAGCTAAAATTGCTAAAAAGACTAATCTTAATGAATCGCCGGTACCGAGAGTGAAACCTATACTAAAAATAAAGACAATCCAATTTATGTCACCTGCTGCAGCAATGGTGTTTCCTTCTCGGAAGTGATTAACTGTTTTGAAAAGGTAGGCAACTAGTATTTGGGTAAAACCAATTAAAGCGGATACTACCATCATAAAGACAATCGGACTAACTCCCAAATTATTTAGAACCAAGTTAATAGGGGCATCGCTTTCTTGATTAAGTATATCGATTATTTGAAAATTTGAAAGGATCGAATTGAGGAATCCGATTTTTGCGATTAGATCTCCGCCCCAAGAGTTGATAAGTAAACCGTAAAGAAGGGTGGCTAAACTGGAGTAGAAGAAAAGTCCGATACTACTTTTTAGGTTGGGTTTTAATTTTGGATTAAGATATAAATAGCCTGTAATTATTGCCATAAAAAGACCGTAGAGAGCATCACCCAAGCTGAAGGCAAAGAAAGTCATGAAGAAAATTGTCACTGCCAGGGTTGGGTCGGCTTCTTTAGTGTTAATAGTTCCTAAGGCTTGGAGTATACCCTGGAAAGATTTGAGTCCGCCACTGTTTTCCCAGGTAACAATTTCAGTTTGCCAATCAATTTTTTCTAGTTTGATCTCATTTTTCTTAATTAGTTTTTCTGCTTTTTCTGCATTACCTTCTTCAATTCCAAGAAAAATAAAGGCTAATTCGGAGTCCTGTTTAACTTGAAAAATATACCGGGAAATATCAGTTATCTTTTTTTCCATCTCCAAGGCGGCGTGCAAAGAAACCATCTGATAGTATTCCTTTTCACTGATTTCTCGCCTATGCTTTTTGGACTTTTGATTTTCTTCCAGGGTTTCCTTGGCAAAAGTGAGTATTGATTCTTTATCTTCCAAGGCTTTATTTAAAAAGTCTTTTTTAACTTCAATTCTATTATCCCAGAAACCGGCAAACAGGCCTTTGGGCTTATAAAAAGTTAGGACACTGTCCAAAAGATTGATTTCTTCGTCATAATTTTTGTATTCTTCTTGGAGAGATAAAACTTTATTCCATTCTTCTCCTAAACTTCTTGGATCAAGTGCTTCAAAACTAATTTCTTGTTCAATCAATTCAGAAATTATTTCTTTCAAACGCTTGTCTGAGGAAGTTAAAAGGTAGGTTTGAGCTAATTTTACAGTCATATTTATACTACTATTCGGCTTTCAGTTTGTAAGTGTCTGTTAGAATGTCATTTATAAGTTTGTCGTCCAGGGTTATGTTTTTGGTATTAGGTAAATCCAGACCCAATCCTTTTGGCTGATAATCTTCCAACTCTTTGGCAACTTCCTTTAGTATTTCGTTTTTTCTGAGCTCGTGAGCAAAACCGGCCTTAACAATTTCTTCCTCAACGGAAGCTATTTTTTCTTCGAGCTCTGCTGCTTGCTTTTGTAACTCTACCTCTTGTAACTCTTTATCAACTGCCATAATAATTGTATTATAATTTGATGTTTAATTAAAAATCTTAATTAAAGTTGCTTTTTCCAAGTTTTGTTTTTCTTGAAGGGTGTCTTGGATGTATTTTATGTCACTGTCTATTTTATCTAATTTGTTTTCCAGATTAGAAATTTGTCTATTTGTTTTGATGATTTCCGAAGCTAATTTTTCCGTATTTATTTTTAACTCAACTAGTTCCAGCAGAACCGGAAAATACTTGGCGAAATTATTTAGCCCGTAGGAAATATCCGGCTTAATATTATCTCTCTTGGGTGGTTTGACCTTAACAGCCAAGCTTTGTATGCGAACTCCGGAAACTCTTTTTTTATTTGTTTTTAGGTTAATTGCAGGAATTCTTTGCAGGACTCCGAGCAAAATTTGGGTATTAATAAAGGTCAGACTTTGATTATATACTTTCAAAGATTTTTGGAGCTCTTCCGAAATTTTATTTTCAAGCTCCTTACCTCTTTTAGCAAATTCCAAGAAGGTAATAATAAGCCCGGCCCGTTTTTCTTTTAAAAGCTTATGTCCGTTTTTTACTAATTTCTTTTGAGATTTTAATAGTAAGAGGTTTTGTTTATTCGCTGCTAGCATACTGTGAATATCAGAATCGCAATGACTTAGTCCAAACTAATTCCATTATGTGCTATTAATACACTTAAACTAACTAATTACAATGAAATTTTTGAGAAGTTGTCAAGCTAAAATGGTTATGTTAATATAAAGGTAAGAGCAGTCAATAATACCTGACTTGTTTGGAAACATTTTTTATTTTATTGTAATAGCAAGCTCTTGTAAAGAATAATTACAATCAATGACAATTTTTTTTGGTATTTTCAAGCTACTCCTCTCCCTTACCTCCCTTACCTTGGTAGTATTGTTAGTTTTTCCG
>CAYSWH010000021.1:0-20646 GCA_964434775.1 uncultured Candidatus Saccharibacteria bacterium | reverse complement strand
TTCCAGGGTATTATGAATCTTCGTCCTATTGGGTATAATGAGGAGTTGAGTGAGGACCCCGAACAAAGTGATGAAGTTACTTTGAATCCTGGTGCATATGAAAGGGATATATCGCTGCTTAGAAATTATCTTTATGCATTAAACCAGGTAAAGCAGGAATGTGCGAGTAATCCTTCATTTAATACCGGGTGTTCCAGAGTTGATCAAGATATTGAGCATGTTGAAAGAGAAATTCAAAGGTTGCAGACTGCTGTGGATGTAGATGAAGGAACGACGAGACCGGATTTATCATTTGTTACAGAGTACAATCCTTCATTGAATAATTATTTTCCGGGGGAAGCAGAAGAGATGATTGAGATAACGAGAAATACACTTACTGTGGTCAGGAGTTGTCAAGTTTTGTCGATAGATAAAGGTTATGGTGATGATGATAATCCAGATTTAGTTACCAGGCTGATAGTTCGTTTTGTGGACAACCCTGAAGCGGAAAATCCGATTATTGAGGCTTACAAAATTAATTTTAATTATTACACTACTAATGAAGATGAAGGTTATTCTTCGGAGACTCCATACACTCCGCCTGAAGTCAGAGACAGGATAACTAATGAATTAGAAAATGCCAGAACCGAACCTCTTACCGTAGGTTATAAAATTGAGGGTCCGGATATGAGTGATTTATAATTGTAATATGTTTGAAGAAATTTGGTACAAACTAAGATATGACAACTCATTTAAAATTCAAGTTATTATTGGCTTACTCTTTATAGTGTTAATTTCTTATTGGGTACTAAGGCCTATTTTTATAACTCAAAACGAAGATTCCGGTAACTCTAGCAGTAATCAGACAGCACAACCTCAAGGTGATTCGGGAGAAGGTTTAACATTATCAGAATTTAATAATATTACCGCTCTTACGCCCTTTGTTTTTGAAATCCAAAGTGCAGAAATATATGGGTATATCGGCTATCAAGATGAGAGGATAGGTTTAGTTACAAAAGACAAGTTTATTAAATTAAACAATCAAGATAAATTTATTTTTGATATAACTGTTGTTGATGGTTCCAATTATCTTCTCGAGGGGGATAATGATGTAGTCCTTCTTAAGCCAAACGGAGTCAGTTTTAATTATCCAAGCAATGTTATTGACATCGACTATGTTGCTCCGGACAAGATTTATTTTTTACAATCTGATAAAAACGGTTTAAAGTTATACTCTTCAGGTAGCTACCTAATTAATCAAGGCAATGAGCTTATAGGATCTTTTAAAATTGATACTGATAGTTATTCATCATTTGAAGTAAAAGAGGCAGGGGGGAATATTTATTTGGCAGCTTTTCAAGATTATACCAGAAAAGGTGGTTTTGATTTATATGTAATTAGAGATGGGTCAAACCTAAAGAAAATGTACTCAATAAACGAACTTGTCGGATATAGATTTACCAGGGATTATCTCTTATATACTAAAAAGGACTCTCAAGAGAATTACGAAACTAACATTGTTGAATTCATGGAAGATGAACCAGTTTCGCTTTCAGTTAATTTTAAAGACGAGACTGAAAAGCAAGACTTAAAAGGAGATGTAATTGCTAATAGATGTGATATAAAAAATAAAAAAATCTTTTGCCTTGTAAAAAAAACTGAAGGAGATTATACCAATCAAACTCTTTCCGATAAAATCTTAATTTATGATATTGATAAACAATCTAGCTCCTTAATCGCTGAAAATGTGGAGTTTTCTTCGTCTTTAATTAGAATTGACGAATCTGAAAACATATATATTATTTCTCAAAATAATCAAAAACTTTATAAGTTTGAAAACTCAAAATAATTATCTAGTAATATGCACTCACATACAAGCTCAGAAACAAATAACCAAAATAGTGAATTTGAATTTATCAATAACTTGGTGATGTTTTTAAGTGGTTATTCCTTAGAGGAAATACCCGAAGAACAGAGGGAAAGGGTTATTCAAGAATGTCTGGATAAGTATAAAAACTTCATTTTGGACTATTTTAAAAATTCTTTTTCTAAAGTTGATTATTATAGACTTAAAAACTCTTTGGAAGACGATAGTAAAATTTTCAATTTGCTTAAGGAGCATCCTGATATGAAAGATAAATTGGAAGAAGCTTTTCAAGTCTTTTTAGATACTCCGGTTAACTTTGATGATTAAGAAATATTAATCCGGCTTCAGACTTCCAATCTAAACAAATCTATCCATCTTTATAGTTAGCTTATGTCTTTAATTTACTGAGCTACGTTGAACAGATTCCAATCTTTCCTAAAAGATTTAGCAGGTCTTTATTTAGAAAAAACAGGCAGTATTCTAAAAATATATGATACGATCCTTTTTGATTGTCTTAAGTCTTGAATTGTTCTAACTGCCTATCCAGCCAGCATATGCTGCAATTACATAAAGCACATAGAGAAATATCAAAAAAGCTCCAAATGCTCTAGTAGCCTTGAATTTTTGGGCTGCTAAGAGGGATATTACCATGATCAAAGTGAAGAACAGGAGAATAATCGAAGAATTAATGTTGGCTCCACCCAAATTTTCCAGGTCTCCTTGCATTGAAGTAAAAATCAATACCGGTAAACCTAAACTAATGAGGATGTCGAAAATATTGCTGCCGATAGCATTGGCAATGGCCATGTCTCCCCGGCCTTGTTTGGACACTACAGCAGAAGAAATCATTTCCGGTACAGAGCTGCCTCCGGCTAATATTGTCAGCGCAATAATCACTGAAGGTATGCCTAATGTTTCTGCAAAAGCCTCAGAGGCAACAACTAACCAATAACAAGCATATCCTATGATTATAAGAGATAAGATAAAAACAGGGACTGTCCATTTCTGATTTTTTTCAACATCAGGGATTAAATCAATTATTTTTTTGATGGGGAAAGTAACTGTTCTCCAGACTTTAACTAAAGGATTTGTAGTCTCTTTTATTGCCTTCTCTTCCTCAACAGGCACGTCCACCTCTTCTTCTTTTACGTACTTAGTCCAAAATAATAATACTACTAAGTAACCCACATAACTTCCCACCAGGATCAAGGCTTCAGACATGGTAAATCGGTTGTCTTGAACAAAAACGATAAGTAAAAAAACTGAAAAAGCGTAAAAAATACTATCCCGAATTACCGGTCTCCAATCAAGGTAAGAGGTTTTTACCAGGGCAGCGAAACCAATCACTACCAATATTTGAAAAATTGCCGAACCCACTATAGTTCCCACACCGGTTCCCGGGTTTGCTCCTTCCAGGAAAAGTGCTATTAGAGCTGTAGAAATTTCCGGAGCGCTAGTTCCCATTGATAACAAAGTAGCTCCGGCCACACTTTGAGGGAGTTTCAGCCATTTGGAAATATTATCCAGGCTTTTGATAAAAGGTCCGTCTACTATTTCACTGATAATGTAAAAACAAATCAAAAGAATAACTGCGGAAACAATAATGTTCATAATATCAATTTTTAAGAATGGATTCTATATTTAGATTTGGCAATTAAAACTAATACGGCAAATTTATGCAAGCTACTTTTTAGCTTTAATAGATAGAATACGGATGCCACAATACTGTTGTTTGACAAAGCGATTTTTTTTCTATAAAGTGACTGGACTGAGTTTATTTAGAGATAATTATAATGAAGTAAACGACATTCATATGAACATTAATTCAAGAAAAATATTTGCTGCCTTTTTTGCAGTAGGCATTTGTAGCCTTTTTGGCTTTACAGCTTTAAGCTCGATTGATGCTGAAGCTGCAGAACCATAGTGGTGGATAATCGGTTTTCTGCCGAAGACCCAACTAATTTGTCAGTTGCTATTTGTGAAGAATTAACTCCCGTATTAAACAGTACCTTGGCTCCGGGTGAAGTAAGAAGTGTTGATCTAGATGCTGGAGAATATACTTTACGTTTTGTGGATGGAACTTTTTCCGGCGGCATGGCCGACTGTTCTGCCTCAATATATGAATTTTCTCCGGTTTATGTTGATGAGACTACCGTGACTATCAATGACGGTTTAACCAGTGAGGTAATTATAAGTCCCAATCCTAACAGTACCCCTTCTCCGGACTTTCCGGCAGTTAGTATTAACCGTCCGATTCAAAGCGGTGTCGAAGTCGTAATCGGCGAAGGAGTTACTGAGTTATGCATTTGGTCTGACGACCAAAACAGTACTTTGTACTCTCAAAATGAAAGCCCTATTACTGACCTCGTTTCCGGAGAATATTTCTTCAGTTATCCCATAGACGGAACTTGTGTACTTGAAGTTGAAGGATTTATTGCAGGCCTTAGTGATGGGGCTTCTTATGAGGTAGTAAATTACCCGGGCTATGGAGAAGATGCACTTTTGGTCGATATTAACAGCAGTATTCTTACACAAGAACCTGAACCTGAAGAACTAGTTTACCAGGAAGAACCGACAGCTGAAGAATCGACTAAAGAGCCTGCAAACTTGATTACAATCAGAACCGGAGGTTACGGTTACGAATCTTAGTTTTTTCGATTGTTAGATGTCTTAAATGCATCCTGCCTTTTGGTGTTTTTTTGACGACTTTAATGCCTAAATCTATTTCCTTCGCCTATTTGAGGATTTCGTAAAGCCCCAAATGATCAAAATCTTAAGAAAGTTTACCTCTATTAAGAAACTAAACTGAATTCACCCTTGACAAAAAAACAAAAAATTACTCTACTTGAAATGTCAGTTTTACATGGACTGTGGAACCAACTCTTCCCATTCCGAACAGAGTCTTGAAATGCGGCACCGCTGATGATACTTAGCTGCAGAGCTAGGGGAAAGTAGGCAAAAGCTGACACTATGATTTGGCACCCTCTAAAAGGGTGCTTTTTCTTTGTATTAATATACATATTAATGATATTTTGAACTAATCTAAACCTTTGTGGCATTAATTTTTGAGAAGGTCTTGCTAGAAGAGTTTTTTAAAAAAATAAAAACCTGATTCGTTTGGCTTGATAATTTAAACTCTCCAATTGATCCCATGAAAATAATATTTGTCAAAAGATATTAAATATGCTTTATTGTTAGGTTAGCTATCAATCATTTGCGGATTAATTATGTATAAACAAAAAGAAGAAGGGCAGGATTTTATTCAGTTGCTTGACCGAAAAAAAACTATTGCCGTACCTACTGATTCCATCTACTTCTTTCTTAGTCACAATCTGCAATCTTTTACGAATCAAAAGAACAGCAGTGCGAATTATGTAAAGTTTATTTCCGGTACTGACAGAATATATCATGAAAACATTTTTTTACCTGTTTCGACTAGAGCTTGGATTGATTTGTTAACTCCCGGCCCTCTTATTATCGAGATAGACAGTGATAAGAATTCATTTGTGCAAAGGTACTATTATTCAGGAGATCGGCGATTAAATAATATAATCCAAAAATCCGACCAAGATTTTTATGGTTCTCCTCTAATTATTTCCAGAAACCTTTACTGTAGCGATAATACCGTAGCCAAGGAAGTTTTTTCAGATGTTCAAATACTTGAAAGTAATCCTTCTGCTACAGGTTTCTTACCGTCCGTTTTAAGAATTACCGATAATGATATTTCATTGTATGAAAGTATAGGGACTCATGTTCCGAAAAATTTAAGGTCTTTAAGTAATTCTGAATTTCAAATTCCGGATAAACCGATACCGGTAATTAATCAGATTTTAGGTGGTCAAAAACATCCTAACAAAGTAGCTGTGAACTTTATTAATGATATTTCCGAAGTAAACAGAGCAAAAGCAGTAATATTGGGTAGTAAAGAAAAGATTCAGCTCAGTTATAATCTTCATTTGGATTTTTTTAAGGAGATTACAAACGGTAACCATTTGTTAATTAATATCGGCAGTTTAACCAACATTCCCAACATTATTAAGAATCTTTTTGAGAATATATACAAAGCTCTAAGGACCGGCTTGCCTATATTCTTTTTAAATCAAAATTGGGGTAGTTCTCACCGGATAATGCAAGAAATATTGGATACTATCTGCCAAAGTGAATTTAAAATTCCTAATTCTTTTGTTATTGCTTAATTATTTTCGCTTATATGCTTTTTTAGTATAAGTAAATTATTCTACGGTAACACTTTTAGCTAAATTCCGAGGTTTATCCACGTCAAAACCTTTTAAAACACTGGTATGATAAGCAAGAAGTTGGAATGCTACCGTCACTAAAATCGGATATATTTCTTCTTCTGATTCAGGTATGTAGATTACATCATCGGCAATTTCTTGAATTCGCTTATCTCCTTCGGTTGCAATTGCAATGACTGTTCCGTTACGAGCCTTTATTTCTTCGATATTGCTTAATTGTTTTTCATAAACCGAGTCTTTTAGAGCAACAGCTATAGTGGGCATATTTTCGTCAATTAAAGCAATAAATCCGTGTTTTAATTCACCACCGCTCAGACCTTCAGCGTGAATATAGCTAATTTCTTTTATCTTGAGTGCCCCTTCCAGAGCTATCGGAAAATTATATCTTCTTCCTATATAAATTAGGTTGTTAAAGTTGTAATATTTTTTAGCTAATTCTTCTATTTGATTGTTTAATTTGAGTGTTTTTTCTACTAATTGAGGAAGTTTTTTTATTTCCTTGATTAGCCTTTGTCCTTCGCTCAGACCCATATGTCTAATTCGCCCAAGCATGATGGCGTGCAACATGATTATTGTAAGTTGGGAAGTAAACGCTTTGGTTGAGGCTACAGAGATTTCCGGTCCGATATGGTTATATACTCCTGCTTCGGTAATTCGACTGATAGTGGAGCCAACTGTATTGACGACTCCGGTTACTAACGCACCTTTTCTCTTAGCTTCTTGAATTGCTGCTATCGTATCAGCGGTTTCCCCGGATTGACTTACCGCAATAACCCAAGTGTTTTCATCGATGTAGGGATTTTTATAGCGAAATTCCGGACTCATTTCAGCTTTAGAGGGAATGTCCGCAATATCTTCAAAATAAATTTCTCCTAGCTTACAAGCGTAATACGCCGTGCCAATACCAACTAAAATCACTCTTTTTATTTTATGAAGTCTTCCGTTAATGTCCATTAGGCCACCCAATTTAACATTACCTTCGTCCAGCAGGAGCCTGCCTCTGCAGGAATCTTCAATTGTTTTAGGTTGTTCCATTATCTCTTTCATTAAATAATGTTCGTATCCTGATTTAGTCGCTGCCTCATCGTCCCAATCGACCGTCTCAATGGACTTACTTAAGCTCTCATTATTAAAGTTACTGATCTGATAGTTATTATCGTAGATATCTATTATCTCCCCGTCTTCCAAGTAGACAACCTTTCTAGTTCGGGAAATAACGGCACTTACGTCTGAGGCCAGAATGTATTCATCTTTTCCGATACCCAAAACCAAAGGGCTTCCCTTTTTAGCTCCTACCAACCTTCCCGGTTCATCAGCACATATAACTACTATCGCAAAAGCTCCGATTAATTGGGACAAGACTTCCAAAACGGCTTTCCTGAGGTCTCCTTGATAGTGTTTTCTGATTAAGTGAGCAATTACTTCAGAATCTGTTTGGGAATTAAATTTTATTCCGTCCTTGATTAATATTTCTTTTAGCTCTTTATAGTTTTCAATAATTCCGTTATGGATAAGCCATATTTTTTTATCATCCGAGCAATGGGGATGAGCGTTTACGGTTGAAGGCACTCCGTGCGTGGCCCATCGGGTGTGAGCAATTCCCGCCGAGTCAAATGCAGGTAAATTATCACTTTTGATTGATTCCTCCAAAACTTTGACCCTCCCCATTGTTTTTTTGTGATATATATTCTCATCTTCGGTGATAATTGCTATTCCTGCAGAATCATATCCCCTGTACTCCAGCCTCTTTAGACCGTTAGTCAAAACATCCACAATTTGTTCTTTAGCACCTTGATAACCTACTATTCCGCACATATACCTTCTTTCTAATTAAGTTGACCTTCAATTTTACTATTCTAGTTAGTCAAAGTTAAGGAATAACCCCAAATTAGTCAAGACAGTCTGTTTGTCTTTTGTAATAAACAGCAATATCTTGCTTTGTCTATATTGATTAAACCTATAAACCATTAATAATTTTTGGAAATGAAATAAATTCTTTTTCTAAAGATCTTGGTTGGGCATTATAAGTAAAAAGTTAAGCAGATAGGGGAAATGAAGTCATTATATCTATTCTAAAGCTGCATTTTGAAACTTATTATAATAATATTTGCGGTTTGTAAATATGCTGTATCGTCTACCTACACTGAATTTTACCAAAAAATCAGGACTCTTGACAAAAGCCCGCAAATAATCGATTTTTTTGATAGAAATAAGGTTTTTAGTTATTAACAAAAATACATTTATGGATAATTATGATGCCAAAAATATTTCGGTTCTGGAAGGGCTGGAAGCGGTTAGAAAAAGACCGGGAATGTACATCGGAAATACCGGTAAAGAAGGTTTACACAGGTGTATAGGAGAAATCTTGGATAACTCCGTAGACGAGTTTATGGCCAATAATTCCACGGCTATTAAGGTTGTTGTTGAGGCAGATAATACTGTAATTATTACCGATGATGGAAGGGGAATACCTACTGATATTCATCCCAAAACAGGAAAGACAGCTTTGGAAACGATTATGACCGTTTTACATGCCGGGGGAAAGTTTGATCAGAATAATTACAAATTTTCAGGTGGACTGCATGGTGTTGGAGCGAGTGTTGTAAATGCTCTTTCCGAGCGTCTGGAAGTTTGGGTTCTACGCAACAGTCAAATCAATTATATTGAATTCAAGCAGGGAAAGACGATCGGTGAACTTCAAGCCTTATCTACAGACGAATTTGCACAGAAATATCCGGAGATAAAAGAACATGAGGTGTGGCAGAAATCAGGAACAATTACTAGATTTAAACCGGACTTTACTATCTTCGAAAAAGTAAATTTTGATACTAAAGAATTGGAACAGGGGCTTAAACAAACCGCTTATCTTAACAAAGGTTTAAAAATAACTTTCTTAGACAAAATCAGGGAAGGAGGTAAAGAAGTTACTTTTTGTTATCCTGAGGGAATTTTAACCTATTTGGAGCATCTTACAAAAAAGGAAGAAAGAGAAATGCCTATTGTAATGGTAGAAGGTGGGGACGAAAGCTTCCAATTAGAGTTGTCTTTAACCTATTCCAAAGATTATAACGAAAAGCTTTTTGCATTTACAAACGGAGTGTTTAATTCCGAAGGGGGTATGCATGTAACGGGTTTTCGTACCGCTTTCACCAAGCTGATAAATAATTTTGCCGTCCAAAAGAATCTTCTAAAAAAAGACGATAAATTTGCTGCTGATGATTTGAAAGAAGGTCTCAGGTGTGTATTATCTTTGAAGATGCAAGATCCTCAGTTTACTTCTCAGTCAAAAGTAAAATTGGGCAGCACTGTTGCCAGAACTTTAACGGATAGAATTATTTCTGATAAGTTGGGTACTTTCTTGGAGGAAAATCCTCAGATTACTCAAGGAATAATAATTAGAGCTCAATTAGCTATGAAAGCCAGGTTGGCTGCTAGAGCTGCGAGAGAAAATGTTCTTCGCAAGGGAGTTCTTGAGAGCTTATCCTTGCCCGGAAAATTAGCTGATTGCGGCGAAAAGGATCCTGAGAAATCTGAACTGTTTATTGTTGAGGGAGACTCGGCTGGAGGTTCAGCTAAACAAGGTAGGGATAGACACACTCAAGCCATTTTACCCCTTAAAGGAAAGGTCCTGAACACTGAAAAGGCAACTTTGGATAAGATACTTAATTACGAAGGTATCAAGAACATGATTATTGCATTTGGCACAGGTATTGGAGAAAAATTTGATATTGAGAAGTTAAGGTACCATAAAATCATTATCATGACGGATGCCGATGTGGATGGAGCTCACATCACTACTTTACTTTTAACCTTTCTTTATCGATACATGAGACTGCTAATCGAAGAGGGTTATGTATACATGGCCAGGCCTCCTCTATATAAGGTACAATGGAGTAAGAAAAAATTTGAATATGTATTCTCGGATTTAGAAAGGGACACTGTAATTGAGAAAGTTAGAAAAGAATCCGAAGGAAAAGAAATTAAATTTGAAGTGCAACGTTACAAGGGTCTTGGAGAAATGAATGCCGAACAGCTTTGGGAAACCACTATGGATCCCAACCAAAGACTTCTTTGGCAGGTTACGGTTGGAGAGGCTCAAATGGCTGACGAAGTATTCCAACGCCTTATGGGGAGCGAAGTCGAACCTCGAAGGAAATTTATCGAGGAAAATGCCATTTTTGCCGAGGTTGATTTGGTGTAGGTAACTGACCTTTGGAATTATACTAATGTTAGAAGTATAAATTGGGATTTAACACCCATAAACCGGCTTCAACTTTTGCATGATATACTAATCATTGCATTAGTATGTGTTTTTTTATTCTGCAGGTATAGTCGATCCGAACATAACCTGTGCACACTTGTCATATGCTCATTCCGAACTCGTTTCGGAATCCCTTCGAAGATAGATCCTGAAATAAATTCAGGATGACTGTGTGGTAAATTCAAGGATGACGTCGACTTTTCAGGATGACCACTTGGCAAGTGACGGAGAAATATTTGGAGATGGCTAAAAGTTGGGATAGGTTTGGTATAGAAAACTATTATTCTTGTGGGTAAGAGAAATCAATCTGTAAGGAGAGTTTCTTCAACTTTAGAATTTTGCTTGTCAAAACGTACTCGAAAGAAATAATTCCAATTTTCATTGCCAAATTTAGTACCCAAATCAACTAAGTAAATATATTCATTTTCTTTCCTTTGGTCAGGTTCTCCCAAAACTATTTTTACTTCATTTTGGTTTTTATCAAGTAGTATTTTTTTCTCTTGTAAATCTTTGACCATAGATCCCCGGGCTGCTTTGTCTCCTCTTTTCCAAGTATCGGAATCAAATTCTCTTTCGTTTGTTGAATTTAAAGAAAGTAATAACAAGACGGAAGAAAAGAAAGTAAAAAATCCTACTAATGTAACTATTATTAGTTTATAGTTCTTCCTGAGATAATTCATAAATTAGTTTTACCATTCTTTGAATGACAGCTTATCTTTCTTTGAAATATAAATAAGTGGTGATCCGGAATTTATTTGGAATAATTTTTAATCAAAGTAAATTATAGTTTTTTAATTCTCGAGTCAGAATTTAATAGTAATAGTAATGTCCACCGGGAGAAGAGTTAAAAAGTGTGCGAGCCTCTTCCATTCTTTCCTGGGGGAAGTTTTCCAGGGATTTTTGATGATATTCAGAAGATTCCCATTTCTCAATTACTACAAAATTGTTTTCCGAGTCTCCGCTTCTAAGTAATTCGCAAGAATGACAACCTTCAGAAGCTGAAATATAAGCTTTTAGGTAATTTAAAAAACCATATAGTTCATTTGATTTTCCCGGAGCTGCCTCAAAATAATTAATTCTTACTACTTCCATAACTAGTTTGTATTTGCTGTTTGGATGAAAGACTCTTTGAGAAGTTTAAGTCTTTTTATTTAAGCAGTCAAAAATTAATGTCGATCAAAATTTGAATACTTATAGAATAACTTTTTTGATAGTTAATTGTCTAAAATAGACACAAAATAAGTTTTTAAGTTACTTTTAAACTGTTTTTTATATCTGTTTGGTGGTGGGTGTGGCCGGATTTGAACCGTCGACCGCAGACTTATAAGATCTGTGCTCTAACCGCTGAGCTACACACCCTAATTAAGACTTATTTGAAGGTGATTCCAAAAAAATTTGTTGTCAAGGTGTAGAATTATTGACAAATCGAGTATAGAGGATTACACTCAGAGACTAATTTAAATAATTTTTCAATTATGAATATCTTCTACACAATAGTAAAGAATCTTTTTATTTGGACTGTTCCTTTGCTGTTGGTTTTGTATAGCATTGCCTTTCTAAGTATAAATCCTCAGATCCACAAAGAAACTTTGATTGATATGGATTTTTATAGTAAAGCAGAAGATATTTTATCCGATCAAAATGAGAATACTTTAGAAAACGGTATTTCAGGAATTGTTTTCAATTTGACCATGCGAGAATTGGTAACTCAAGATTGGCTACAATCGGTGTTTGAGGGAAATATTGATTTAATTACTGCATGGTTTGCCGGGAAAGAGGACAATCTTGCTTTCTACTTTCCTACAACCCAGATCGAAGAAAATCTAAGGTCAAATATTGATCAAAAAATCCGTGAAGAAGTAGACGAAAATAAATCTCAAATAAATACCTGTTCTCTGGAGGCGGCTCAGACAATTCAGCGTGAAGGTTTTGATCCTAGAGGCGAGTTTTGTCTGCCTCAGTCAGTTAAAAACGGAGAAGAAGATCTTTCAAGTTTTTTACAATCCGAGAGTAATGAGAATATTTTGGATTCATTATTTAGAAACAACCCCATCCCATCTTCCGGTGAAACGGTAAATATTGACTCTTTGGATAGTCTTTACAGTACTTCTCAAAATCAATTCTTCCGTCTTACTAATGTTTTAAGAGATATTTTTGTTTTTTTGAGGAGTCTCTGGATTGTAGTCTTGGTGGCCTTTATCGGAGTTTTGGCAGTTATTTTACTTCTTGCAAAGACCAGTGGAAAAAAAATAACTAGTGAACTTAGACATATTCTATGGACTATAGGTTTGAGCACCGCAATTTTGAGTGTTACAGTTATAATTGTCGGTGGCGGCAGTGTATACCTTAATTCTTTGATTACTCAGAGTTTAACCAGCTTTGTGAGTTCAGAAATTATTAACCTCTTTGCTTTAGCAGCAGTTAGAATAACTTTCAACCTGGTTTCTTTTGCTTTTTGGATTAGTTTGGCATTAATAGCCTTCAGCGGCCTTCTTTACGGGTTGGAAAAATCAGGGCTTCTGGAGAATAAGTTAAGACCTGCTGCGGATCTTCCCGGGAACTCAGGGGGTGGTTATAGATCAAACAAACCGCGGGTTAAACCTCCTTCATATGAGCCATCCAAATTTTCCGGCTCGCCTTCGCCTTCCAGCAGTTATAACAGGGTTCCTTCGACTGCTGCCGGGCAATCAACCGGGGGCAATCGGAGTAGTCAAAGTAAATCAAATTCCGGATACGAACCTCACGAAATTCTCAAAGAGCACCCGGAATTTCCAAAAGTTGATAATACAAGTGAGATTAAAAACGACAGTAAAACCAAACAAAACAAGCCGGTCTTTCAAAGTAGCTCTTTATTGAATGAAGATGGTGATACTATCCAAAAACAAAAACCCAATCAGGAAAGTGAGACGCATTTGCAAGGTAGTAGTTCAGGACAAAATTGGCAAGCGTCTACTAATAAACCACTTTCCGAACCTGCCGGTAGTATCAATGGTTCTTCGCAAGCTTCTTCCGGAAGCAATTCCTCCAATCGCCAAGAAAGTGTTTATGCTGGTCAACCATCTTCTTTAGAAAGTGACAATAACGGAGCCGGCCAGGAAAAGAATAGATCAGGGCATGATGCATATGCTTCTTCATCCAGGTTTAACCAGAACCAAGAAAAGAGTAAATACTCCTCGCTTTCCTCAAAGCCGTCTTCTTCTTCTTCTTTAAACAGACCTCCTAAAAATAAAGTTATCGAAGCAAATAATAATAAATCCAAAATAGCCGGTCTTTAGACCTTCTCTTCAGAATGTTGGACTTCTAGACCAACTCACCCAAGACTTTTTTCTTTGACCAAAACACAACTCTCAAATATGCTTAAGATGTTAAGTAGTTAATTAACTAAAACTCTTTCCTAAACAAAAACAAAAAAATCAGCCATGTCACAAAACTCTTCGGTGGGCAGAGTAATTCAAAAAAATAAATCAAAATTATTTGCCCTATCCTTTCTTTTCATCTCGGGAATAGCTCTTGTGGGAGTTTTTTTCTATTCCAGCCAAAGTTTACCTGAACAAGCCCAAGCCACAGGGTATACGGATTCTCAAGCAATTTCAGATCTAAAAGTCCCGGAGTCCGTAGAATTAAACGGAATTTTAGTAGCTCTGCAAAATCCTGCAACAAGTGATGTAACTGTAAATTACCAAGTAACCGGAGGCACGGCTGTAAGCGGAGAAGATTATGAGCTGCCAAACGGAAATGTAACTATCCCTGCAGGAAAAAGTGAAGCCACAATTCCTATTAAAATTATTAATGACGATGTTTATGAACCCAATGAAACTATTGAAATCAGTTTATCAAATTCAGGTGGAAGTTTGGTGAATGATTCAGTGGTTAAATATACTATTCTCAACGAAGACACTTCCGGATACTATGTCCAAGGCGCAGCCACCTTACCAAGTGCCGTATCCGATCTACAACTCTGGCTGGAGTCCAGAGACGAGACCACTTTAAACCTAGATACAGGAGATAAAGTAACCGAGTGGGCTGACAAGAGCGGACAAAATAATCATTTTACTCAAACAGATCCAAACTATCAACCGACTTACGATAATACAGACAAGGCTTTAATTTTTGACGGAAGTGATGACTTTCTGTCTAATAGCGATATCCTAGTCAGCACCGACTTTACCAATCAAGAAGTGACAATGATTGCCGTGTATGAACCGAATGATACTAATTACAGTTTGACGGACACCGGTAGTTCTACTAGCGGTTATTGGAGATATTCCGGCAACGGCAATGGCTACTTTGACGACTTTAGAAGTGTTAGATTAGAAAGTAATCCAACCGACATGCCTAGTTCGGGCAAGCATGTAGTAACCATGCAATCGGATAATACGGCAAACACCTACAAAGTTTGGCTGAATAATGATCTAAAAACTCAAGTGACCCCCAACTGGGGAGTCCAAACCGATTTTCTTTTAGGTAAAGGAGGAGGAGGTCCCTTAAACGGTAAAGTTTACGCCTTAGCCCTTTACAACAGAGCTTTGAATGATTTAGAAAGACAATCCGTAGAGAATTATCTTTTATCTAACGCTTTATCAGGTATCTTTACGGAGGATACTGAATTATCCGGTCTGACTCTACATCCTTTTAATAATTCTTTGAACAGCGAAGAATATATAACCTTTAAAAGTGACGGGAATCCTCAACAAATAATATCCACCGACCTTCCCTCAGGTACCACTCAAAGATGGGACAGATCCTGGGAAGTTAATAAAACCAGTATGGACGGAGTAGATATTGGAATGATCTTTGACTTTGCTCAGTTTGCCGGGGGTTATCCCGGAGAAGCGAGTAATTACAAACTTCTTTACAGAGCTACAAATACAGGTAATTTCACCGACCTTGGTCTAACTCCCCAAGTAGTAGGTAATCAAGTGCAATTTGAAGTCTTGGACACTAATCTGCAAGACGGTTTCTATACTCTAGGAACTACCAATCAAACCAATTCACCCTTGGAAGGCGATCCAAAAAACTATCCAAGTACTATTGAAAATCTCACCCTCTTTGAAAGAGAAGCCGACTCCGTTAAAACTGCTTGGGTAGAACCAAACGGTAACGGCTTTGCAGTTAATGATTACAAAATTCAAGTATCCAATGATTTTTTCCAGGAGAATATAGTTACCTTAAATGACGGTTTGGATAATAATAACGAATATACTATAGACGGAATTCAAGCCAACAATTATCGACATGTTAGAATTTTGGCAGTCAATCAAGCCGGACACAGTGAAGTAGGTAATGTCTCCACTATAGAAGAAGGCGGAAGTGGTAAAATACTTCACCTGCAAGCTGATTCCGTAGATCCTAACGATCCTGATCAAGTTAGAATAGACGGCAGCGATCAATATATTACCAAGTGGGAAGATATTAGCGGTAACTACAAAGATGCCGTGATGACTAATGAAGGTCGTCAACCTAAATTGGTCTCCAATTCCGTTAACGGTTTGCCGGTGATTAGGTTTGAAGCCGTCGATTACTTTAGTTTACCAACCAATGTGAACAGTAGTCCTTCGGATTATACTTTTTTTGTAGTATTTAATTCAACAAATGATGGAAGAATTTTTGATACTAGAACAGGGAGACTAATCTTAGAAAGTAATGCTACATATCATGACGGAAATTGGCGTGGAGCTTCTGCTGATACAAGTAACTACCAATTGGTTACCTGGAAACTGGATGACATTCTGGGAGGTAAAGTCTTTATTAACGGTAGTGAACATGCTTCAGGCAGTTATAATCAAAGGTCTGTTTCGTCTAATACAACAATCGGAGCAGATTACAACGGTAATCACGGTTTTGTCGGTGATATCGCCGAGATCATCGTCTTCAATCAATCCTTGCAAGACGAACCCAGGCAATCTCAAGAAGCAGCCTTGTGTAATAAGTACGGTCTGACTTGTACAGCTTCGGAAACTTCCAACGTAGATAACATTGATAACCCACCTGACGGGGTATATAATGATGCCTATAAATATGAAGACGGATTTAAGAACAGTAGTGGAATTAATTTTAATGAAACAGACGGTTTTAACAACATATCCGGTTGGATAGAAGCTACCAAACAAACGTCTACTGTCACCTCTCAATGTTTTGATTTACCTCAACCGGAAGGAGGGCAATTTCAAAAATGGCTCTTCATGGATATGAGGGTCTATGATCTAACGGATACAACCGGGAACATTCTTAAATTACAAAGTTGTGACGGCAATCAAGATATTAAAACCTATAATGATTTATCTCAGGGAACTAATTCCTTTGACCTGAGAGATATCGATCCAAGTCTCTATCCCAATCTAAGATTAGAGTGGACGGTAGATCACACGGGAGTTCCTTCTCCCTCAACCTTGGGTGCTAAAGTAGATTGGTGGAAAGTCAACGGTATGAGTACGGGTGTTACGGAAATCAGTGTAGAGCCTCAGGGGTTGATTACGCAGACATCTCCAAATTCTTACCCAAACTTTTTTTTCAACTACACCTCCAACGGAGCCAAAGCCTACAACGCCAGATTGGTAGTACCCCTTGACGATATTAACGGCTGGCATACTCCCGGAATTGACGACGGTCTCTCCGAAGACGCTGAAGTAGATTACGGCTCAGGCCTATTCAACTATAGAGGTATAACCTTCCATGAAGGTATCCCCGGCCCCAGCGGTGAACCTCTGATTAATGCTACCAGTGGTGGTAGAGGAGATATTTATTGGAACCTCGTTACCATTGACGACGGTTTTTCCGGACAGGTGAATGCCAAAGTCTCTGTTCCAGTGGGTTATGTAAACTTAAAAGACTTTGCTGTAAGAAGCTATATGAGGTTTGGTGAACAACCGGCCAATAGTCTCGGTTTTGATGCCAGTATGACGGTGGATGATATTTCACCAAGGGTGGAAGTGTTTAGGCAAGCAGATTTTTATGTACATAGCAATCACTACCAAATTTCCAAAGACGGCTTTGACGTCAGTAATCAGAATTTCTTACCTAATAGCACCGGACTGTCTGCTGAATTTAGAACTTATTCAAACTATTATCATTATAAACCTGATATAGAGGACTTAACGGCTACCATTGACCTAAGCGGCGGCACTTGTAATCCCCTTTACCAAGGTCTTAGAAGACAAGGCAGTAACCCTTCTTGGACTCATCAAATCTATTGGACAAATAATCCGGGAGTCAGTCCCCAGCCGGGAGATCCGATTACCGGGCCGATTACCCTGCATATCGACAGAACCTATTTTCAAGAAAGATTTTTCTTGGACTTTGACCTAGACGGCAGTAATTGTCAGCAAGGAGATACTTTTACTTACAACACTAATTTCTACAGTCCTCCTAATCCAAACTTCTGGGATCAGACTATCAACCGAACCTACACCGTCGATGAAGATATCTACAGAACTTTAGCTCATACCAACTACCGCATTCTCTACGAAGACAGTAGGGGAGTAACCTCCTACAATCCCAATGATTACCAATCCATAGGAAGTGCCAGTCATGGATACTTTAAGCCCGGGGAGTACTTTCTTAGCTACTACTATAATTATAAAGGAGATCATCGCAATCCCCCTAATAACGCTCATAACGTAGTCTTGGATCATTCCTACAATGTAGTTAATCTAAACGGTCTGTCTTTCCACGGTATTAGAGACGGGGAATATAATGATAGAGGGTATAAATCCTGTGATCCAAATATTCTACTTCCAGATGATCCGGCCTTTGATCATAGCAATCCCCTCAATAGCGGTTGGAGCGAAATGGATGTTACCTGGAACGGCAATCCTTGGACATTAGCTCCGGATATGAATGATCCGACGTCAGTAGTATAGGCGGACAAGACTGTAGGATTATGATTGTTAAGGATAATGACAGCCCCAGAGACACGGCTCCGGATTACGCCGCTTGGGATATGTTTTTGCTGATGCAGGTTTGCGATGATACCTATTGCCCGACGACTCCGGATAATACTCTGGTTACCGGTGACGGACAGGTCTATACCCACTATCAAACTCAAAACGGCGGAGGATATAATTACTATCCTTGGAATTACCGAGGCTATGTGGGGGCACAATCGAGGCCATTTACCGGACATTCCAGTGTACAGAACCGTATCTTCCCGTCTAGCAAAAACTATGCCCAGCCTAACGAGCAGTTAAGTATGGATATAGATATTGGTAGCCATACCAACGGCAATCTAACTGCCGATGCCAGATGGGGACTTAATCTCTACGGAGCCAGGGAAGAGCTTGATTTTAACACTATCTCCTGGGAAGTGATTTATCCGACCAGTACTCATCCTGACAGAACTCCACCTAATTTGGACGGGTCATCGCCAACGGAGGAGTGGCACGGAAACACGGACGATATTATCTTTCATTATCCAGATCAAGCTGAATGTCTGCAGGCAACCAGTGACGATCCGGCCATTGATCCCAAGGCTCAAGCTTGTATTGCTTGGATAGAGGTGCCTGAAGATACGCAGCCACCGGTGGCTTGGTATTCTTGGACAGGAGACTTTAGAACTTACTATGTAAGAGTCAAAGCCAACGTCCTGGACGGAGCTCCGGGTAATTCCAATTTGGAGGTGAGGAGGCAGACTTACAAGTACGATCCGGTTACTAATCAATTGACCGGTATCGGAGCCAATAATATGACTAGTACTTGGCATTGGACAAGCCATTACTACAACCAGTACGACTCTCTCCTGATTGAGCCTCAATTCGGGGTGAATGCAACCCTTTCGGCTCCGATTGCATATCCTCGTAATTCTACCTTCTCCTACATCTTTGACGTTGAGAATGAAGGAAACTCTGCTGATAACGGAATTTACGGTATCTTTTGGCTACCTAAGGACGGTGTAAACGGCAATGAATTTACTCCCGGATATGAAAAAGTCTTTCTGAATCGGGGTATGGAAGATATTTTACTGGAACAGTCTTCCGACCCTGCTTGTTTTAGCGATCCTTTGAATAACTCGATTGCTTGGGATGTTATGAATCTGACTTCGTCTACTCGACCCGGCTATGCTTCCGAGTCTGTAGATGTTGTTGATCCTTCTTCTTCCTGTCTGCGTATTCGTAGAGATCCTAATTCATCTTTAAACATTGAAATGGATGAAAAACTTTCTGCGGCCATAGATATCTTTATTCCGGATGACGTCACCTTGGAAGATAAAAAAATCTTTGGTAGAGGCTTGGGAGGTAGTAGAGTTGATTTTGGTGGAGTAAATAACCTTGCTCCCGTGGAAACAGTAAATAGAGAAACCTTGGTAGGTACCTACATCACCCTTGGAGCCGAAAAATCTTTTGAATTTGATTTTACCCGTCCCGGGTTTGTTAAATGGATTTTACATTATACTAATGAAACCGGTTCAGGTACAGGCTTTGTAGAAATTGAAGATAATCTACCTAGCGAACTTACCTTTGATTCCCTAGCCGAACCTTTAGATACCGGAGGAAGCGGTTTTGGCAATGAAGAACAATGCCCGGCTTCTCCAAACCCCTCAACCTGTGAACCTATTTCTCCTAATCCTGACGGCACCGGAGGCACTCTCAGATTTACGGTAAACAATCTTTCACCCAATGACGGTAATCCTAATAGTGGTAGTGACGAAGGGGATATTGTTATTTGGACTAAACTCAAAGATGATATTACTCCAGGAACTTTGATTGAAAATTGTATGTTGGTAGTACCAACGGCCGGCGGTACCAGCGGTTACGGTTGCAGTAACTTTACTACAGGTAGTATTGATATTACCAAAACCCAAGAAAACTTTACTCCGGATAGAGGAATTAACGGAAATAATTATCAAGCTGTAAGAGCCGGGGATGAATATACCTATACTGTTACGGCTACCAATAATGATAATTCTCCCAAATATCTTAGAATCTATGATGATCTAAGTGCTTATCTGGAATACGTTCCGGGAACTTTTGAAATCAATGGTATAATTCTTCCGGATACAAATGTTCAAGATAACGGCAGCAATCTCTTCATTGATTATCGTCACGCTAATTTGATCGAACCTAATAATGATTTAACACTCAATTTCAAAGTCAAAGTAAAATCAAATACAGTTCCTCTGGATGAAATTGTCCCTAACTCCTCCTTAGTAACTTCTTGTAATGACTTTGGGGATGATACTACTTGCCTGCCTGCCGAACAAACCAATACCGTAGAAGTGCAGTATGAGAACTCTCCCCCCACAGCCCAAGACGACACCGCAAGCACGGATATGAATACACCGGTAGATA
>CAYSWH010000020.1:0-30527 GCA_964434775.1 uncultured Candidatus Saccharibacteria bacterium | reverse complement strand
TTACAAACTTTTAAGAATGCTCCCAGTATATCCTAGAATTAGGGTTTTGGCAAATTGGTTTGTTTTGAAGTTTGGAGGGTGTTGTTGGCGCTGCAGTTCTAATCAAATAAATTAGCGATTTGACAATTTACTACTTGCCTTTTTCCAAGAATTGTTTTTAATTAGCCTATATGTTAAACGGAAGAAAAATAATTGTCGGTGTTTGCGGAGGAATAGCAGCTTACAAAAGTGTTTATTTAGTCAGGCTTCTGGTAAAGGAAGGGGCTCAGGTACAGGTTGTAATGACCAAGACTGCCGAGAGGTTCGTCACACCCTTAACCTTCAAGGTCTTATCCAAAAATCAGGTATTCACCAACCTTTGGTCAAATTTTAATACCGAGAACATGGTGCCTCATGTCCAACTTTCCAAGGAAGCGGATCTGATGATTGTTGCTCCGGCTACCATGAATACCATTTCCAAACTAGCTAACGGAGTGAGCGACAATGCTCTGACTTCGGTTTATTTTTCCTGTGATTGTCCGGTGTTTGTTTGTCCTTCAATGGACTTGAATATGTGGCAACATCCGGCAATTAAGCGTAATTTGGAAAGTCTTAAATCCATAGGAAACAAAATCCTTTTACCTGAAACCGGTGAACTGGCTAGTGGTCTGAAAGGGCAGGGGAGACTTTTGGAGCCGGAAAAAATTGTTGATGAGGTGAATAATTTCTTGGAGCTGGACAATAAATTGATCGGCAAAAAAATTCTGATTACTTCCGGTCCTACAGCCGAACCTTTGGATCCTGTGAGGATATTAACCAACCAATCAACAGGCAAAACAGGTCTGGCTTTAGCTAAGGCTGCGTATCAAATGGGAGCCGAAGTAACTTTAATTTCCGGACCTACTCATCAAGATTTGAGCGGTCTTCCTTTTGAAGTGATAAAGGTAAAAACTGCTGACGGGATGTACCTCGAGACTACCAGCAGAATAGAAAATTACGATATTGGTATCTTTGCGGCCGCTGTGGCCGACTACTCACCGACGGAAATATCCAAAGAAAAAATCAAGAAAGATGATGAAGAATTGGTCATCAAATTTAAAAAAACCAAGGACATTTTGAAAGATGTTGGTCAGAAGAAAAAACCTGAGCAGTTATTTGTAGGGTTTGCCTTGGAAACGGAAAATCATATTGAAAATGCCAAAAATAAACTGGAAAAGAAAAATTTGGACTTCATCGTCTTAAATAATGTACAGGGAATGGGCAGTGAAACCAATGCGGCGATTATTTTGGATAAACACGGAAATCGTTATGAATTGGAGGAAAAACTAAAAAAAGACTTGGCACTGGATATTTTAAATGTTGTGGTAGAAGAACTTGAAAAAAATGACAGATAATCCCCATCATAAAAATTTACTTGTACTACTTGAAGGAAAATCTTTTGAAAAATATCAATCTAAATTCTCCGATCTTCAGAAGTATTTGGGAAGTAAGGATCCTAGTTTTGGTCTACCAATTCCCGCAATAAGGCAACTTGTTAAGGACTACTTTAAAAATAATAAATTAAGGGATGCAGATGATTTGATCTCTCTTCTAGATTCTCTATCTAATGGAGATTACTACGAAGAAAAATTATTAATCGGAGAAATATTATCCCTTCACAAGGAATTAAGAAAGCAGGTTTCAACAGATAATTTAGATTACTGGCTAAATAATTTAAAGGGGTGGGCTCAGGTCGATTCTCTTTGCCAATCAGTTTTTACCGTGGAGGAGATATTGCAAAGTTGGCAAGAATGGGAACTGTTTTTAGATAAATTGAATAAATCACCAAATATCAATAAAAGACGAGCTAGTCTGGTTTTCTTAACCGGTCCGTTAAGGAAAAGTCGGGATCAAAGGCTGGTTAAAAAAGCTTTGCATAATATCGAGTCTTTATCCTCAGAAAAGAGCATCTTAATCACTAAGGCAATTTCTTGGTTGCTCCGTAGCGGAGTGACAAATTTTCGAAATGATATTGAAGTTTATGTAAATCTAAATAAAGAAAATTTACCTGCTATCGCCGTCAGAGAAACTACCAGGAAACTTGCTACCGGAAAGAAGTAGAATTAATTTACTGTGTAGAACTGATTATTATAGTCTATCCGAATATAACCTATACACCTGTAACGGCGAACTTGTTTCGGCATCTCTTCGAATAGATCCTGAAATGAATCCCCACAACGCACTAGCCCCTGTTGGTATCAAACCCCAGAATAGCCACTGGACCCGAAACAGTGTTTTGCGGCCCTCTGCCGCAAGCGGCGAGGTATTTGATACGAATAAATTCAGGATGGCGGGATAGCAAATTCAGGAAGACGGGTTGGCAAGTGACGGAGAAAAATATGGAAATGTCTAGATTTAAGAGGGGTTAGCTATAAATTAAAAGAGATACTGTTTGACTGTTTTTCTTATCAAACTCAAAAGTTTAGGCTGTTTTGTCTATTAACTGTTTCATGGCCTCCAGAGCTATTTTAATCCTTTCTTCCGATTCACTTCCAACTCCAACTCTTACAAGTCTATCACAAGATTTACCGAATCCAATTCCCGGTACTACAGAAACAAGGTAATCGTTAAGTAATTTATCTCCAAAATCATTTGATTTTAATTTTGATTCTTCGATAGAAACCATGAAGTAAAAAGTAGCTTCTCCAGGTAAATATTTCAAGCCAATTTCATCCATAAAACCAGCTATTCTCTGTCTTTTTTTGACCACTTCAATAATTTGAGGTCTGTTATTTTCTACAATTTCTTCAAAATATTCAGCCAAATAATATTGTAAAATAGTAGGTGCATTGGTAATTAAATGCTGATTAAGCATGAGTAATTCCTTGCTCAAATTTTCATTGGTGATTGCATAGCCGATACGCCAGCCGGACATACCAAAATTTTTGGACATGGAGTTAACTACAATAGTGTTCTTAAAAGTTGGATCAAGTTTACCAAAGCAATGGAACTTACCTTCTTCCAGTACAAAATCACTGTAAGCCTCATCTGAAAGAATATAGAAATCATGTTTTCTAGCTAGCTCCAAAAGATACTCAAGCTCTTCTTTTGAATAAATTTTGCCTTGTGGGTTATTCGGATTATTGATAACCAGGCATTTGGTTTTTTCTGATATGTATTTCTCATAATTTTTTACTTCCTCTGTGTAGGGTATAGTTACCGGCTTACCTCCAACCAGTTTAGCCTGTTCAGTATAACTCACCCAATAAGGCTCCGGAATAATTACTTCGTCACCTTGGTCAAGCAGAGCCAAAAAAATCATGTAAATAGCAATTTTGGAGCCGGCGGTGATTACTATCTGAGAGTCCGGATCAAATGTTGTTTGATATTCTTTTACAAAATAATCGGCTAACTTTGTTCTTAATCTATCCACCCCTCTTGCCGGCGAGTAGTGATAACTTTCCGGAAATTTTAGATTTTCGAAGGATTTGAGTGGCATGTCAAAATAAGCCTCTCCAAGAGCTAGAGAAACTACGTCTTTTCCTTCTTGTCTCATTTGATAAATTTGGTTGCTTAAAACCACGGAACTAGGAGGAGTGATCTTTTTTAGGCTACTTGAAATATTCGTCATAATTGTTTGCATGAACATTAAAAATGTTTATTTATTAAATCTATCAGCATAATTGTCAATAAAAGCTTAACAAGTAAATCCTGCTTTGTTGTAATTTTATAGTTAAAATGTTTAGAATGTATACCAATTAAAACGTAAATATCAAAAGTTAACAGTAATAACAGTTCTGAATAAGGAATTAAGCCTTATAAATAAACATCTTTACTATTTCAATAAAATAATTTAAAATAATTAATCGTAATAATGTTTAGTTTTAATTAAGGAAGTATATTTAGTATGGAAAGTAAAGGTTATATAAGTTTATGGGCCCTTGTAGTAGTAGTGGCTGTATCAGTAACTGGAATAGTCGGGAGCTACTTTTTTGTTACAACCCAATCTGGTGACTTTGCAAGTAATAATTCTAAGCCTGAGGTTTTGGGCGAGACAGAAACTGCATCTCAAGAAAAAAAGAAAAACAGTGAAGACGTTCCCGAGGATTTGCCTGAGTTTGTCGAGATGGTTTCCGGTTTAGAAACAGTACCGGCTGACGAAACCGGCAATAATTATGTTTTACTTGGAGCAACAAGAACAGGTACTGAAAATAAATACAAAGTGGCGGCCGGTTTGACCAAGTATTGCCAAGAAAACGGCTGTCGGGCGATTATTCATACCGGTAATGTTTTGGCAACCAAGGGTGCACAAAATGTCGAAGATCCGGTTTTTGAAACTCGATTTGAAGTACCTTACCAAAAGTTGGAAAATATACCGTTCTACATTTCTTTAGGAAATCATGACTATTTAGGAAATCCTGATTCCTATATCGAGTATGCACAAGTGAGAGAGAATTGGAAAATGCCTTCCAGATATTACAGTGTTACTGATTATGACGAAATAAACTTCATTATCACTGACTCTCAAGGATTAACGGCAGATACTGAAAGTGAACAAATGAAATGGCTGGCTTCTGAGTTGGAACAGGCGGATAAATCAGAATGGAGCATTGTTGTAGGAATGAAACCTTTACTAACAAATGTAATGGCCAGTAAAAGCAAAATGGAGTGGGGAGCAAAAGATGCATTACCGGGAATTCTTTGTGAAAACCAGGCAGACGTATATGCTTCAGGTATTTTTGCTCTGGAATATTTTAAAGAATTGGAAGACGGCTGCTCTACATCCCAAATTAATTCCGGAGGAGGCGGAAGAGATACTTTAACCGTAGGTGACAAAACCGAGAATACTGTTTTTTCCGAAAGTCAGCATGGGTTTGTGGTTATAAAGCCTTCGGCAAATACTTTGACTATTGAAATGGTAAACCATGACGGTCAAGTAGTTGAATCTTATCAAAAGGAGAAATAATAAGTCTTTCTTTAGGTTGATATTAGAAATTACTGCCGGCTATATTTGGCCGGCTTTTTTGTTGGCAGGTTCTAACTCTTTTTTCTTTAGAGAATTGATGTACTGCACAATTCTAGAAATTCTCCTTGAAGAGACTGTGTAATGCTTGTTCCAACTGTTTTTAAAGAAGGTTGAGAATAGTTGATGGCTAAGGTCAAGCAGATTATTATCAGTTTCACTTAATTTAAAATATTTGACTTTGTTTTTAATCGAACAAGGTATCATTTGATACGATTTTTTTATGTTAGGAGTCTCTTCACTATCAGAGGTTACAGAGAATATGACCACCTCCTTGTTTTTAATTCTATTCCAGTGTGTTTTGAGAAAACTTAAACCGTCGAGGAAGCAGCCGTAAATTGGAGAACCGAATACCAGAATATCGCAGGACTCAAGAACCTTTTTAGTTACCTTTTCACTTAGATAAATTTCACAATTAAGCTCTTTAGCAATTGAAAGAGCGTACTCTTCAGTAGTCGAATGATGGTTCTGATAGATGACAATTGCTTTCATACAAAATACTTAAAGGTTTAATAAAAATTTCGTTAAGTAATCCTACAAAATAATTATAATCATAGTCTTATTAGTCGGTGCTCTAATGTAGCGCATTTTTGTTATTGTGGCAATATTCAATTTAAGGTGTCGTAAAATTGCGAAGGTTTAATTTTTTATATACGAAAGTTTGTGTAAGTAGCTAAACTTAACCAAAAATTTTGTCAAGCCTAAATTTAATAATTGACAATAGTTGTAAAAAAAAGTTTAGTTTCTAAAGTATAACTAAGGAATATTAATGATTGAGACTCTTAAACATTACAAATATTTATATATACTCTTCCTTTTCTTCTTAGTCCTTTTTTTGCTGGGAGGACACTATTTAATAACCTTTGTGAGAGCCGAAAATGATTCCGGTGGAGCCGGAGCAAAACCGGCATTGATGGAAGAAGGGGAAATAGAATTTAAACGTGATTCAGTAAAAGAATCGGCATATCAAGAAAAGTTTCAAGAAAAGTTGCAGGATTTACCCGTTGTCAAAGAAAACCCGGAAAGCAACCGCTATATTTTATTAGGATCAATTCGTGTAACCGACGATACGGAGAAAATTTTTGATTTGGCGGCAGGAGTTACTAATTACTGTAATAAACATTCTTGTAGAGCAATTATTCACACCGGAAATATTTTTGCCCCCAAAGGGGTAACGGAGATAGACAGTCCACTTTTTCAGGAGCGTTTTGAAAAACCATATCAAAAACTGCAGAATATTCCTTTTTACGTTACAGTTGGAAATCATGATTGGTGGGGTGACCCGACTTTGTACTTCGAGTATGCCAAGAAAGACACTAATTGGATTAACCATTCAACTTTCTATCTCGAAAAGGATTTTGAAAACATTGATTTTTATTTTACCGACAGTGAAACTATTGGTTTTGGCCCGAGCCAGCAAGAATGGCTTGCAAATGAATTATCTTCATCCAACAAATCAAAATGGCAGGTAGTGGTAGGGACTATGCCCGTAATAACCAATAGTCTAATGGCTGAAAAAAGAGGTGCGGAATGGGGAGGTAGGCAATTTGTCGGAGATTTGCTTTGTGAAAATGAGGTTGATTTTTATGCTTCGGGAGCCTTTGCTTTGGAATACTTGAATCGGTTAAAGCCGGAATGTGTTACTTCGCAGTTAAATTCCGGAGGCGGTCACGAATTCTTTGAAGTGAAAGAGCCCGATGAAAATACTGTCTTTACTCATAGTAAACACGGTTTTTTGTCCTTAGTTGTTTATCCGGAAAAGATGGTTGTGGAGCTGGTTAACGAGAAAGGAGAGGTTATTCAAATGGCTGAAAAACTCAAAAATTAGGATATTTTTATTGACTATTCTCTGTGATTGTGGTTATTTGTGATCTAATATGCTTAAGTAACTCAAAAACACGAATGACTTAGGCCATTTTTTTGTTGATTAGTTTTTCCTGGGAATTGATACTTTTGCAGTAAATTATAAAATTAAATATATGGGAGAGGAAAATTTAATTCTAGCCTTAGATTTTGGCAATACCAAGTTGGCAGCCGCTATAAAGAATTCAGGTGAGGAAAAATGGTTAAATTATCAAAGGCTGGAAATGAGTAGTTGTCGAGGTGCCCAAGATCATTTAGAGCAGATGATCCATTTGGCTGAAAAAGTTCTGGGTGGTAAAAAGCCCCAAGCAATTGGCGTAAGCTTTGGCGGTCCGGTAGACTTTAAATCCGGTAAAGTTTTATTATCTCATACGCATGAAGGCTGGGATAAAATTGATTTGAAACAGGAACTTATAGCAAAATTTGGTTCTATAAATGTGGTTATTGAGAATGATGCAAACGCGTCCGCAGCGGGGGAGCATGCTTTTGGAAGTGGTAAAGGATTTAGCGATATGATGTTTATAACTGTTTCCACCGGAGTCGGGGGAGGTCTTGTTTTAAACAATCAAGTTTGGCACGGCTTTCAAGGACTGGCCGGGGAGATAGGGCATATGATGGTAGATCCGCACGGCCCCAGATGGTGGGATAGGAGGGGGTGTATCTATAGATATTCATCAGGAACTTTTATTGCCAGAAGGGCTCGTCGTTGGTTGCAAGACGAACCAAATAAAGGCTCTGTACTCAAAAAAATGGTAGACAATGATCCTTATAAAATAACTGCCAAAGTAGTGGCTGAGGCTGCCGATCACGAAGATGATTTAGCTAAGGATGCCTTAGACCTTTCATCTTGGGCACTTGGTGTGGGGGTAGCTAATACGGCAAACATTTTAAACCTAGAACTTTTTGTTTTCGGAGGAAGTGTAATTAAGGCCGGTTCAAGATTTTGGTCAAATTTAATCAAAACAGCCTACGAGTCCAAGATGCCGAAGATTGACTTTAAAATAAAAAAAGGAGTGTTGGGCGATGAATCACCGCTTTGGGGTGCTGCAGCTTTGGCGGAAAAGTTGAGTGAGAATTAGTTTTAATAAACAAGTGTTTTAGAATTATTTTTAATTTGTTAAAAATTTTATGTCCATTTGTCAATTAACACCTCTAGTTCCTACAGATTCTACCAAATTGATATCAATCCCCGGATCTAAGAGTGATACTAATAGGGCTCTTGTAATTTCTTCACTAGTTAAGGGTAAAACTACTTTACAAGGTTTATCAGAAAGTGACGATAGCAGATTATTGATGGAAAACTTGAATAAACTTGGGATTCATTTTTTTAGAGCTTGCGATGGTTTGGAAGTGCATGGAAACGGTGGTCATTTTAAAGAATTTAAAGGAGAACTTAATTGTGGAATTGCCGGAACAACCGGGAGATTTTTGGCTGCAGTTTCGGCTTTAGTTTCGGGGGAATTTATTTTGACAGGAGAAGGAAAGATGCTTGAGAGGCCGATGAAAGACCTATTTGATGCTCTCAAGGAATTAGGTTGTAGGTTTGAATATTTAGGCAAAGAAGGATGTTTGCCGGTTAGGTACATTAATCAAAAATCTATTTTAGGTGGTAAAGTTGCTTTGAACGGTTCGGTTTCCAGCCAGTTTTTTACTGCTCTCTTGCTAATAGCTCCTGTTTTGAAAAACGATTTAGAGATAGAAGTACTCGGAGAGCAGGTTTCCAAATCTTATATTGACATGACTCAAGGAATAATGAGTGACTTTGGAGTAAACATTGTCAACGAAAATTACAAAAAGTATATTGTAGATTCAGGTCATAACTATCAAATCTCAAAAACCTATAGGATTGATGGAGATGCCAGCGGTTGTTCCTATTTTTGGGGTATTGCGGCCATAAGTGGACAAGGCATAAGGGTTCAAAATATTAGCCCGGAAAGTGTCCAAGGAGATGTAAAATTTCCTGAGATTCTAAAAGAAATGGGTTGTACAGTTATTTCTAATGCAGCTGAAAGATGGATTGAAGTTAAAGGGCCTGTTGGAAAATTAAAGGCAATTGAAGTTGATATGGAAAACATGCCGGATACTGCTCAAACCTTGGCAGTAGTTGCTTCCTTTGCAGAGGGCAGAACAATGATTAAAGGACTATCTACTTTGAAAGGAAAGGAAACAGATCGTTTGCAGGCACTAAAAAATGAACTATCCAAAATTGGCATTGAATCAACAATTGGTAACAATTGGATTGAAATAATCGGCGATAAACCCAAAGCAGCTCAAATTGAAACCTACAAAGATCATAGAATGGCGATGTCCTTTGCTGTAGCCGGTAGCAAAATTAACCGATTGGAGATTGTTAATCCAGAGGTTGTGACTAAGTCCTTTCCGGATTTTTGGAATAAAATTAGGAAGATAGGTATGGAAGTAAAATTCTCTTAACTTTTTTTAGCTAAGAAAAAAAATAATCTTTGAGCTCGAAAAACGTCAATAAAGATTTTAACTATAGTAATCTATTGATGTATTATTTATAAGTATTGAGCTAAAAGCAAACAAAAACAAATAATATGGAACAAAAAAATAAATACTCACCAGGGTATAACCAAAGTTATAATGGTAGATATGCCCAAAAAAATCCTAGTTCTTATTCCGGCCAGAACTTAGATAATCACGGAAGCTTTTTTTCTCAGAAATATAGGAGTCCAGTATCAAAAAAACCGAAATCACTAAAAGATAAACTAACTTCCAAGAAAGGCTTGCTTGCAGTCGGAGCATTTAGTCTAATTTTAGGTATTCTTCTGTTTGCAGGCGGAGTGGCATATATGAATCAAGCTGATGACGAACAGGCCGGTGCTTCAGAAATGACAAGAATGTATGTAAGTGCAGTCTGCCAAAATAACAATCAGGAATTAACCGGACTTAGATATAAGCTAAGCAGATTAAGAAGTGACGGCTCTATCAGTCACACCTCAGACAACGGTTATCAAGTACCCGGAGAAAATGGAGTAACTTTAGGGGGAACTATTAGAGTATCGGTTCAAGATCCTTCCGGTAACTGGATTGAAAAAGATGTTTCTGTAAAACAAAATGTTCAAGTTGTTGTTCCCATAGATAATTGTGGTGGTGGGCTAACTGAACATAGTTTAACCCTAAAGGCTTATTGTATGCCTGATGGTAGAAAGGAAATAAGAAAACATTTTTGGGTTTTCTTTGAAGGTGAGAATAAGGTTTTTCATTCAGGAATAACGACTACTGATTCAGCAACTTTTACTTACCCAAAGAGTAAAACTGCTGTTGCATATGTCAAAGTGGACGGAAGAGAAATTCATATTCCGCTTAATCCGGGGTCTTCTAACGAGTGGGATAACGTTTGGGAATTGGACAATTGTGTGGAAGATTACGGAACTCCTGAATTATCAGAAGAAGAAAAGCCTATCAAAAATAATATTTCTCAAGTAGAGTTAAAAGCCTTCTGTATGAAAAATGGTGCCAGGGAAAATGAAATAAAGAAAAACTTCACAGTTTATTATAAAGATAGCGGGAATGTTTTCTACAGAGGAACCACGAACACAAATTCATCGCTTGTAAATGTTGATCCGAATGTAGTTCTTGGTAAAACCCTAAATGCATATGTGATAGTAGACGGTAGGGAAGTTCATTTGAGTGTGAAAGTAGATTCAACAAATAGAGTAGACAACATATGGGAGCTTATAAATTGCGAGGAAGATGTGCCTGGGGACTTTGGTGAAAAGTCGGTTGGTTCGCCGGAACCCAAAGAAACGGATCCTTCTTCAGAGAATAATTCTTCTTGGGTATATTATTGGGATGAAGAATGTGTTTGTACAGATAATAAGTCCTGGAAAAGTCTCAGAGAGCAGCCTTCTGCTCAAGATAAAGGCAGGTGTCAAGGTAATTCCTCTGATTTACAGCAGTTGTGTAAACAGGTTTACCCCGGAGTATTTGAGAGTAATGTAATTACTTATTGGGATGAAGAGTGCGTTAAGACAGATAACAAGACTATTTGGGTAAACGAACCGAACGTCTCTGATCCGGCGGAGTGTGTTGGTCTAAATGACAGGTAGTAATTGTCTTAGCAATAAGAACCTGTTTGAAATCTCAACCCTAAAATTGACCAAGAAAACAAATTGATTTATAATTATTTTTATAAACAAAAAATAAAAAACAAAAAAGTATGCAAAAGAAACGAGCTCATTCTGTTGCCGAGGAGCAAGGTAAATTAAAAATTTCTTCTGTAATCAAAAAAATAAAAACAAAAAAAGGAATTTCAGCAGTTTTGGGGATATTTGTAGTATCGGTAATTCTGATTGTAGCTGGCAGCTTGGCTTTTCTAAATGAGTATAACCAAGCCGGAGCTTCTAATACAACGAGAATGTATATCAAGGCTAAATGTGAAAATAACAATCAAGAGATAGAAGGTTTGAATTATAAGCTGCACAGGTTAAGTGGTGATAGAAAAGAAATTAAACATACGGCAGATAACGGATTCAGAACCCCGGGCGATAACGGGGTTACATTGGGTGGATATATTCGTGTCTCAGTCCAGGACGAAACCGGTAATTGGATTGATAAAGACGCTGAAGTAACCGAAAATGCACAGGTTGTTGTTCCTATTAAGAACTGCACTACCAGCAATATAGCTACTCCTAACAGTCAGTCAAATAGCCAAAATGTTACTATTAAGGCTTTCTGCCTGCCTGCCGATTACTTAGAATTGACAAAGAATTTTTGGCTTTATTATAAGGACGAAAATCGGACTTTTTATCGGGGAAGAACAAACACTTCTTCAAGTAATGTTTCTTTCGATACAAACAAAAAAGCATATGCTTTTACAATTGTTAACGGTAAGCAAGTTCATATACCATTAACACCCAATCCTTCAAACTTATATGATAATATTTTTGAGTTGTATGATTGTAGTAATGATTCAGAGTGGGGAAGCGATGATAATTCTGATCCGGTAACTCCTCAAGAGCCTCCGGAACCAAGTAAAACAGGGTGTCCAAATCCGGGTGAAGAAACGTATAAAGATAATTGGACATGGCCAGGGGAGACAAAATGCGTATGTAACCAAAGTTTTGAAGTGGTTGATATGTCTTTCTGTGAAGGTGGTCAACAGCAACCTGAGCCGGAGCCAACTCCTGAGCCGGAACCAAGTAAAACAGGGTGTCCAAATCCGGGTGAAGAAACGTATAAAGATAATTGGACATGGCCAGGGGAGACAAAATGCGTATGTAACCAAAGTTTTGAAGTGGTTGATATGTCTTTCTGTGAAGGTGGTCAACAGCAACCTGAGCCGGAGCCGGAAAATCAATGGATATATTATTGGGATGAAGAATGCGTTTGTACCGATAATAAAAATTGGAAGACGCTGAGAGATCAATCTGCTGCTCAAGATAAAGGAAAGTGCCAGAGTAACTCTGCAGATTTGAAGCAGCTCTGTCAAAACGTTTACGGAGACATATTTGGAGGGGTCAATGCTAATCAATTAACAGTTTACTGGGATGAAGAGTGTGTAAAGACAGATAATAAGACTATTTGGGAAAAGGTAGGTGGGGTGAATTCTCAAGGAGAGTGTAAAGCTTTAAATGATTAATTTGCTTTATTCTGTAAAATTCTTTTTATTTCCCCAACCTTTTCTTTCACTTCAAAGATATCTTTGCCCGTAATTGTCACGTGCCCCATTTTTCTTCCGGGTTTTGTAGTTTTCTTTTCGTAAAGATGAAGATGGGTTTGATCAAATTTACTTAACTGAGTAATTATCATATCTTTGCTATTTTGATAATAATTTACTTCTCCGATTAGATTAATCATTGCTGACGGATTAGTTTCGGTATTTCCCAATGACAAATTCAGGATAGCTCTTAGATGCTGTTCAAATTGAGAAGTTCTGGAGGCCTCTATGGTATGATGACCGCTATTGTGTGGTCTGGGAGCAACTTCATTTATTAATATTTGATTATCTTTTGTTACAAACATTTCTACCGCCATAATACCGATCAGTTTTAATTGATTGGCCAGTTTTTCTGCAGTTTTTCTAGCCTCTATTTCGATGTTTGATTCAACTTGAGCAGGAAAAATCAAGTGGCTCACCAAATTCAGCTTAGGATCCATTACTTGTCTAATTAGAGGATAGGTTAGCGTTTCATTTTTCTCGTTTCTTGAGACAATTACTGATATCTCACAATCAAAGTCTATTAGTTTTTCCAGGAAACTTGGTTTGTCAAAGCCTTGGGATAAATCTTTTGAGTCCTTCAAGATGATAACACCCTTTCCATCATATCCTTCGGTATTTAGTTTTTGTACTGCCGGTAAAAAATTAACTTGACTTTTAAGATCTGTATTTTTTTCGACTGACACAAAGTCCGCTGTCGGAAATTTATGGGATTTATAAAATTTTTTTTGGGCAAGTTTGTTTTGAACCAACTCGATTATCTCCGGTTGAGGATAAATCTTTTTTCCTTCCCTTTGAAGCTTTTTTAAGGCCTTAGTATTGACATTCTCGATTTCAATAGTTATTAAATCAAGCTCTTTACCAAAATTATAGACAGTCTCGTAATCAGTTATATCTCCTACAGAGAAATTCTTATTAATAGAAGAGCAGGGAGCCTCCGGGTCCGGGTCTAATACGTAGAAGTTTAATCCCCAATTAATTCCTGCATGGATTAACATTCTGCCTAGTTGACCTCCACCTAGTATGCCTATTTTCATTTCTGATACTATCCGGTTCATTATTAAATGAATAAATTTTCCTACTAAATATTCTTAAAATAAAGAAATAATACTGTCAATTATGGTTATACGAAGTCAATTAAAATAAAATAAATTTATTTCACTAAAATCTAATAGTATTAATTATTCTAGAGAATTTACTTTTTTTCCAATTCCGATTTATTAACTGTTTTTGAATCATTTTGCAGGTGGCGAGGCCTTTGCAACCAATTCCAAATAGCTAATGCCAAAAAAATTGCATCTTCTATGGGCAAAGGGAAGTCAACCGGCCAGATAGCATAAAGCACGGCGGCGACAATAATGATTAGAGGGTTTTCTCTTATTAGGCTAAAAACCAGCTTAAGTTTATCCTTCATTGTGTTTTACTTATTATAGAATGATAAAATAATTATGAATAAAATGAATAATTTTGCCAAGTTACTATATCAAAAATTATACGAAGTCAATATAAATATACTTAAATCAAACAAAATCACTATTTCAATTATAGACTAATTGCTCCTATCCCAAAGAGAATCGACCAAACAACATAGGCAAAGATACATAATATCAGTAAACTTACGGAAAACAAGATGATTCTCATTCGGGGTAGAGTTTCTCTAAGTAAGAAAGATATGGTGTAGTTTAAAATGATAAAGATAACGGAATTCCTCCAAAGACCGTCAATTGTAAAGTTACCGGGAAGTTGGCTTTCAATTAGAATCAAATGTTCCGGCTTAGTCATCCAAAAAAGTACGGAGATTATGAATAGATAAGAAAAGACCCATATCCAAGGCATCATAAAAATTCCTGCAAGGTAATCTTTTATATTCCTCAAAATAACTCCCAATAGTTTTCCGATAAAACTTATCTCCTTAAGAGGATTTTTAGAAGATATACCAGCTCCAAGTTCTTCAGTCTGATTTTTGACTTCTTCTTTTTTTTCGTTAAATTTAACGTCAATAAACATTTTTCTTCAAGTTGTTATTTTCTACTTTTGGTAGGTTTTTTTCACCAATCATGGTGTCGGCAATTCCGTACTTGATTGCCTCTTCCGCACTCATAAAAAAGTCTCTATCCATATCTTTTTCTATTTTACCTGGAGTTTGTCCGGTCTTTTCAGCCATATAATTATGCATTAGCTCCTTGGTTTTTAGAATGTGTTTTGCTCTAATTTCAATATCGCTTGCCTGACCTTCAGCACCACCTAGAGGTTGATGAATCATTACTTCTGCATGAGGTAGAATCTGTCTTTTGCCTTTGCCTCCGCTAGCCAAAATTACGCTGGCAGCAGAAGCAGCCATTCCAATACAGACAGTTGAAACATCCGGCTTAATCAGGTTCATTGTATCAATTATTGACCACATTGCGGTAACACTTCCGCCCGGGCTATTAATGTACATAGTTATATCTTTACTATTGTTCTCACTTTGTAAATAAAGAAGTTGAGCTACCAGGATACTGGCAATATCATCATCCACTCCTTGCGTAAGCATAACAATTCTTTCATCCAACAAGCGTGAATACAAATCCATGGATCTCTCTCCTTCAAAAGTTCTTTTGATTACCATTGGTACTAAAGGCATATTTTATAATTTAATTAGTTTTTATAATAGTTTGATTTAAACCTTAGGAAAGAAGGTAAAAACATTAATCAGATGTTGTCCAGTTAAGGAAGTGCTTAATATTTATCGATAATTAAGAAATAATTAAAAAATTATTATTTTGAAACCCTCCTTTACAAAAAATCTAATTAGTTTTATAACTAAACCATGCAAACAATGTGTATCTTTGCTCATCCTGACGATGAATCATATGGTCCTGCCGGAACGATTACTGAACTGGCGGGGCAGGGGAGAGTGGATTTAGTTTGTGTGACTGATGGGGCTTCAGGTCAAAGATTTGTTCCCAAAAAAGCAGATGAAAGTCTAGCAGAAATAAGAAAGAAGGAGTTGAGACAAGCTTGTGATTTATTGGGAGTAGAGGGAGTTCATTTTTTAGATTATCCTGACGGTAGACTTTGCTTAAACAACTATCACTCAATTGCTGAAAAAGTAAAAAGTATTTTGGAAGAACTCAAACCTCAAAGAATTATAACATATGACCTTGGAGGTGTTTCCGGTCATCCGGATCATATGGTAGTTTCCTCGGTATCCAGTTACTTATTTAAACGTTTGGATTATTTACAAGAAATATGGTATTATTGTCTTTCTCACGAAGCTAGAGAAATCCTTGAGAATTACGGCTATAAGAATTACTTTGTTTTCTCACCGCAAGGCTTTGCAAATCATGATATTGATAAAGTTGTAGATATTTCGAACTTCTTTGATACAAAAATGGAGGCGATTGGCAAACATCGATCACAAGTTAAAAATATTTCTTCTACAGTGAAGATTTTTGAGAAACTTAATAAAGAGGAGTGCTTTAGAATAAACAAAAAGTAAATCAACCATTTTTAATATTGTTTAGTGACTAAATATTATAATATAATCCCGGCAAGGAGATTGCCGATAAAAGTTTTAACATATTCTTCAAAGCAAGAATTGGAAGAAGGTTCAATTGTTGAAGTGCCTATTAAGAATAAAAATGAATGGGGTTTGGTCTTGAGTGAAGCAATTCAAGATAATATTTATGATACAAATAAAATTAAGGAAGTTAAAAGTATTACACCATTTAAATTTAATCATCAACATATCAATTTCCTTAAATTATTTTCAACTAACACTTTTAATCAAATAAATCTTTGCTTAAATAGCTATTTTCAACCATTATATAGTCTTCCGAAAAAAGAATGGAAAAATATTGAACCAATTACTCATAAAGACCGATTAGATGGTGTTTATGGGAAGGTTGATTTTCTTTTGGATATAGATATTACAGTGCGTATAATGTACCTTATACGAAACGTTATATATAAAAACAATATAAACAAAAAAATTCTAATAATATTTCCCGAGAAAAAATATCTCAATAAAATATACTCTGAAATTAAAAATTATCTTAAAGATAACCCTGAAATTATTTCCAAAATAAATTTTCATTTCTATTCCGGTGACAAAACCAAGTCAGCTAAATCAGCAGTACTTAATTTACTAAAAACAGAAAAAAATGAAAATAATACAACCGATATTTTTCTTTCTACCAGAAACGGAATTTTCCTCCCTTTTCAAGAGCTTACCGAAATAATAATGGTCGATGAAGCAAACAGTATGTACATTCAAGACCAAAATTCCATATATTTTGATGCCAGAGAGGCAGTTTTCCTCTTATCTAAGGCGTTTAACGCCAATTTAACCTTCATTTCCACCCTACCCTCAATCCGACTTTATAGTTTTTATTCTGAGAAAGTTTTACAGGAGTATATGAATCAACAATCTATCAATGATTTAAAACCTCTTAAAATTAAATTATCAAAGCTAGAAGCAAAATCAGCAAATTTTAACCTTTTTTCAGAGTCAGTTTATGAACATTTGGAAGAAGAATTTGGCGGAGAGAAAAATTTAGGTGTGTTTGAGGGTTAGAGTGAGTATTTATCCACAATAATTCATTTAAATAGTAAGTAGGCATTTTATTATGGATAATGGCTAATCGTAGAGCAATAAAAAGACCCTGAAACAAGTTCAGGGTGACGATCTTCCTCCGAGTAAAATTTGGAAATGTCTAGGTTAATGTAGTTAATATACCCAAGCTCATTTCAGCTTTTACTAACAAAACAAACAATTGAAACTGGTCTAACTATATCACTCAACCAAGCACTCATCAAGTTTTTTGCAGATATCCTCTTTGTTCATTTCAACTCCAATAAAAACTATCTCCTGTCTTCTATCGCCGTTTTCACCAACAAAAAGATCTTCAATACGATCTATGCTTTCTTGTTCACTTGGCCAATATTCCTCAGGAGCGGCAGCCCACCAAATACCCACTTTATTGCCAAAACTTACATTTACTCCTGCTTGAGCGTATTCATAAATATAAACCGGATCTTCATCCAGCCAATAAAAACCTTTTGCTCTAATTACCCCCGGCAAAATTGCACCTCCATTTAAAAAATTATTTAACTTATTAAATTGAAAGGGTTTTCTAGCCTTGTATACAAAACTACTTATTCCATACTCTTCAGTTTCCGGAATATGTTCTTGTTGTAATTCTTTCAGCCAGCCGGGATTACTCATTGCTTTTTCTAAGTCAAAAATCCCGGTATTAATAATATTTTTCAATTCAACCTGAGAGTTTTCAGTTGGAATTATTATCGCTTTAGGGTTAAGTTTTTTTAGTAATTGAATGATTACCTCTTTCATCTCTTCACTCACTAAATCAATTTTATTAAGCAAAATAACATTAGCAAATTCCACTTGGTCGGTAAGTAGGTGTGATAAAGATCTAGTATCCTCCTCACTTATTTCCTGACCGTCATCTTTTAGAGTTTTTCCCTGAGTATAGGTATCGAAAAAATTGGAAGCATCTACAATAGTAACCATGGTATCAAGATTGGCATATTCACCCAAACTCTGACCATTCTCATCTTCAAAAGTAAAAGTCTGGGCAACAGGTAGAGGTTCGCTAATCCCACTACTCTCAATAACTAAATAATCATACTTATTTGCCAATGCAAGATTTTTTATTTCGACTAGTAAATCTTCACGAAGGGTACAACAAATACAACCATTGCTCATTTCTACCATTTTTTCTTCTGTTTGAGACAAATTTGCTCCGCTTTTCTTAATTAACTCTGCATCAATGTTTATTTCGTTCATGTCATTAACAATAACCGCCACTTTTAGACCCTCTCTATTTTCTAAAACATGTTTAAGCAAGGTAGTTTTGCCACTACCTAAAAAACCGGATAAAACAGTCACAGGTAATTTGGACGATCTTTTTAAATTAAGAATATTCATAAAAATATGATTTTAACTTATTAATAAGTAAATAAACAATAAATAAAAATTCCAATTTATGCAACTTAGTTGCATTTTTTTACTCCTGTATTTGTTTCCAATCAAATTAGACTCTTAATTACAGGAAAGAATTATCGTAAAAGCTAAAATTAACTTAGAAATAAATATAAACTACTAATCAGCATAACAATTGTGATCGGTAACCATAATTTTCTTTCTTTTTGACTCTTGGTAGCAGCATTAGCCCAAGATCGATCCCAAAAAGGTTAACATGGTCGATTACAACCAGCCCAAAAAAGAATAAAATAATAATTGAAAGAAAAGCAGCAAATTTAAATTTTATCGGCAAAACTCCTGTTTAATCCTCCCATAGTCCATTCTCCCCAGGGTTTACCCAATACTAAACCTACTTGAAAAGCGGTAGTAACCGTGATGAGCAGGAGGTAAATAGTAGCAACAGAAATTAATAGCATATATCAAGTAATGCGTATAAAAGGCTTATAACCTTCATTTTTTTCTATAAAACAATTAGTTACTATAATAAGTAAATTAGTCAAGTTGACAAGCTTTAAAAAATGAGATTTATAGAATTTTCTGCATTTAGGATAAAAAATGAAAATGACTAAATTGCCTTTTGAACCTTATATTAATGAGAAACTCTTGTTTCAAGCGGGAATGCATCCATTCTTCCAAGTATTTGTATTGATTATTTGTTCTTTATTCATCCCGTTTTCTTTATTATATTTTGGATCTATCCTCATAACTATAGAAGATCCGGTAACGCCGATTATATTTATAACCATAAATATTCTTAACTTAGTGCTAATTTTCTCACCATGGATACTTTCAGGAAACTGCTACCTAACTACAAGAAGGGTTTACTACAGATCCAGATTTGGAAAAATTAAACAGTTACCGGTATCATCTATTGAAAGAGATAAATTAAAAGTTTCAGCTCTAACTAACTCAATAAAAATTCCCGGTTATTTTAGTATTAATTTTACTGCAAGGTTACAAGATTTGTGGGGCTACCTAATCCTATTGAATGATAGTAAAATTCAATCTATTCTTGAAAATTCCCTTAGTTTCTATTCTCAATCATTTAATGAAGTCAGTCTTAACAATACTGATTTGGTAAAGGGACTAAGCGTAAATCGCGGATTAGCTATTACCCGTCCGTCATATATCGCCTTTGTTCCTGTAAATCCAAAATACGGAGGTCTAAATTTTCTTTCTGATTTTATACTAGTTTTTGGAGGTTTCGGGTTTCGAAGAGTTGAGTACAACCTCCCATTTTATGGGATAATTGAAAATATCCTAAAAGCAGGTATTTCGGAAAAGGATTTTGATGAGTTTATACATTACTTGGCAAATAAATATGGAGGATTTGTTATAGAAGAAAAGCATATTGATTTTACAAATAAACCAATTAACTTCCAGGTTAAATCAGAAGAAGGTATTTTTGTTGCTTCAAGACAAAAAATAAAATATTCTTAAATTTTTTTAGTGATAGTTTTCAAAAAATATTTATTACCCCGGCATTGTTGTAACGAGGATTATAAATAATTAAGTTATTGTCCGCTCTATCTATTCTCTTCGTAAATAGAGATCTTAGTTAACCTTCTCACATGCCTTTCCTCTACAGGAAATTTGGTTTCCAGCCAAACAGTGATTGCTTCAACCACCTCACTTTTTGATAAAAATCTAGCTCCCAAGGATAAAACATTGGCGTTATTGTGAGTTTTGGAGAGGGTTAAAATATCTTTAGATCCACCATAAAAGAGAGCAGCTCTAATTCCTTTGACTTTGTTGGCTGCAATGGCTTCCCCTTGACCGGAACCTCCCAAAATAATACCCAAATTTCCTTTACTTAGGGCAACTTTCTCGCAGGTAGGAAATATAAAATCGGGATAATCGTCATCTTTATCGTATTCATGAGGCCCAACATCTTCAATATCTAAACCTTGATTTTGCAAATGTTCAAATATTACTTTTTTGAGTTCAAAACCGGCGTGATCGGAAGCGAGATATATCATAATTATTCAGACTGTGATATTATTTTGAAAAAGTCAACAATACTCCTTAGATAACATGTGAAAGTATAGAAATCAGGAGAAAAAAGTCTAGATGTTTTTAGAATTTTCTGTTTAGGGTTTTATATTTTAAGATTATAAAAATATTAATTGTTTCGTATAATTTGAATTGTCTTTTCCTCACTCGGGGGAAATGCCCGCAAGGGCAATGGGGGTGGGGAGTGCCTGATTAAAGTTTTGTAGTGATTTAAATATTAGATAAATAAGGCACGGGAATCCTTCTAAACAAAAAACATATTGTCGGTAAGGTAAAAAGCCAAAATTTTATTTGTATAAAATTTAAGATGACCGCTTCCGTCAAAGGGAATCCTTTTTGGACTAGAATGGTTGTTGTTTCCGCCACTATATTTCCTTTTTATTTCGTGGTAGCCAATAGCAGAATATCGAGAATCTGTAACTTTGGCTTGTGCAATTTGGTAACCAGCTTGGTTATCGTTATAAAAATTAATAATCCTCGGTCTTTGTTCATCTGTCATAAACTCCGGACGTTCGTATTCAAAGTAATCTCTATCGTGCCAAATATAACTATCAGTTAAAGCAATATATTTATTGCTCGTAAAAAACTGAGCTATCTGTTTGTTATTCAAATAATAATTAAAAACCCCGGTTTGTATTTTAATTTTCAATATATGGCTATCAAATTTACAAGTAATATAACCAAGATTATTTGGTTCCTTTTGGCTGTAGAAAAATCCGCCGTATATTTCAATAAAAAACATTCCACTAGCAAGTAGTACCGGCTCTCCTTGTTTGTTACAAAAGCCGGTAACCACTCGAAATTTACGTAAGGCTCTAGTCCCTTCATGAATAAAGATTTGCTGGATGTTATCTGCATTTTCCAGGTCAAGAGATTGTAAGTTTACTTCAGGAAGCAGTTTTTCTAGAGTCTCGAACGAGTTTTTTTCCGTAATCGCAAATTCCGGAGAATCGGCTAGCCTTCTTTCGCGAATAAAGGAAAAAATGATAAATCCAAAGATGAGCAAGAAAATGAAAATGAAGAATGCTGAAAAACCGAAGACTGCAAAAAAAAAGAATATAAATATACCAAAAAATCCTTCTTCCATAAACTATTTTTTAAGTACATTCAAAAACGCACTTTGAGGAATTTCTACATCTCCGAACATTTTCATCCTCTTCTTACCTTTTTTTTGTTTTTCCAGAAGTTTTTTCCTTCGGGTCATATCCCCGCCATATAATTTGGCAGTAACATCTTTGCGAAAAGCTTTGACGGTTTCTCTAGCTACAATCCGGGAGCCAATTGCTGCTTGAACGGCAATTTCAAAAAGTTGCTTGGGGATTAGTTCCTTTAATTTTTCGCAAACTACCCTGCCCTTTTCTTCTGCTTGTGATCGGTGAACTATAATTGCCAGCGGATCAACTTTCTTTTGGTTAACCAAAATATCGATTTTCACCAAGTTATCTTCTTTAAATCCGGTCATTTCGTAAGACATTGTAGCGTAACCCTTGGTACTTGATTTGAGATCATCATAAAAATCTACGATCATTTCTGCTAGCGGTAAATCTGCCGTTACTTGCATTTGTCCTTGTGAAAGGAGGTTGATTCCTGTATATTGACCTCGACGGCTAGTAACAATTTCAATAATTTTCCCAATATACTCTTCGGGAGTAATCACTTCCAATTTTACCCACGGCTCGGCAATGCTTTGAATCTTACTTGGATCCGGAAGTTCGCTGGGAGTATGAATGTAAATATTTTCACCATCTGTTTTTTCTACTTTGTATTTAACCGAAGGAGTTGTTAAGACCAAATCAATGTTAAACTCCCTATTCAGCCTCTCTTGGACAATATCCATATGTAAAAGACCCAAAAATCCGCAGCGGTAGCCATATCCAAGTGCTGGGATATGCTCTACTTCATAAATTAAAGCAGCATCATTCATTTTTAGTTTGGCAATTGAATCTCTGAGTTTAGGGTAGTCATCTGCATCAGTGGGAAAAATACTCGAAAAAACCTTTGGCTCCACCTGCTTGTATCCGGGCAAAGCGTTTTCCGGGTTATGGCTATCCGAAATAGTATCTCCGACTTTAACCAGCTCCAAGTCTTTGAGGCCGGTTACAACATAGCCTACCTCCCCGTTTTCCAAATTTTTTGAGGGCACCATATTTGGTTTAAAATAACCAACCTCCTGGCAAACACCCTTAGTCTTGGTAGCTAAAAAATAAATTTCCTGTTCGGCTTGAATTTTTCCGTTAAAAAGTCTTACAAAGGCCACCGCCCCTCGATGTTTGTCATATGTAGAATCAAAAATCATTGCCTGCAGCATATCAAGAACTCTTTATTTGTACTAATTTAGATTTCACCTAAGCAAAGTACTTTTTTACAAAACATGCAAGGTTAAAAATGATTTATTTATAAAATTATACTTGCAATTGAATTTGCCCAAAAGTTATTTCTGGAATACACTTATTAGAAACAAATAAAATATATTCTATGCTCAAACAACTACAAAAAATAACAAGTTTAGTAATTTTCTCTTTTTTACTGGTTAACACAGGAATTTCTGCTTCTGCTCAGTTTTTACCTCCTGAGGGTGAAGGCATCTATCAATTTATTCTACCTGAAGAATACCCTGTTCAGGAATACAACAGCATTTGTATTGAAGGCTACGGGGATCGACCGGCTAATGAGGGTATACAATATACACTGCCTGAAGGCACTTACACAGTTAAGTATATTGATTTGAGTGCTACATATGATGTTGATTGTAATGTCACTGATGAGAGTTCAGTTATTGATAGTGCTGAAATGACAATTGAAGAGAATTCAACAACCGTAATTACTTTAGATTCTGACACATTTCAGACTTTGGTAATTGATGAGCCGGAACCAATTACAACCGGTACAGTAACCTTTATTCTAGCAGAAAGGGTAAGTAACGTTCCTATAGCTGCTTGTATTATAGGTAGTCCTTCGGATTTTGAGTTAAATGAAAAGTATGAGTCTCCTACCGGCCGTTTCACAGCATATTTGTATGCCGATGATGAAATAGAAGGAAAAGACTGCTCAGAGATAGTTGTTGATCCGGTTGATACAATCGAGTTTGATATTGTAGAAGATACTGATCTAACAATTTACATAACCAATTCAGAAGAAGGGTATGTCTTTACTCAAGAAGAACCAACCGTTCCTGAGCCTACACCTATTAATGAGGAAGAAGTGGAGGAGGAAACTACTGACGAACCTGCTCCGGCTACCGTCACTCCTCGAACCGGCACTGAGGAAAGTTCCAATTTACCTCTAACTATTCTAATTGTTTCCGCAATCGCCGCTTTAATCCCGGCCGGCATTTTGATTGCCAAAAGAAACAAATCTCCTGAGAAAGAAAAACCGGACTCAAAGTCTTAATCTTCCTTGGTTTTAAACTCAACATCCTGGATTAAGTCCGGATCCACGCTCTCCTTCTTGGAGGGCTTTGTTTTTTTTCTAAAGACTTTAATTCCCTCCGAAGCCACGTCTTTATATTTGCCGGGCTTGAGATTGGGAAAAAGGTTTAACTTATAGGCCAGGTAAACAAAAGGAGAAATAATCAACAAGGGTAAAATGACAAAGGTAATTACAAAAAGGGCCAAAAAGGTTACACCTAACCCTAAAAATACTTTTTGCAAGGCACTTAAATTCTTTCCCGATAGATTAGTGTATTGGATCATATAATGCTAGCTTATCATAAGTTCAACTAACCAAACTTACGTTTGATAATAGTTAGTGTCAAATGGTTATTTTATACTTGATTAACTATACCCAAATCACGACAAACTTTGACTTTATAGCTAACCCCCCATCAAAACTAGACATTTCAAAATTCTCCTCCGTCACTTGGCAATTGGTCATCCTGAATTTGCAACCTTGTCATCCTGAAAACCAAAACCGCCTCGTCATCCTGAATTTATTTCAGGATCCCATTCAAAACTGGATTCCGAAACAAGTTCGGAAAGACAAGTGTGTATAGGTTATCTTCGGATCGACTATAAGTTTTAATTTCTTCTGCGTAATCCAGCACAAAATCGTAGTCGAGAATTCTACAAGTGTAAAAATTGAAACAAGTTTGGGTATACAAGATATATCAAGATATTATATGACAAACATTTAGATTTGAATTATAAAAATTTTTGTTGCCGTTAAATAATTTCTCACAATCAACTTTTGGAGGTTGAAAAAAGAAATAAATTGTGCTTAATTGATAATTTAGTACAAATGACTTACAATTTTATCCATGGAGGATATAAATAAAGGAAGGGAACCACCAGATCAAGATGAATTAGACGCCAAAAAGAAAAGGCGAGAAGAAAGGAGGCTTCGGAAAAAAAATAGGAAAAAAGTTCAAGAAGTTGGCGTCAGAAATGGTACTCCTGGTGAAAGTAGAGAAGGAGATGTCAGGCTTGAACAAGAAATACGTAAACTCCTCCAAGCACTTAGAGAAAGGCCTGGTGATCAAGTTCAAGAAGTAAGGCGGCAGCAGGCAGAAAGGAATGCGAAGGTGACCAGCAAAGGAAATCACCCTTCTCGTGAAGATGAGATAATCTTAAGATACTTAAATGCAAGGTTAACTGCATTGACTGAAGAGGATCAAGAAATACTTGAACTCCTCCAAGCACTTAGAGAAAGGCCGGGTGATCAAGCACAAGAAGTAAGGCGGCAGCTCAAAGAATTCAAGAAAAAATTAGAGTTGAGACTCCAAACATCAGACCAAGAATATGTTTCCCCGGTCTCAGCGGAAGAATCAATTGAAGGTGAGTTAACCCTGGAAGTACCTAATGTACGTTTTGGATTAATACTAAATAATGTACCGGTGATGGTTATTCCGGATGAGCAAATAGCTGCAATTAGAGAAGAACAGAGTAGACACGGGAATAGCTCTGATCAAATTATGTGCTACACAGGAAAAGGATTGCCGATGTTGATAATCGGAGATACCGAGATAGATCAATCTGGTTTTACTTATACTATAGATCCGGATCAGTGTGCCATTGATGACTCTTCCAGACTACGTCGTGAATACAATGATCCGCACTCACCTCAATTGGCGGAAGAAAATATTAGAAAAATTCAAAATAACAGAAGAATTAATCTTGTTTATAGTAAAAAAATTGGGGCCTGGGTAAGTACAAAGCCAGTATATGTAATTTTATATGATAACGACTCCAGAACAGACTTCCCCTTTAACCCATATAATTCTACAAATCAAGCAGTTTCTCTTATGGATGCGGCTATAGTCTTTGTTGCACCAATCACCTCCAGCCATTACTGGTCCTCTCTAGTCATCCCTCCGTTTTATAAAATTTGGCGGTTCATCAAATCAGATTACATTCTTTCATATGATGAATTGTTCTATTCTAACATGCCGGATATGAAGGACTATCTATTAACAGTCATGGGGTTTACTCAATCAAAGCAAGTTATGCATGAAATTTATGAAAATCATATTGATACTATTCCAAGAAGAGCCTTTTTCCTACCCAATTCCAGGCACTTTGGAGAAAGAGGTGAAGGAGAACTCAATTTAGAAAGGCTTAATGAGCAACTCGATTCACCTGGAAAGTTCATATTGATTGAAGGTTTACCGGTTTCAGAACAACTTCTTAATCTGTTTAAGGGTCTAATTGCATATATAGAAGCTGGTTTAGAAAAGGAAGGTTTTCTTGCTTTTGCAAATTTTAGACTTTCTGCCAAATACGGCCTTTACAGAGATATAATACCAAAGACAGTCGATGAGTGGAAATCTTGGGCCAGACTTTTTAGGCGATTGGGTTTTATGGAGAGTACGATTGCAGAATTGTGCCATGATATTTCTGATGAGTCTGGTGATAATGGAAGAGAATTTATTTTAAAAATGACTAAAACTGATAACGGAGTTGGTATAATAAAAATTCATGCTACTAGTGATTTTGCATCATTTAATGTAACTGTTCCTAACTATCAAAATCCAACGGAAGTTATTGAATATACAATTAAAGGCCTTGATTTTACTAGAGAACGTGTTGAGAGTATATTCGCTGAAAACGGGTATTCAATAAGTGGTAATTTCTGGGATGAGTTAATTCTGCAAGAGAGAGAGTTCAAGGCTTGGAAATAGATGACAGAAGAATTGAATTCAGAATTAGCATGATATCAGACGGAACTTATGAAGTTTATGTAAGGACTTCTCCTCAAGGACAATATAGGGTTAACACTGTTGTCGGAGGTAGTGTATTGACTGATTGGAATCAAGTTGAATCTTTTCTAGAAAGTGAATATAATGTTGAAGGTGAAGCAAACCGGCAGCTGCAAAGACTTCAAGTCAAGTCGGCGTATATTGCTGCTTTTCTTAGATACATATATGCAGGAATAAATAGTAATGAAGGAGCATCATATGATGTAATCCCTGAAGGATTTGAAATATCTGAGCAAGTCTTCACCATTCTAAAACATAATTTAAGTAAAAAAATAAAAAAAGAAGTAAAACTCAAATCTACTGAACCTATTGATCAAATTATTGAACTTGCCAATCATCTTGGAGAGGGGAGTGATCTGGAGGAATTTATATTTAACGAATTGAAGCTGATTCTACCTTTAATAGATATATTTGTCATTGAAGATATTGGTTTTAAAGTGTTAGAACTGCAGGATTTGATATTACGAGGGGATAAAATAAAAGCAAGATATAAGGGTCTAATCAATAAGGTTTGGAGACAATGGTTAAGAGATAACCTCGAAGTCGATATTGTAACCCAAAGCTAATCTAAATTAAAGACTTTAAGATAATTATTTACTGCCCGACCAAAGTTTAAAAATCTGACACACCAGTACTTTCAAATTTCCCTTCTCCGTCTTGCATCTTTATTGAAACAGGTTTTTGCTTATCGATTTGCGATAGTTTTTCTATCACTTCTCCCTCTTGAGAAATCATCGCATAGCCCAATTTTAGAACATTCTGAGGATCGTACAAACTTATCCTGGTATGGGTGTTTATAAATTCTTGTTTGGCACTTCTGAAATTTGACAAAACATTTTCTTTGACTTCGTATAACATTTTTTCATTAACCGCCCTATATTCCTTCACTTTAAAATCCAATTCTAACCTAAACCTATCTAAACTCTGTAAATTCTGAAGGTCTTGTTGCACCCGTTCTTTGACTGCTAAAACCGACTTGGAAAAAGCCTGCCTATTCTCCAGTCTAACTCTATTAATCACCGAGTATGTTAAATAATCAACCTGCCGACAAATATTCTGAGCTTGTTGCAAATCTGCCTTAATGAGCAATGACACATTATAAAAAAGACGTCTGGTGGCCTCTTCGTAACGATATTTCTTATCATAAACCTCAGAACTTACTGCCGAGTAAAGACTGTTTACTTGGTGCAAAACTTCGGAATTACTCAAACTGCTCTTTTCTGCGGCCTGAGATGGCGTACTACAACGTAAATCGGCCACTAATTCAGCAAGAGTCGTATCTCTCTCGTGACCTATAGCTACAATAGTCGGTCTGTTTATGGAATAAAGAGCTCGAATTATCTTCTCTGAATTGAAAACAAATAGATCATCCAAAGAACCACCTCCTCTCGTCATCACCACCGTATCAATGAAATACTTTTCAGTTAATTCATTTACTTTTTCAAGTTTACAGAGAATATCAAATTCCGCCCCTACTCCTTGAGTCTTTATGGGAAGGTGGTAAATGTTAACATTTCGTCTTCGAAAATCCAAGACTTTAGTGAAATCATTGAGAGCAGCACTATTGGGACTGGCAATCAGTAAGATATTTCTCGGCAAAAGAGGTAATTGCCTTTTTCTGGACTCTTCAAAGAGCCCTTCTTTTTGCAATTTCTCTTCTAAAATTTTTAAATTACGTAATAGCTCACCTTCCCCGGTCAAAGTAAGTTTATGAATCTCAAAGTAGAGCCTGGATTGTTTCCCAAGTTTAAATTTGCCCGTAGCTCTCACCGTAAAACCTTCGTTAATCGGAAACCCGGCTTGATAGGCAATCTTGGAAAGAAGCATACAGTCAATTCTGCTTTCTTGCTTATCCTTGAGTGCTAAGTAATAAATATCCTGTCCGGTCCTTTGGAAGAGTTTTATATCGCTAAGCTCACCTTCAATCACAAAAGTCTTTTCACCGATTAGACCTTTCAAATACTTTACGGCTTCACTTACACTCAAGATTGATTCCGAAAATCGCTCCTCATCATCTTCAACAGCCCGGTGTAATTTATCAATTGAAACTTCTAAATTTATGACTGTTTCCCGATCAGATTCTTTCTGCTTCCAATCTTCCAATTTTTGAATAATTTCTTTGTTTCCTATTGCCACAATTCCTGAAGACAATTTCCGGCGAACTTGGACACTCTTGTGCTCAGATAAACTTAGAACCTCCTCAATATATTCAGGTTTTCTTTGTGTGAACACCCAATTAAGCTGCTTAGTAATTTCCCCGGCTTTTTGCTTCAGGTCAAAAAGTTCAAAATCAGCACTCACAGTATCATTATCACCTCCCTCGCTCTTATCAAGAAACAGGTCAGACATACTCTGAAAGTGCCTTTTGTGGTTGCTTTTGTCAAGAACACCGGAATCATCCGACTTACCAAAAATAAACTAAATTCAGCAGAATACTCACTAATTACAACTATTCACCGGAAGGATCATCAGAACTTTCATTCAAGACACCTTCCTCCCAATCATAATATTCAAGAACTTCATCAAGTGCATTCTGTGAGTTAACCTTGATGTCAGGCTCTAAACCCGCTTCATTTATATTCTGCCCGTCCGGAGTATACCAATTGGCTACAGTTAATTTTAAGGAGTCTCCATTATTTAGGGTGAAAATTTGTTGCACTGAACCTTTACCAAAAGTATTACTACCTACCAGCTTGGCTTCGTGATGATATCTGAGTGCCGCTGCAAAAATTTCACTAGCCGAGGCCGTGTCTCCGTCAACCAAAATCAATACGGGATAATCTTGCAGAGATTTATCTTTGTCTACGGACTTGAGTTCTTTTTCAAAATCTTTGCCTTTTTCGGAAACTATTAAGGAACCTTCATCCATAAAATATGAAGATGATTCTACAGCCTGATCCAACAAACCTCCACCGTTACTGCGCAAATCAATTACCAAATATTTAATTTCTGCATTTGCTTTTATTTCATCAATAATCTCCGAGAGCTTCTTATCCAGTTGATCACCAAAAGAAGTTATCCGGATAATCGCTATTTCCTCACGAATATCTAAGCTAGCTAAACCCGTACTAATTTTTGCTCTTTCAATTTCAAATTCTACTACTTCATCTTCTCTAAAAAAGGTTAGTTCCACAGTTGAACCTTCAGGACCCCTAATTTTTTCACCGATTTCACTAAATTCCATCCTGTCTACATCTTCACCGTCTATTTCTTTAAGAATATCTCCCGATAAAACACCTGCCGCTTCCGCCGGGCTTCCGCCTATAACTTCTTGAACCAAAACCCCTCTTTCGGTAAACTCAAATCTGATCCCTACCCCTTCATATCTTTCATTGACACTATTCCTAAAATCTTCTGCTTCTTCTGCAGGTAAATATACGCTGTAAGGATCTTGTAAGGACTGTACCAAACCTTTGAGTTGCCATTCCTCTTTTTCTTCTTCTTCATCAGGAAGAGGGTTTATTGACTCGTTTTTGATAATTTCTATCACTTGATGATTTGGAGTAAATCCGATGTTTACAAAGCTACTATATTTATCAAGCAGGAAGACTACATTGGCAGTTAAGGAAACAAAGGATAGCATAATCAGGGAAAAAAATGCAATTAACTTTACTAAAGAATAAATTATACTTCTTTGGTTCTTTTGTTTTGTTCTTTCAACCATAAATTATCGATTATTGACTTATTATCTTTTCACAACTTATTTCCATAAGTAGAATTGAAAATAATAAGAATGTCAAAAAAACCACCATTTGCCAAAACCCTAATTCTAGGATATACTGGGAGCATTCTTAAAAGTTTGTAA